>JAIDUG010000055.1:0-141462 GCA_029060305.1 Ruminococcus sp.
TTCCTTCGTTTTGTCAAGAGTTTTTCTGCAAAATTTACATTTTGTTCATATCTTTTCCTTAGCTTAATGGTGTTGATCGATATGGGGGCTTATTACAAGAGCAATTTCAAAAAGCAAGGGTTATAAAGGTGGTTTTGCTTGGGGCTTTTGGCTCGGAATAATCGGTCTTATCGTTGTAGCCTGTAAACCTGACAATCGTGGTTATAATCAATTATCATCTGAAAATAAGGATAAATCCAAAACAAAAGAAACTATTTCATAGGTGGACGAATATGATACAAATAAAAAGGCGGATTTTTCGGAATCCGTCTTTTGTTATGCACAAAAAAAGACCGTTCCGTCGTGAGACGAAACAGTCCTTTTATTATTTAATAATGGAATTAACCCATAATAACTTCAACTTCGTGAACACCGTCAGCAGAAGCAGGGATAACGTTTCCGTCTACTGCCTGACCGTCAACAGTCATTGACTTAACGCCCTTGCAAACGTGGTCGGGATTCTTTACAGTGATATTGTAAGTAGCACCACGGAATTTTCTTACAGCGGTAAAGCCGTCCCATTCGTGAGGAATAGACGGGTCAACCTTAAGACCGTTCCAGTCAGCAGCAAGTCCGAGAATATACTGGGAAATAGCAACCATATTCCAAGCAGCAGTACCAGTAAGCCATGAGTTCTTGCCCTCACCGAATCTGCTTGCGTCCTTACCGGCAATCATCTGACCGTATACATAAGGCTCTGTTTTGTGGAGGTCTGAGATATCCTCATTGAAAGCAGGAGCAATCTTTGAGTAGTATTCAAATGCCTTGTCGCCACGACCTGCATAAGCCTCAGCACATATAATCCAAGCGTTGTTGTGAGTGAAGATTCCGGCATTTTCCTTGTAACCGCCGGGATATGTTGAAATTTCACCGTACTGGATATAGTACTTTGTGAAAGCAGGGTTATTGAGAACAAGACCATATTTT
The DNA here is from genome assembly GCA_029060305.1 of Ruminococcus sp. Classification (GTDB taxonomy): domain Bacteria; phylum Bacillota; class Clostridia; order Oscillospirales; family Ruminococcaceae; genus Ruminococcus. The sequence continues at coordinate 967 of JAIDUG010000055.1, forward strand.
GTGTTGAGGTACTTGTCGATAGATTCAAGGGTCTTGATGTCAGCACCCTCTTCCTTGCCGATTTCTGACATAACAGCAAAGCCCTGTGGTTCAATGAAGATTTTGCCCTCTTCGCATTCCTTTGAACCCATTTTATTGCCCTCGGAATCGTAAGCACGGATAAACCAGTCGCCGTCAAAAGCAGATTCCATAACACTCTTCTTCATCTTGTCGATTTCAGCCTGAGCCTTTTCAGCCTCATCGTCCTTACCGAGATGTTTGAGAATAGCAACGTAGTTAGGACCAGCATATGTGAAGAGAGTAGCAACCATTACAGATTCAGCAACCTTTGAATAACCGCCCTCTTCTGCAAATTTCGGGTTTGTGTAAGTCTGGAAGCTCTCACCGGGAGTATCTGAATAGCATGAAAGATTAATACAGTCATTCCAGTCAGCACGCATAGCAAGTGGGAGGTTGTGAGGACCAAGATTGTTAATAATTTTGTAGAATGAAACTTTAAGGTGGTCAAGCATTGGCTTAGCTTTTGATTCGTCGTTGTCATAAGGCACCATTTCGTCAAGGATTGTCCAGTCACCAGTTTCCTTTATGTAAGCGGAAACAGAAAGAATCATCCAGAGCGGGTCGTCAGAGAAGTCACCGCCGATATCGGAGTTACCTTTCTTTGTAAGTGGCTGATACTGGTGATAGCAACCGCCGTCTTCAAGTTGAGTTGAAGCAATATCAATAATACGCTGTCTTGCTCTGTCAGGAATTTGATGTACAAAACCAAGAATATCCTGATTTGAGTCACGGAAGCCCATACCACGACCGATACCGCTTTCAAAGTAAGAAGCAGAACGTGAGAGGTTGAAAGTAACCATACACTGATACTGATTCCATATATTAACCATACGGTCCACTTTGTCATTCGGAGTATTTACATTGATTATTCCGAGGAGCTTATCCCATGTAGCTTTAAGTTCTGCGAGACCCTCTGCAACCTTTTCAGGAGTATTGTACTGTTCAATCATTGCAAGAGCCTTTTCCTTGTTGATTGTAACTCCGTCAGCTTCAAACTTCTTGTCGACAGGCATTTCAACGTAACCGAGAATGAAAATAAGAGTTTTTGATTCACCAGGAGCAAGAGTTATCTTCTTGTAGTGTGAAGCGATAGGAGACCAGCCGTCAGCGAAAGAATTGTTTGCTTCGCCTGCAACAACAGCCTGTGGGTCATTGAAACCGTTGTAAAGACCGATAAATGAATCTCTGTCAGTATCGTAACCGTCTATTTCGTCATTTACAGTATAGAAAGCAAAGTGGTCACGTCTGTCTCTGTATTCAGTCTTGTGGTAGATAGTAGAACCTACAACTTCAACACGACCTGTACTGAAATTTCTTTGGAAGTTAGTGCAGTCGTCCTGAGCGTCCCACAAGCACCATTCAGCAAAGGAGAACAGTGAGAAAGTTTTAGATTCTGAACCCTCATTTGTGAGTACAACCTGCTGAACTTCTCCGGCATAGTTTTGCGGAACAAAGAAAGTAACCTCAGCTTTTAAATTGTTTTTCTTACCTGTAATAACAGTGTAACCCATACCGTGACGGCATTCATAGGAATCAAGCCCTGTTTTTACAGGAGACCAGCCAGGATTCCAGATTGTGCCGTTTTCGTTGATATAGAAATAACGACCGCCCATATCGATAGGAACGTTGTTGTAACGATAACGTGTGATTCTTCTGAGACGAGCGTCCTTGTAGAAAGAATAACCGCCTGCGGTGTTGGAAATCAGAGAGAAGAATTCCTGAGTGCCGAGATAGTTAATCCATGGATAAGGTGTCTTAGGGGAATTGATAACGTATTCTTTATTAGCGTCATCAAAAAATCCGAACTTCTGCATAATTGATTTTACTCCTTTTTATTTCATTGTGAACGATATTTCAGTTCCTGAAAAAGCGATAGCCTATCGCATTTTCTAACATTATATCATACTTTTCATTTTATTACAATAGATTATAGAAAAATTCCTATGTACTATTTTTCATCAGATTTTTGTGCAATTTGACAAAAATTCATTTGAAGTACCAAAATTATTTGATTATGATTCAGCAACTGAAAAATCTCTGATGAGTTTTAAATGTGTTATTGGGCTTTATTTCGACATAACCCGTCATTTCAGCAGGAAGAGAGAGGTTAGGGGCATCAATCATAGCTGTCATAGGTTCAGGACAGAAGTAATGATTGAATCCTCTGTCGTTCCATATAATCCAGAATTTGTATTCGTCGGAAACTTCATAGCAGAGTTTTTTACCGCTTTCAACGTCTTCCGCAATCACGCCGTGAAACTGCTGACCGTCAAGGGTTGTATATTCGCCGAAATACATATCATTGTCCACTACCTGCAATACAGGGCATTTAGTACCGTTTTTGTATTCAAGGTCATAACTTTCAGGAGAGCGGAGGACTTCTGTAGGGAGACAGCGTTCATTGAGTTCACATTTCTTGCCGATTGGTACAGTCAGTCTTATATTGCTTTCCTTAGCACCGTCAACAAAAGGGGCGTTGATTGTTGTATGTGAAGCAAGTGACATCGGAAGTACAACGTTTGAATTGTTTGTAAACTTAATGTTCTGTTCGAGACCGTGTTCTGAGAGTGTGAAAGTATATTCAGCAGTGAATTTTATCGGCAGATACTGGAAAAATTCGTCTCTTTCGTCGTAAACATAGCGAGTGACAAGCCATGCACAATTTGCATCGGAATTGTATTCTACTATTTCGTGTTCACGTTTATGCAGGAATCCGTGAATGTGGTTGTTGTAAGGTGCTTTTTCGTTTACCGGAAGATGATATACAGCATCGGAAGTTTTCAGAATACCGTCAGCGAAACGGTTGGGAAGATAAAGGGTAGGAAGTCCCCATACTTCAGCAGACTGCTTTATATCGTCAGCAGTGTTGTTTGGATTGAAGCGGAAGAATTCCATATTGTTTTTATTGTCTCTGAGACGGATAACGTTAGAGCCGACTTCGTAAGCGATAACGGCTTCGTAACCGCCTGCCTGTAATCTTACACAAGTAAGACCATTGAAATTAAAAAGCTGGGTGGAATTGTGCATAATAAAATTTCCTTTCTTAAAAAAATTCAGTCCATACGATTTTCCATATCGGTGTATTCGTGCATAGGGGAAATAGCCTTGTAAGCCGGACGTATAATCTTGTTTGAGTTGATAAGTTCCTCAATTCTGTGTGCCGACCAGCCGGAAATTCTTGAGACAGCGAAAAGCGGGGTAAAAAGTTCGTCAGGGATTCCGAGCATTCTGTATACAAAACCGCTGTAGAAATCAACGTTTGCACATACACCTTTGAACATACGTCTTTCGCTTGCGATAACCTCAGGAGCGAGTTTTTCAACAAGTGAATAGAGTGCAAATTCTTCATGTCTGTTCTTTTCTGATGAAAGTTTTTCTACAAAGCCCTTGAAAACTTTGGCACGTGGGTCAGACTGTGAATATACAGCGTGTCCCATACCATAAATAAGTCCTGCCTTGTCAAAAGCTTCCTTGTGGAGAAGTTTTTGGAGATAGTTTCTTACTTCATCTTCGTCCGTCCAGTCCTTTACGTTTGCTTTCATATCGTCAAACATCATAGCAACTTTTATATTAGCACCGCCGTGTTTAGGACCTTTCAGAGAGCCGAGGGCTGCCGCAATTGCTGAATATGTATCAGTACCTGAAGACGATACAACGTGTACTGTAAAAGTAGAATTGTTACCGCCACCGTGTTCAGCGTGGAGAACAAGTGCGAGGTCAAGAATACGTGCCTCAAGTTCAGTATACTTCTTGTCGGGACGGAGCATATAAAGCAGATTTTCAGCAATCGAAAGATTCGGGTCAGGGTCATGGAAGAAAAGACTTCCGCCACTGTTGTAATATTTGTAGGCGTTGTAACCATAGACTGCAAGTACAGGGAAAAGCGTAATCAGTTCAATGCACTGTCTCATAACATTGGGAACAGCGATATTATTAGCGTCGTCATCATAGGAGTAGAGGGCAAGAACGCTTTTTGCGAGAGTATTCATCATATTGTCACTCGGAGCTTTCATAATAACATCTCTTGTGAAAGTTGTCGGAAGTTCACGGAAGTCTGCAAGAATCTTTTTAAATTCTGTGAGTTCGTGTTCGGACGGCATATCGCCGAAAAGCAGTAAATATATAGTTTCCTCAAAACCGAAACGTTTTTCTTTGATAAAGCCGGAAACAATATCTTCAACGTCGATACCTCTGTAATAGAGTTTTCCGTCACCGTGATTGGGTGTACCGTTACCGGTATCAAGTACCTTTATTGTGCTTATGTTTGTAAGACCTGCAACAACGCCGTTTCCGTCAAGGTCACGGAGACCACGTTTTACATCGTACTGCATATAGAGTTCCGGATTTATCTTGTAACCGTCAAGAGACTTGTCAGCAAGTTTCAGGATTTCCGGAGTAACAGATGAGAATTTGTATTTCATAATATCGTCATCCCTTTCTTTTTTTACAAATTTTTTTTAATTAATATAATAATTATAACAGATTTCACTAAACCTGTCAAGCATTTGGAAGAAGTAAAAAGCATTTTTCCCAAAAAACAGCACCTGATAAAGATATTTGTCAGATTTCTGTTGAAAAAAAGTCCTGAATATGATATATTTAATACAGTAAAATTTTTAAGGAGTGGTTTTATTTGGCACAGATTGAAGCAACAGAATATAAATGTCCCAATTGTAATGCCGATTTGAAATTTATGCCGAATACTCAGAAATTCGGCTGTGAGTACTGCGGAAGTGAGTTCACACAAGAAGAGATGCAACAGATAAATGCAGATAATCCGGAGACAGTACTGACAGAGGCGGAAATTCACGAACAGCAGGAATTTGAGGAACACACTAATTTATATCATTGTGCAAGTTGCGGTGCAGATATTATGGCAGACGACGAACAGACAGCACTTTTCTGTTATTACTGTCATAATCCGATAATACTTGCCGGAAAACTCACCGGAAAATACAAGCCGGATAAAGTGATAGGTTTCAAGTACACGAGGGAAAACGCTTTAAACTGTTTCAAAAAATGGGCAAGAAGTAAATGGTTTATTCCGGACGACTTCAAATCTCAGGAGCAGATAGAAAAAATGACAGGTCTGTATGTACCATTCTGGGTGGCTGACTGCAATATGAAAGCAGACGTTTCCGGAATCGGTAAAAGGAAACGCACGTGGACTTCCGGAGAATACAGGTATACTGAAACAAAGGAGTTTAGTGTGGAACGTCAGGCAGATATATCAGCGGAAGGTATTCCGGCAGACGGTGCAAGCAAAATTGAAGACAAGTTAATGGAAGCTATCGAGCCTTACGAGTACGGCGACCTGAAAGATTTTTCGATGTCATATTTCAGCGGATTTTATGCTGATAAATTCGACGTTGACAAGTCGGAAGTCTTTCCTCGAATCCGTGAAAGAGCGACAGAAGCAGGAAGAAAAATAGTCAATAACACTATACATGGTTATTCTTCATTTGTTGTAACCAGTGAAAACTACAACATTATGAGTACAAAATGGCAGTATGCAATGTTGCCTGTATGGTTTATGACATATAAATATGAGGATAAAATGTACGAGTTTGCGATAAACGGACAGACAGGAAAAACTGCCGGTACACCTCCGCTTGACAAAACGAAACTGAAACTTTTCAGCATGGCTGTAGGGTTGGCGGTAGCTGTTTTAGGTTTTCTTTTTGGAGGTGCTTTATTGTAATGAAGAAGTCAGTTTTAATTATGATAAATGCGTTGCTTGTTGTTGCAATACTTGTATTGTTTATTATACAGTCGTCTGCAAAGACTGATATTTCAAAAGGTTTTGACGGAAACTATATAAAGAGTGGTTTTATTGACAATACGGGACTTGCGGAAAATCCCGAAGAAATGACAAAACTTGTACGTGAGACCGCTGAAAAATTGGAAATGAATGTATTTGTATACGTTGCAGGAGAAGACGACATTTACAGAAGTGATTATGATATAGAATGTTTTGCCGATGATTCCTATGATGAGATTTTCGGGGAAGATACTGACGGAGTATTTTATTATATGGACTTGTCGGGACGTGTACCGGCATATGACTACATATCAGCAAGCGGTAAGGCTGTACTTCTGTATCAGAATTGTATTGATAATATATTCACACGCCTTGACAATTATCTGCCGGCTTCCGGACAGACCGTCTATCCGGAAAACATTGAAGACGCTGTAAAGGAGTTTCTGAGAGCTATTAAAGATTATGGCAAAACAGCACCGGGTTCAAATTCAATGACATATTATTACGACGAGTCTTCCGGAAAGTATATGTTTATGAAGAACGGAAAATTTGTTGTTTCAAATCACAAGCCCATTGCATATAATGTAATTCTTATGTTGGTATGTGTGGTTGTTGGACTTATAGTTGCTGTTATAGTATACTTTGCAACAAAACAAAGATATATATTCAAGAAAAGTCAGAATAGCGGAATATACGTCAGAAACGAAAAGACAGTTTTCCATAGAAGTACAGATACATTTATTCGTTCGTACACTACAGAACACAAGATTGAAACAAGCAGTAGTAGCAGTAGTCGTAGTAGTGGCGGTGGCGGAGGTCATAGCCATAGCGGAGGTCACGGCGGTGGCGGACATCACAGATAAAAATATGATAAAAAAGAGACTTCAATTTTGAAGTCTCTTTTAATTTTATTTGTCATCTTTGTTTTCTTTGCAACGAAAAACTGCAATAATATTTACAATTGCAAGAATCACACATAATACAGCCCAGGCGATTAAGTCCTTGAATACAGAACCAGCCGACGTGAAGCCGATTAAAGCAGAAATTCCAAAAATAATAACTCCGGCAATTGAGCCACCCTTTGTAGTATTCTTGCGACTTGCTATCATAGTAATTCCACCGGCAAGCATAAGCAGAGATACTAAAGCACCACCAGTACCGCTTGATTCACCGTTATCCGATAAAGCGTTTACAGCACCAGCCGTACAAGACTGAAACAATACAAAGCATGATATAATTATTGTAAGTATTCCTAAAACTAATTTTGTCGTCTTCATGATTTTCCTCCTTTATTTTATTTCCCTTTTTATACCAAATCGGGATAAAAATATTATACCATTATGATATAATGAATTTATCCCAATTTGGTATATAGAGTTATTTTTTATGAGATTAAAGGAATTAAGAAAATCAAAGAGAATGACACAACAGAGACTTGCAATAGAGTTAAATCTGAATCAAAATTCAATAAGTCGCTATGAAAGTGGAGAACGTGAAGCCGATTACAAGACGCTTATAGCATTATCCGACTATTTTCATGTTTCAATAGATTATCTTCTTGAACGTACAGATAATCCTACATTTTACCGTTAGAATAAAAAAATTCCCCTGAGTGAATCAGGGGATTTTTATTTAGTTATTCATACCGATTTCAATAGCTTTGAAGTTATTTTCAATAAGGTGAGCCTTTGAGGGTGGTACAACCTTTTCGATAGCTTTTTTCATTGTATCGAGTGTGAAAAGATTAGTTTCTTTAATGAGTTTGCCGAGCAGGATAATATTTGAACCGCCTTTTAAATTATTGTCCTCTGCGAGTTGCGACGACGGTATATAATAACATTCAACGTCGTTTCTTTCGCATTTCGATTCAATGAGGGTGCTGTCTATGAAAATTTTTCCGTCTGGCTTTACGTCGTTGACGAATTTGTCAAAAGACGGTTGATTCATAGCTATGAGAATATCAGGAGTAAGTACGAGCGGTGAACCTATAGGGTTATCGGAAATACATACGGAACAGTTAGCAGTACCGCCACGCATTTCAGGACCATATGACGGTAACCACGAAAGTTCCTTGTTGTCCATAAGACCACAATAAGCAAGAATTTTTCCGGCAAAGAGTACGCCCTGTCCGCCGAAACCTGCAAGAAGAATTTCAGTAGTCATTATTTGTTGCCTCCTTCCGCTTTAACGTCCTTATAAACTCCGAGTGGATAATAAGGAATCATTTCGTCCTGAAGTCTCTTTATAGCCTCAACAGGAGACATTCCCCAGTTAGTCGGACAGGTTGAGAGGACTTCCACAATTGAAAGACCTCTTTTTTCCTTTTGGTTTTCAAAAGCCTTTCTGATAGCCTTTTTTGTTTCACGGATATGTGGTACTGTATCGACTGCAACACGTTGTGCCAGAGCAGTACCGGTAAGCGTTGAAAGCATTTCGCATACTCTTACAGGGTATCCTGCAAGTTCGGGGTCACGACCATACGGAGTAGTCTGCGTAACCTGTCCGGGAATAGTAGTAGGAGCCATCTGACCGCCTGTCATTCCGTAGATAGTGTTGTTGATAAATATTATAACGATATTTTCGCCACGTGTGGCAACGTGAACGGTTTCAGCAGTACCGATTGCCGCAAGGTCTCCGTCACCCTGATATGTAAATACAAACTTGTCGGGATTGGTTCTCTTAACGCCTGTCGCAACAGCTGGCGCACGTCCGTGAGGGGCTTCAATCATATCGCAATTGAAGTAATCGTAAGCCATTACGGAACAGCCTACGGGACATATGCCGATTGTATCGCCCTCAATGCCCATTTCGTCGATTACCTCGCATACAAGTCTGTGGACTATACCGTGAGTACAGCCCGGACAGTAGTGTGTTGCAACATCAGCAAGTGATTTAGGTCTTTCAAATACAACAGCCATTATTCAGCACCTCCGACTTTTTTTATTTCCTCGAGAATTTCGGCAGGAGTTGGAATAATACCGCCGGTTCTTCCGAAGAAGTGTACAGGCTTTGAACAGTTAATAGCAAGTTTCACATCGTCAATCATCTGTCCCATTGACATTTCAACGTCAAGCAGACATTTTGCTGACTTGCACGCCTCGTTGATTTCTTTTACAGGAAAAGGCCATAAGGTCTTAGGTCTGAACATACCTGCCTTTATACCGATTTCACGGGCAGAGTTTACAGCGGACTTTACAACACGAGCTGTTGCACCGTAAGCACAAAGAAGTATGTCACAATCCTCAGTGAGATAAAGTTCAGCGTCTGTTTCCTCAGCCTTGACCTTTTCGTATCTTTCAAATCTTTCATAGACAGAGTTCTGAAGTTCGTCAGGTTTGAGGTAAAGGGAGTTGATAATGTGATGTTTTCTTTTGTTTTTGTGACCGTCGGCTGTCCATGAACTCTTGTCATAAGCGTTTGCATTTATTTCAGGGAACGAAACAGGTTCCATCATCTGACCGAGAAGACCGTCTGCAAGAATCATAGCAGGCATTCTGTACTTGTCGGCACGGTCGAATGCTGTAACAACCATGTCAACCATTTCCTGAACAGAAGCAGGAGCGTACACAAGTAAATGGAAGTCACCGTGACCGAGGGCTTTTGTAGCCTGCCAGTAGTCTGCCTGTGAGGGTTGAATACCTCCGAGACCTGGACCACCTCTCTGAACGTTTATGATTACTGCCGGAAGGTCTGAACCGGCAAGATATGAAATACCTTCGCTTTTAAGAGATACTCCGGGGGAAGAAGATGATGTCATAGCACGTACACCTGTAGATGCTGCACCGAGAACCATATTTATAGCAGCGATTTCTGATTCAGCCTGTAAAAATACACCGCCTGCCTTGTGCATACGTTTAGACATATAAGCGGCGAGTTCAGTTTGTGGGGTAATGGGGTAGCCGAAAAAACATTTACAGCCTGCACGTATAGCGGCTTCTGCGAGTGCCTCATTACCTTTCATTAAATTTCTTTCCAAAGTAAAAAAAGCTCCTTTCGATTATTTTTCAACAATTATTGCACAGTCAGGACACATAATTCCACACATAGCACAGCCTATACAAGCGTTTTCGTCTGTACAGACAGCATAGAAATATCCTTTTTTGTTACGTTTTTCTTTCTGAAGCGAAACAATTTTCTTAGGACAGGCAGTGACACAAAGTCCACAGCCTTTACAGCGTTCAGTAACCACTGTCATTTTAGCCATAAAATCAGCTCCTTTCATGTATCATATTTCCCATAAAGGCTTTACATAGATTTTTATAGGGTAAGCATCGGGAATGTCGGTAAGTTCCGCACATTCTTCCGGAAACGTCGTGAACGCAATCGGAAGACCTGTCCGGACTGATATTTCAGAAGCAAATTCTTCTGAATTTTCAACGATTTCAAGAGTAGTTTCATTGCCGAGGTTGGTGTTGTTGACGATTGCCGTGTGTTTCATTCGTGAAGCGTTTTCGATTTCGTACATAAGGGAAATTGTTTCGTCAGGAGTTGCAGTAAGATAACGGCGTTGATTTATAACATAGAACATATCAACGTCATCACCGTATGTGGAAAGTGCTTCCGCATAGCGACCGAGTGCAACTGCTCCTGCATCGTCACCGCCCACGTCAATAATCAGACAGTCTTCACTTTTTGCAAGCTGTTCAAGGTCAAACTGTATTGACGGAATATCAAGGTTAGTGTTAGCAAAATCCGGAGCAATAAGTTTTATGCTGTTGTCCTCAAAAAGATTTCTGAAATCCGCTGTTCTGAAATAAGGATTTACAATATCGAGGTCAACCACTGCAACGGATTTTCCCTGACGGTGTGCCCGTATAGCAAGGTTTACTGCAAGATTGGTTTTACCGCTTCCGTAGTGACCGGTAATAATAGTAATTTTTTTCATAATGTCCTTTCCGCCGGAAGATTCCCGACAAAGAAAAAGTCTGTAAAATTTATTATATCATATTTTTATAGTGATTGCAAGATGTTTTTAAATTTTCGGGACAGATTTATTGTGATTTTTTAACAGATATTTGCCACAATAAAAAAATAATATGTGAATGGTCTTCTTTATGCAAAAAAATATTCCCGTAAAGCGTTAATCTTGACACTTTGTGACAACTATGTTATAATAAGACAAACCATACTTTTTTCGAGAGGTTATAAATATGAATAATTCTATAAATATTACTGCAATAATGTCAGATATAAAGAAAACTGCAAAGAATATTCCGGACTTTGAGAACGTCCGTTATTCTGAAAAAGCGGGTGCGGTAGTACCTGAAAATCCCGACGAAGCTATTTCTGAAATGAGGGCATATTCTTATATACATTCTTACCGACAGCTTACAGGAAAAAAATATGAAGTATTTCTGAAAAAAGTCGTAAGGAAAATAATAAAATTTTATGTAGAGCCGATTGTTGATGAACAGAATGATTTCAACGCTTCAGCGGAAACTACAATAACTTCCTTGCGGAATGTGCAGAAAAAGCTAATCAGACGGATTGAAAAAATGGAAACGGAAAACAGTTGTCTTGTTAAACGTATTGAAAAACTTGAAGAAGAAAATAATCGTCTTATCAAAGACCTTTACGGTGAATGAAAATGAAGATTATACAGCTTTTACCGACTGTTTCTTATGGTGATGCAGTAAGTAATGATACATTTGCAATTGAAAGAATTATAAAGTCTATGGGAATTGATACGGATATTTATGCAGAAACAGTCGGAAAAAATCTTCCTGTAAAGAACGTCCGGAATCTGAAAAATATTTCCGGAGATGACATTATTATTTATCATATGTCAACCGGTACTGATTTGAATTTTTCACTTGACAGAATGGTGTGCCGTAAAATAATGATTTACCATAATATAACGCCTCCCGAATTTTTCAGACCTTACAGCCGTGAAATGTTTGCACTGACGAATTACGGTTATCAGGGTCTCAGGCGTTTAAACAGAACTTTTGATTTGTGCCTTGCTGATTCAGAATATAATAAATCTCAGCTTGTTGAATATGATTACAGATGTTCCATAGAAGTACGTCCGGTACTGATACCTTTTCGTGATTACAGAAAAGTTTCCGACCATTATATAATAAACAAATACTCTGACGGTTGGACGAATATTATTTTTGTAGGCAGAATCGCTCCGAACAAAAAACATGAAGATGTTATTAAGACTTTTTACTGTTACAAGAAGATAAATCCGAAATCAAGACTTATTCTTGTCGGAAGTTGGACGGGAATGGAAAATTATTATAGTCGTCTTAAAAAGTATACTGAAATTCTCGGCTTGAAAGACGTTATATTTACCGGACAAGTTACTTTTGACGAATTACTTGCATATTATCAGGTGGCGGATATTTTTCTTTGTATGAGCAGACATGAGGGTTTCTGTGTACCTCTTGTCGAATCTATGTTTTTTAATGTTCCGATAGTCGCATTGAACGCCGGAGCAGTACCGGAAACTCTTGGGGGAAGTGGTGTACTTCTGTCTGATAACGACCCTGTGTATGCAGGTGAAACTATTTCCCGAATACTGAATGACCAACATTTCCGTAAAGATATTTTAAGAAAACAGAAAAAAAGACTTTCTGATTTTTCGTACAGAAAAACCGGAAGTCTTTTCAGAAAAATACTGACTGACTTTATAAACGGTGGATAATTATGAAAAAAATCGGTTTTATTATACCATGGTATGCAGACGATATTTCCGGTGGTGCTGAAAATATGCTCCGTGACCTTACTGCTGAACTTTATAAAAAAAACATACCTCTTGAAATTCTCACGACTTGTGCAAAGGAATTTCGTTCTGACTGGAATGAAAATTACTACAGAGAGGGAATTTATTTCAACAGAAACAATATTCCCGTGAGACGTTTCAGCGTGCGAAAACGTGATATACGTGCTTTTGACGGCGTGAACTTCAAATTTATGAATAACATTCCGGTGACTTCAGACGAGGAAAAAATTTTTCTGCGTGAGATGATTAACAGTAACGGACTTTACAGATATATGCGTGAAAACTCCGATAATTATTCATTGTTTGTGTTTATACCGTATATGTTTGGTACTACTTACTGGGGTATGAAACTTTTTCCGGAAAAATCAATTCTTATTCCGTGCCTGCACGATGAACATTACGCATATATGAAACATTTTCAGAAACTTTTTCCGAAAATTGCAGGAATGGTTTTCAATTCAGAACCTGAAAAAAATCTTGCTGAAAAAATCTATAATTTGCAGAATGTTGAGACCCTGACGGCAGGAATAGGAATGAATACAGATATTTCCGGAAATCCGGAAGACTTCCGAAGAAAGTATAATATAAAAGAGCCTTTTATACTGTACTCCGGCAGAAAAGACAGCGGAAAAAATATTGATACGCTTATAGAATACTATGCTGAGTACGTCAGAAGAAAAAATACTGATTTATGCCTTGTAATGACCGGTGGAGGAAAAAAAGTCCGTGCATACAATATAATTGATTTAGGGTACGTTTCGGAGCAGGATAAGTATAATGCTATGAGTGCAAGTGCATTTCTTTGTCAGCCGTCAGTAAACGAAAGTTTTTCGCTTGTTGTAATGGAAAGCTGGCTTTGTAAACGTCCGGTACTTGTTCACGAAAAATGCGAGGTTACACGGAATTTTGTTCTGCAATCGGACGGCGGACTTTATTTCAGCAACTATCCGGAATTTGAAGCGTGTACAGATTTTCTTCTTGCCGACAATGAAGTTTCTGATATAATGGGACTTAATGGTTGCGGATATGTGAAAGATAATTTCAGCCGTGAAAAAGTAACGGGAAAATATATCGACTTTTTCAACCGGATATTAAATAATAAATAAGGTGGTTTTTCTTTTTATGAATGTTAAAGAAACACTTCTTGAAACTCTTGCTGGTTCAGACGGCGAATACATTTCGGGAGCTATGCTTGCCGAAAAAATCGGTGTAAGCCGTAATGCCGTATGGAAAGCTGTAAAATCCCTTGAAACAGAGGGATATTCAATTGAAGCTGTAACTTCAAAAGGTTACAGACTTTCCGCTGAAAACAACAGACTTTCCGAAAAACTTATACAACCTTTTCTGAAAACTGAGGATTTCGGTAAAAAGATTGTAATTCTTGAAGAAACAGATTCAACGAATAATTATGCAAAAGAAATTGCATCTTCCGGAGCGTTGCACGGTACTGTAGTGATTGCTGACTCTCAGTCATCAGGTAAAGGCAGACTGGGCAGAAGTTTTGTTTCCCCGAAAGGAAAAGGGCTTTATATGAGTGTGGTAGTACGTCCGGATTTTGACATACAAACAGCTTCTATGATAACTTCTGCCACTGCCTGTGCTGTTGCTGTTGCTGTTGAGAAACTGTGCCGTTCTGAAGTGAATATAAAATGGGTCAACGACCTTTATATGAACGGCAGAAAAATATGTGGTATACTTACGGAAGCCTCTTTAGGTATGGAAATGAAGTCCATTGATTATGCTGTTATCGGAATAGGGATAAACGTCCGCAGTGCTGGGGGAGGTTTCAGCCGTGAACTGAGAGTTTCTGCAACTTCCGTTGAGGACGAGACCGGATTAAGAATCAATCGTAACAGACTTTGTGCAGAAGTGCTGAACAGTCTTGAAAAGTATCTGTCGGGAATAGAATCACGTAACTATATCAGGGAGTACAGAAACAGGGAAATTCTTACCGGAAACACAATAACAGCTAATGTAGACGGAAGTACAGTAATAGCTTTCGCTGAGGGAATAGACGATAATGCAAATCTTGTAATAAAACTTCCCGACGGCACTATTCGTCATCTGAGTTCCGGAGAAGCTAACCTTTGCAGAGTGATAGAATAAAAAATTTTTATATTCGCAAAAAAAGACGGTTTTCACGTCTTTTTTTTGTTATAATATATTTATGCTTGTCCAGAATGAATATTGGTCAGGGATATTATCAAATCAGTCATTAAAGGAACAGTTACAGGAAATATCCGTATTTTGTACATATCGCTTACAGGCGACAAATTTCTGTACCAGCCGTTATAGTCTGCTTGAACACATAATATATACAGCATAGTTATGCATAATGTAAATCCGGAAACCCATAATATCAACGAAATTATATTTGATATTTTTTTCCTGAACATACAGCATATACTTCCGGAAGTCATAAGTATTCCTGAAAAAATAAGAAAAATTCCGGTGTACATTATTTTTGTGCCGTAAACTGAATGATTATAAACAAGTCCTGCACCTGTCATTATTACCATAAAGAACGGATAAACAGCCGTTGAAATAATAAGAAAGATTTTTGCAAAAAATAAAATATACTTTTTTGATTTTTCTGACATTATAATAACCTCTTTTTGCTTTTAAAGGAATAAACAGTAAAATATGCGGTTAATTCTCAATTATAAAACCGCATTGTAATCATATAATAAATACATTCTCAGTTTTCAGAGAATTAAAGGAAAGGATTTACAGAATGAAACTTAAAAGAAAAATCATTAAAGGCACAGCGGTTATATTATCTTTGGGAATAGTCGGACTTTTTGGCACAGCGGAATATTATTCCACACATCTTCCGTCGTCACTTACAACTGAATCCGGCAGTGAGATAAGAATTGCCGAATATCCGCAGATATTTTGTTTTAATAATTCGGAAAATGCCATTCCGGTTTCAAATAACAATGACGGCACTTCTCAGGTGACTTTAACGCTTTTCGGAGCAATTCCGGTAAAAAATATTGAAGTCCACGAGGCAGAAGCTCCCACACTTGTGGCAGGGGGGAATCCGTTTGGAATAAAGCTCCTTATGGACGGCGTAATGGTTACTGAAATGGGTGAAGTCGAGACAGAAAACGGTGAGAAAATCTGTCCTGCACAGAATGCCGGAATACAGGTAGGTGACATTATAAAATCGGCAGACGGAAAAAACATAACTTCTAATAACGAAATTCAGGAAATTATAGGTAACAGCAACGGCAAAAAAATAAAGATAATTGTCAGTCGTGAGGGAAAAGATTTTCCGGTATTTCTGAAACCGGAGTATTCCGAATCTGATGAAAAATGGCGTGGGGGAATGTGGGTGCGTGACAGTATCGCCGGTATCGGTACAATGACATTCTTTAATAAGACTACTGGAGAATTTGCCGGTCTCGGACACCCTGTATGTGATTCTGATACCGGTGAACTTGTTCCTATTTACAGCGGTGAAGCAGTACCTGTTGAAATTACAGACGCTAAAAAAGGTTCTAAAGGTATTCCGGGGGAATTACACGGTCAGTTTATGTACGGCGGAAACTTTGGTATACTCAATCGTAATAATTCGTGTGGAGTATACGGACTTCTTTCTGAGCAGGCTGTAAAGGTTTTGTGTGAGACTTCCGAGGAGTACAAAATGGGTTACAGACAGGACGTTAAAACAGGTGAGGCAGAAATTATGACGACGATTTCAGGAGATACTCCGAAAAAATACAGTATTGAAATTGAAAAGATAGATTATAACAGTTCTGAAAGTACGAAAAATATGGTAATCCGCATAACAGACAAGGAATTACTTGAAAGTACCGGTGGTATTGTGCAAGGTATGAGCGGAAGTCCGGTAATTCAGGACGGAAAGATAATAGGTGCGGTAACACACGTTTTTGTTTCTGACCCTACTAAAGGTTATGCGATTTTTGCTGAGAATATGGCAGAGTACCTCAAAGGATAATTTTTTCCGTAAAAAATAAAAGCGGGCGTTACTTAGTAACGCCCAAAAAATCGTGATTTTTAATTATCTGTTTTCCTCACTGAAACCGCTGTCAACGAGGTCGATGAGAGCATCAACGGCAGCCTTTTCATCTGTACCATCAGCGATAACCTTAACGTTTGTACCGCCTACGATACCGAGTGAAAGAATACCAAGAAGGCTCTTAGCATTAACTCTGCGTTCTTCCTTTTCAATCCAGATAGATGACTTGAATTCATTAGCTTTCTGAATGAAGAAAGTAGCCGGTCTTGCGTGAAGTCCGACCTGATTTTTGACCATTACTTCTCTGACAAACATATACAACTCTCCTGTTCTCTGTAGTGTACCCTCTGAATCCGGATACCATTTGCAAATTATTTCAATTGCTGATATTAATTATACATTCAAAAATCTGCATAGTCAACGGATTTTTTGCTTTAAACGCCCACTTTTCAAGAATTTCTACATTTAGTTTAAATGTGAGAGTTATTTTTTCGGTTTGGTTGTTGATATTTACTATAAAAAGTTTTAACATAAATTGTATAACTCCCACAATTTTCAACATTGTATTATGTTCATTACGTATAAACTGTAAATTTTTGAAATAGTATACTTATTGTTTAGATTTATTGTATACTTCCAGTAAATCGGGACGGCGTTGAGAAGTAACCTCAATACTTTTTTCAAGTCGCCATTTTTCAATATTTTTGTGATGTCCGGAAAGAAGTACAGCCGGTACGTTTTCGCCCTCCCATACTTCAGGACGTGTATATTGAGGGTACTCCAAAAGACCACTGTAGATACTTTCGTCTTTGAAACAGACTTCGTCAGAAAGAACGCCGTCACACATTCTTGCAACAGCGTCAACAACAGCCATTGCAGGAATTTCACCGCCTGTGAGAACATAGTCGCCTATGGAAATTTCCTCGTCAACTATCTTGTCAATAATACGCTGGTCTACGCCCTCATAGTGACCGCAGATTATAAGAATATTTTCCATTTTGGAAAGTTCAACAGCACGTTGCTGAGTGAAGATTTTTCCTTTAGGGGACATATATATTGTATGCGGTTTTGAACCGATTTCGTTACATACTGCATTGTAACAGTTGTAAATAGGTTCACACTGCATAACCATTCCCATACCTCCGCCGTATGGAGTATCGTCAACACGTCTATGTTTGTCGTGAGTGTAGTCACGTATCTGATGGCAGTTTATGTATATTTTGCCTGCTTTTCTTGCACGTCCGACTATGCTTTCACCTAATACGGCTTCGCACATTTCCGGAAATAATGTGGCTATTTCTATTCTCATTTTTCTGTTACCTCTCTTATTATAACGCTTTTACAGCCATTAAAAGCCCATGCATAATATTTACAGGTTTCAGGAATAGAAATTCTCAGATTGTTACAACAACTAAAAGCACCCTCTCCTATTAATTCCGTATTTTCAGAAAGTCGCAATCTTTTAAGATTAGAACAATATCTAAAAGCACGATTATATATTTCTTTTATATTATCAATATTTATTTTTTCTAAACTACAGCAACTTGAAAATGCTTCTGTACCTATTATTATATCATTTCCGGAAATATTTACTTCAACAAGATTATTACATTCTGAAAATGCTTTTTTTCCTATTTCTTTAACAGTTTCAGGAAGATTTATCTTTTTTATTGTTCGATTATTTTGAAAAGCACAGTTTCCGATTTTTGTTACACCATATGGTATTGTAACTTCTTCACTTTCACCGAGATATTCGTGTAATAAACCGTTTTCTATATCAAATTCTTCAGGGTCATATGATGTGTAAGGTACATCAATAATTTCACCATTTTCATTAACCATATTGGTTGAATTGTTTGGGCTATCTTCGATATTGTATGGCGGTACAACATCAGGAGTAGTTTCAGCCTTTACTGGTGAGAATTTAGCATCTTTTGCAAGAATTTCAATAATATTTTTCAATTCCTGTATTTCATTTTCAAGATTTTTTATTTTTTCATTATCATTCATAAATTTATTCTCCTTTAATCAAATAGTCCCTCAAGGGGTCTTATAGTCATCGAATTGTTGTCTATATCGGTAGAAACAACAACGTCAGCGATAGCAGGTACAAGATATTCTCTGCCGTTGCCGTTTACGACGTATACATCATTTGCACCTGTCTGCATAACGTCAGTTATTTTACCGTATATAAAATCAGTGTCAGCATTTTTTACCTCAACGCCTATTAAGTCCTGTATAAAATAGGTGTCGTCGTCGAGTTCAAGGTCGTCACGATGCATATATAATATTTTATTGCGGAGTTTTTCAGCCTGCTCCGGAGTGTCCACGCCCTCAATCTTTGCGATTACCATATTTTTTGCTGTTCTTGACCTCTCAATGAATATTTCCTTTCTGTCAAGAAAAAGCCTGTCAAATTCGCAGAGAAGTTCCGGAACATCAGTATAAGGCATTATCTTGACTTCTCCTTTTATGCCATGGACGTTTACAATCTTTCCTGCTTCGAGATATTCTTTTTTCATTCTATCACCTTTTTTTCTTTTTGTGTATTTATATATTAACATATTTGAAAATATTTGTCAATATCGTTATAAGAATTTATATTTAGCAAAAATACTGTGCGGAGATTATATTTGTTTTTTTGTGATAATCAGTTATGTTCTTTTATATGTAGTTTTATTTCGGAAAACTCCACTGGTGTATAATTTATTCTTTCTACACTTACACAGAAACTCTGTTCGGAGAAGTTTGAGTATATGGGATTAGAGTGGACGTGTCCGAAGATATTCGCATAAGGCATATTTTTGTTTATGTAGAGGGGTTCGTGTGAAATAATCCAGAAGTTTTCATAGATTATGGGATAACGGCTTACTCCTGAAAATCCGCAGTGATAATAATACTGTTCGTTTTCTGTATCGTGATTTCCCATAACAAGAAATTTTTCGCCGTTGAGTTTATGACAGATTTCACGGGATTTTTCAAAGCCGTATGCTGAAAAGTCTCCGACTAAAAAAACTTTGTCTTTTTCTGAAACAGTATTATTCCATTTTTCTATAATTGTGTTGTCCATTTCCTCAGTACAGGAAAACGGACGGTTTTCATATTTTATTATATTGCCGTCTCCGAAATGTGTATCTGCCATAAAAAATGTTCTCATAATGATTCCTCACTTTAATATATGTTTTAATTTTATTATAACAGATAATTTCAGTTTGTCAATCTGATGATATAATCTGTTGTAGTGTCGGAAATTGCTTATTACAAATTAATGATATAAGTCTTGACAAAATCCGGAGTTGTGGTATATAATATTATAAGCAATATTTTTGAAGAAGCGTAGCAGTCAGAGTAGCTTTTAAAAAAGGTTTTTTCAGAGAGTGTCGGGGCGGTGCGACGACACATACCTTTGAAAGTGAAGTGCGTCTGTCAGCTTTGCGGAGGAAAAAACAGTATTCCGCAACGTAAAACCTTCGTTACAGGTAAATGAGCTATAAATCGGAGTGGAACAGCGTTACATACGCCTCCGGAGCGTATTATTTCTGTTTACGCTCCGGAGGCTGATTTTTTAAAGGAGGAAAAGACTTGTTTGAATATATAAAGAGAGATATAAGACTGATAAGAGAACGTGACCCTGCTGTGCACAGTACACTTGAAATACTGTTGACATATCCAAGTCTCACGGCGATAAGAAGTTATCGTATTGCCCACTGGTTCTATAAACGAAAGATGTTCACAACTGCGAGAATGATTTCACAGCGTGCAAGACAAAAAACGGGTATTGAAATACACCCTGGTGCAGAAATCGGCAAGGGGCTTTTCATAGACCACGGAATGGGTGTGGTTATAGGTGAAACAGCAGTAATCGGTGATAACTGTCTTTTATATCAGGGGGTAACTCTTGGCGGTACTGGTAAGGACAAGGGAAAACGTCACCCCACTCTTGGACACAACGTACTTGTGGGAGCAGGTGCAAAAGTTTTAGGACCTTTCAAGGTAGGAAACAACGTCAAAATAGCTGCGAATGCTGTTGTACTGAACGAAATTCCCGATAACTGTACGGCTGTTGGCGTTCCTGCACGAGTGGTAAGGCGTAACGGCAGAAAAATATGTCCTGACGTATGCGAGGAAATAGACCAGATACACATTCCCGACCCTGTATCTCAGGAATTATGCCGTCTTGGTGCTGAAGTTGAGAAACTTAAAAAAGAGATTTCGGATATAAGAAAATGAAATATTTACTGCCGGTATTTCCGTATAGAATACCGGCAGTGAGAAAAAATAATTTTGTGTGAACAAAAATAAAAAAGGAGTTTTTGATAATATGTCTGTATTTTTTAATTTCGGGCTTGAATACATACGTTTCCGTGAAAGACAGATTGAAAGCATTATCAATTATATGCAGTATGATTTGAAAATGGACAGGGAAGATATTGCAGTACCACCGGAAAGAATGACCGTCAGTTACGGAGTTTCTGACAAGTCCCGAAGAATACGTGCCTCTATTCTTGAATGGAGCAGTTTCCATAACGGAAATTTTTTTGACGAAACAGATGAGTACAATGACCTTGAAATAATTATCTCAATTGACAATAATTTCTTTACCGCAAGATGTGTGAAAAGCTGTATTACAAACACTATATCGGAAATAGAGTTTCCACACGGATTTCCGGACGAGCGTTACTCATGGGACTGGTATGAACAGCTTGCATATCAGGCAGGCGGACTTCTTACTGATAACAGACGACTTGCGGAGTTTGCATCTCAGGAAGCAGAAAAAGAAGATAATTTCAATCTTTTCAGATTTGAAAAGGAAATGCTTACACGATACCAGAATTTATAATTTTTTCAGAAGGAGCAGAATTTACTATGCAGTTATATAATTCACTTTCACATAAAAAAGAGGAATTTGTTCCTCATGAAGCAGGAAAAGCGAGTATTTACACTTGCGGACCTACAGTATATCATTACGCACATATCGGAAATCTCCGCACCTATATTATGGAAGATATTCTTGAAAAGTATCTGAGATTCACCGGACTGGATGTCAAGCGTGTAATGAATATTACAGACGTTGGACATCTTACAAGCGACGGTGATACAGGTGACGACAAGATGTTAAAAGGTGCTAAGCGTGAACACAAGACCGTTATGGAAATAGCACAGTTTTACACGGACGCATTTTTTAGCGACTGCAAAAAACTTAATATCAAAACTCCTGATGTAGTAGTACCGGCAACTTCCTATATAGACGAATTTATAAGAGTTATTGAAGTTCTTATTGAAAAAGGCTTTGCATACGAGGCAGGCGGAAATATTTATTTCGATACTTCAAAACTTGACAAGTACTATGTTTTCAACGATTTCAAAGAGGAAGATTTGGCTGTCGGAGTACGTGAGGGTGTAGAGGAAGATTCAAACAAACGCAACAAGGCAGATTTTGTACTTTGGTTTACTAAGTCAAAATTTGATTCTCAGGAACTCAAATGGGAAAGTCCTTTCGGAACAGGTTACCCTGGCTGGCATATAGAATGTTCGTGTATCAGTATGAAGAATATCGGGGAATATCTTGATATTCATTGCGGAGGTATTGACAATGCTTTTCCGCACCACACAAACGAAATCGCACAGAGTGAAGCCTATCTCGGTCATGAATGGTGCAACTACTGGTTTCACGTTCATCACCTCAACACGAACAGCGGTAAGATGAGTAAGTCAAAAGGTGAATTTCTTACTGTATCACTTCTTGAGGAAAAAGGCTATAATCCTGTAGTATACAGATATTTCTGCTTGTTGTCGCACTACAGAAAGTCGCTTGTATTTGACTGGGACAATCTTAATAATGCTGTAGTTTCTTACAATAAACTCATCGAAAGAATCGCATCTCTTACTTCCGACAAATCGGGAGAAGTTGACAGTACAGAATATAACCGTCTTATGAAAAATTTCACGGACGCACTTGATAATGATTTGAACACTTCGCTTGCAATTACGGCGTTGTATGACGTTCTGAAATCTTCCGCAAACGCTGTAACAAAAATCACACTTATAAAAGAATTTGACAATGTTTTAGGACTTGACCTTATTGAAAATGCTGTAAAGGTTTCTGAAAGTGACAATGAAGAAATTCCGGAAGAAGTAATGGTACTTGTTGAGGAAAGAAAAATTGCACGTAAGGAAAAGAATTTCGCACTTGCCGACGAAATCAGAAATAAAATAACTGCACTCGGTTATGAAGTCCGTGAGACAAGACAAGGAGTTGAAATCCGAAAAATATGAATTTAAGAAAAGCATTGCAGACTGATATTGATATTGTTGCTGAAATTTATAGAAGTGTTATCGGAGTGAATAATTCGCACTGGACAGAAGATTATCCAACATATCAAAATGTTGTGCAGGATTACAGCAAAGGAAATCTTTATATATTTGAGAATGATAATACAGTAATTGGTGCTTGTTCTGTTGAATCGGAAAGTGTTTTTGAAAATGATGACTTCTGGAAAATCAATAATGGTACACAATGCGAAATTTCAAGAATAGTGATTGCACCTGAATATCAGGGAAAAGGTTATGCACGTATAATGGTGGGAAAACTTATTGACATACTCACGGAAAAAGGTTTTAAGTCTGTACATCTTTTTGTTGTGAAAAGTAACATTCCTGCCGTTGAAACATATAAAAGCCTTGATTTTAGTATTTCAGGGGAATGTAATATGTTTGGATATGAATATTTTGCTATGGAATACATTATAAACAGAAAAGAGGTTTGAAATGGCAAGAATATATCCCCTTTTCAGCTCCAGTAAAGGCAACTCTCATTTTATCGGTACTGAAAAGGGTGGAATACTTATTGATTGCGGAGTAAGTTTTAAAAGACTTTCAACCGCTCTTGAAACAAACAGGATACCGCTTTCAGCAGTGCAGGCGGTTTTCATAACACACGAACACGGCGACCACGTTTCCGGACTGAAAATGCTTACTCAGAAAACAGGCATTCCGGTTTATAGTACAAAGAAAACTCTCACAAAACTTTGTGACGACAATAAAGTTTCCCCGAAATCTCCGGTTATTGCAATGAAACGTATTATATCTTGTGCGGATATGGAAATAAGCTGTTTTGGTACTTCTCATGATGCTGTTGAACCTTGCGGATATAAGATACATACTTATGATGATAAATATTGTGCAGTATGTACTGATACAGGAATTATTACTCCGGAAACCGACGAGGCACTAAAAGGTTGTAAAATGGTTCTGATAGAGTCCAATTATGACGAAATGATGTTGAGACGTGGGAATTATCCTCTGTATCTCAAACAGCGTATATTGTCAGAAAAGGGTCATCTCTCAAATGACGACTGTGCTTTGCAGGTCGGGAAACTCATAAAGTATGGTACTACCCATATAGTACTCGGACATCTCAGTCAGGAAAACAACAAGCCTTCGTGTGCATTCAATACGGTGAGAGGGTTTCTTGACAAGAATTATAAATTCAACAAAGATTATTTAATGGGAGTTGCACCCGTTGAAACTCAGGGAGGAGCGGTTATTTTCTGATGACGATAAATTTAATAGTTATAGGAAAACTCAAAGAAGATTATCTCCGAAATGCCTGTGCAGAATATATAAAGAGACTTTCAAGATACTGTAGTTTTGAGTTGCACGAAATAGACGAATGCAGATTAAGTGAAAATCCGTCCGTAAAGGAAATAGAATCCGCTTTACAGAAAGAAGCGTTACAGATAAAAAAATACGCAAAAGGTATGATAATACCTATGTGTATTGAGGGAAAACAGCTCAGCAGTGTGAAGTTTTCGGAAAAAATATCGTCCGCCGGTGTGAACGGTTTCAGCACGGTGACTTTCATAATCGGAAGTTCTTTCGGTCTTGCTCCGGAAATAAAGTCAATGGGAAGTTTTAAACTCTCAATGTCGGAGATGACTTTTCCGCACCAGCTTGCAAGGGTTATGTTACTCGAACAGATTTACAGGGCATTTCAGATTGCGGAGGGCGGAAAGTATCACAAGTAGGTGACATATGGCAGTAGATTTGATAAGATTCAACGGGGACTGGAACAACAAGAAAAGCGAAATAATTTTCAGTTATCCGATTTCATCTGAAAATTTTTTCAGAAACATTTGGACAGTTGCTATTACTGAAAGTAAATTGAAGTTATTCAAAGATTGGGGGAATTTCACTCCTAATCAGATAAATGAAGTACTTGACGAACTCTGTATATTAATAAAATGGTGTGACGATAATTTAACCGGAAATGACCATTTCAGAATGTATAGTCGGATTGAAGAACTTATGATTGTTATTCCAAAAGAAGCCCCAAATAGCAATGAACCATTCTATATTTTTTAAATATGAGTATTCTGAAACATAATAAGAAATTACAGAAATGGTTTCCGTCAAGACGAAATATCGAAAGAGGTATAATCAATAAACCAATACTGAGGGGAGGAACAGAATGAACGAAGAATATTACAATGATAAGTATTACAGAGCGGAAATATATTCCCTTAATCGTGAAATCCGCCGACTTAACAGGCAGATTGAAACGGAAAGGCAGAGTAAGTTGCCTGATAAAATGAACCCTTTTGACAACCCTACAGAATATTCCGAGTTCAGTGGTGACTATTCTGATATAATGCCGGAATTAGATGCTCCTGACTGTACAGTACCGCTTGAACCTGAAGATTCTGAATATCGTAAAATAAAACGTTTTTATTCGATAGGCGGTTGGGCATTGCTCGGACAGTTTTTTGTCAGTAACATTCTTGCAATGTTGGCTGTATATATAATAAGAATGATTATATCGTCACTCAATTCCGGTGTTGACATAAGTATAATTGATGACTATATGAATAGTTCGTCTATACTTGCCGGAATCAATATGATGTCATTTGTTGTTGCAAATATCAGTTTTGCCTTTATGGGACTTAAAATGTCAAGAATTTCAAGAAATCAGCTTGTCCGGACAAGGAATTTCAGTTTCGGAAAAGCCGTGCAATATTGTATGTCAGCGTTTTTTCTGTGGACAATATCGCTTTTTGTATCGTCAGGATTAAATGATATTTTTGAGCATTACGGTCATACTACTTACGTTATGGATATGGACGGAACGGCGGTGACTGGTACAGGGTGGGCAGTAATGACGGTTTACACTTGTATTATAGCACCGATTACTGAGGAAATTTTTTTCAGGGGAATGTTACTCAGAGTATTTTCAAGGTCTAATCAGAGGTTTGCGGTATTTGCGACGGCGTTTTTCTTCGGACTTTCACACCATAATATTCCGCAGTTTGTACTTGCGTTTCTGCTCGGAACTTTCCTCGCACACATCACACTGAAACACAATTCCGTAATACCTGCTGTGATAGTACACATATTTATAAATTCAATGTCAACAGCGGTTTCCTATATAGAGGAAAATGCAGGATTTATATTTACTTCAGGTCTGATACTTGTAATGGGGGTAA
Source organism: Ruminococcus sp. (assembly GCA_029060305.1). GTDB lineage: Bacteria > Bacillota > Clostridia > Oscillospirales > Ruminococcaceae > Ruminococcus. The sequence continues at coordinate 26,982 of JAIDUG010000055.1, forward strand.
TGGGATTTTTTATGTTATGTCTTTTCCGTGAAAAAGACAAAATACCTTTCACAACTCCGGCACAGGCAAAACGTGGTTTCTGTATAGCAAAATGTTCCCTGATGTTTGATATTGCTGTGACGGTACAGATTATATATACATTTTTATTGATACTTATGTAATTCAAAGGCGGTCGGAAATTTTGACCGCCTTATTTTTTTAATCCGGTTTGTGATATATTATAGGTCTGAGCTGTATTCCTCTGAGAGCAGATTCAACAGCTTGCGGAAGCATTGAAAATTCTGCAACCAGTGAAGCCGGTTTGTTTGTGCAGTCGTCCTGCAACATCGGTACGAAATAATAATTTTTCCTGTTGAAAAGTTCACCTATATTCTTTGCAGAACCTAAAAGGGAATCATTTGAAGCTATTGCAAGCAATACAGGTTTACCACTTCTTAGATGTGACTTTACAGCCATTGTAACCGCTGTATCAGTAATACTGTTTGCGAGTTTCGAGGCGGTGTTTGATGTACACGGTGCTATTACCATAATGTCAGTCATATTTTTAGGTCCTATAGGTTCAGCGTCCGCTATCGAGGTGATTACTTCCTTTCCGGCTATGAGACTTAATTTTTTTATATTTTCCTCCGCACTTCCGAAACGTGTGGAAGTAGCAGAAGCCGTTTCCGACATTATCGGAATTATTTCAGCTCCCATATTTTTAAGTATTTCAGCCTGTTCAAAACATTTTCCGAATGTACAGAAAGAGCCGGTCATTGCGAAACCTATTTTCAGACCGCTGAATATATCAGTCATTAAAAAAACCCCTTTCCTCAATAATTCCGGCAACCGTTTCTGCTATAAATTCTCCTGAAGTTACCGGTGCAGTTTTTCCGGGAATACCTAATGCCCATATGACCTTTTTACCAAGAAGTGTTGCGGATTCAAAATCTATTCCACCAGGTTTGGAAGCAAGGTCAATGAAAAGTGTGTCGTCACTGAATTTTTCAAGAAGTCTGTTATCGAAAATCATTTCCGGTACTGTATTGAATACCAGTGAATAATCAGTATCCATTTTGTTGGTACATATTGACTTTATACCGAGAATACGTGCTTTTGCTGAACCTTTTGCGTTGCGTACAGAGGCAGTAACATCTGCTCCGAAACCTTTCAGGATTTCCGCAAGAGCCGTGCCGATACGTCCCAGTCCGACAATCAGGACTTTCAGACCATTCAGAGTAACGGGAAGTTCATTCAGTGCTATTTCAACAGCACCTTCCGCTGTCGGAACAGCATTTTTTAAACTCAGGTCTTCACGTCCCATATAGTCAACGATTTCCATATCGCCGAAAAATTCCTGTAATTTCGGGTCATATTTTCCTACAAATATTATTCCGTCAGGTTTGAGAAGACGACGGATTTCTTTCGGATTTATTTTTTCACTGCTGAAAGGTGCGGGAATCATTCTGTTATTGTCAAGCGGAGGAACAGGCAGTACCGCAAAGTCATAGAAACCGTCAGTATCTGTCACGGCTGATTTGAGATTCATTTTTTCGGGTACTGCTTCAGCAGAAAAACCCATTACATAAGTATCATATAACGAAGAAAGTTTTCCGGCACAATATACTTGTCGCATATCTCCGCCGGTTACAAGTATTCTGAAATTGTTTTTCATATTATTCTCCATTCTGCCGTTGTATACGGCTTTCAAGAAAAAATTTTCTGTTCTATTATATGAAATTTGTGCCGAATGGTGTGCATAAAAAAAGCGTGTTCCGCTCATTGAGTGAACACGCTTATAAATATTTATAACCGGTTTTTTCTTTCCAGTCGTCACCTATATGTGTTTTGCAGGTTTTTTCAAGCCACTCTACTTTCATATAAAGTTGTCCCACACGCATTGAAAGGTCTGCGTTTTCTGCTGAAAGACGTGATATATTGTCAAGAAAATCATTTTTCCATTTGTTTATCTCGTCAGCCGTGAGCGTTGAGTGTTCGGCAATAATATCATCAGCAGATTTTCCCTTAATCATTTCAACAGCTATTTTTTGCTTGAAATTCTTTGTGTACTCGGTATCGGCAGACTTTGGCGGAGATTCAGGTTTCGGCGGAGGGTCAGGTTTCTTTTTTTCAGGTTCGGGAGGTTTTTCCTTTGGTTTCATACTTTTCAGAACCATATAAACAATTGCAAACATCAAAGCCCATACAAAAACGTCACCCATAGGAAAAAACCTCCTTTTTTTTATTATTTTGCGAGAGTACCGTGTGAAAGAGATTTCAGGTAAGCGTTTATAAAGCCGTCAATATCTCCGTCCATAACCGCCTGAATATTACCGTTTTCAAATCCTGTTCTGTGGTCTTTTGCGAGTGTGTAAGGCATAAATACATATGAACGTATCTGAGACCCCCACGCAATTTCACGCTGAACACCTTTTATGTCCTCGATTTTTTCAAGGTGTTCACGTTCCTTTATTTCGACGAGTTTTGAACGGAGCATTTTCATAGCGTAGTCCTTGTTCTGATACTGACTTCTCTGTGTCTGACATGATACTACAATACCAGTCGGTTTATGGATAAGACGTACAGCGGAACTTGTTTTATTTACTTTTTGACCGCCTGCACCGCTTGAACGGTAAACTTCCATTTCTATATCTTCGGGACGAATGTCAACTTCGATTGAGTCGTCGATTTCGGGCATAACTTCGAGGGCAGCGAAAGATGTATGTCTTCTTCCGGAAGCGTCGAAAGGTGAGATACGCACAAGTCTGTGTACACCTGATTCGGATTTCATATAGCCGTAAGCGTTATCGCCCTCTATGAGTATTGAAGCGGATTTCATACCTGCATCATCACCGTCAAGGTAATCCATGAGAGTAACTTTATAGTTATGACGTTCAGCCCAGTGATTGTACATTCTGTAAAGCATTTCTGCCCAGTCCTGTGCCTCTGTACCGCCTGCTCCTGCATGGAATGTAAGAATAGCATTTGAGTTGTCGTATTCTCCGGTGAGAAGTGTGGAAAGTTTTTCATCTTCGAGTTTCCTCTTGAAAGTTTCTGAATCAGCTTTTATTTCTTCAACGGAGCTGTCGTCATCTTCCTCAATGGAAAGCTCTATGAGTGTAATAAGGTCTTCGAGACTTTCGTTTAACTTGTTGTATTTTTCGATTTTTCTTTCGAGGGACTTTGTTTCACGAAGTACTTTCTGTGAATTTTCAAGGTCGTCCCAGAAACCGTCTTCAGCAGTCTGAGCATTGAGTTCAGCGATTCTTGCCTTTGCAGACTCTATATTGAGAACGTCCGCAAGTTCAGTCATTTCTTTTCTGTAGTTGGTCATTTCAACCCTTAAATCGTCAAGTATAATCATAAAAAATTATATCCTTTCCTGTTAAATTATTTTTAGTATATACGTGATGCCACGTCAACGGTTTGTTTAGCATCTTTTGCGTAAAAGTCAGCGTGAATCTGTTCGGCATAAGAAGCCGTCAGTACAGCACCGCCGACTACTGTTTTACATTCGGGATATTCTCTGTTGAGAATTTTAATAGTTTCTTCCATAGCTCCGAGAGTAGTTGTCATAAGTGCGGAAAGTCCCACAAGTTTCACCTGATGTTTTATAGCTGTATCAACTATCAGTTGCGGGTCAACATCTTTTCCAAGGTCTATAACGTCAAAACCATAGCTTTCAAGCAGGACTTTTACTATATTTTTTCCTATGTCGTGAATATCGCCTTTTACTGTAGCGAGGACTATTTTTCCTTTTGAAATGTTTCCTGAATTATTGAGAGCGAGTTTTCCCTTTATTACCTCAAAACAAGCCTGTGCTGAACCTGCCGTGAGTATAAGTTGCGGAAGGAATATTTTGCCCTTTTCAAATTTGTCACCTGCGGAATCAAGTGCCGGTATAAGATAACTGTTAATGATTTCCATAGGTTCGGTATTGTCAACAAGTTCACGGACAGCTTTGAGAGCGTCGCTTTTGAGACCGTTTTCGACTGCATACACAAGGTCAGGAGAATTTTTTTCCGTTGTAGCGGACTGTGTTGTTTTCGGAGCAGAGGCGTTTGCGTATACGTTTATGAAATCTGCTGAATTGCGGTCTATTCCTGCAAGCAGACGATATGCACGTACTGCACCTATTATTGAATCAACATTAGGATTTATAATAGGTAAATCAAGTCCGCTATGAAGTGCCATTGTCAGAAACGTTCTTGTAATAAGTTCCCTGTTAGGCAAACCGAATGAAATATTTGATACTCCCAGTACTGTACGCAATCCCAGTTCATTTTTTACACGGTGCAGGGCGTTGAGTGTTTCCATAACGCCGTCCTGTTCAGCGGAAGCAGTAAGCGTAAGGCAGTCAATGAAAACATCTTCTTTCGGTATTCCGTATTCTGTAGCACGTTTAAGGATTTTTTCTGCTATTGCAAAACGTCCCTCGGAAGTTTTAGGTATACCGCCTTTGTCAAGAGTAAGTCCTACAACAGATGCACCGTATTTTTTTACAATCGGCAGAATCTTATCAAGTGATTCATCTTCACCATTTACTGAATTGACAATAGGTTTTCCGTTATATACACGCAGACCGGCTTCAAGTACTTCCGGAATAGTTGAATCAAGCTGTAATGGCGTGTCGCATATTCCCTGAATAGCCTTTACCGCTGTAACCATCATTTCTTTTTCATTTATATCGGGAAGTCCGACGTTTACGTCAAGAATTTCTGCACCTGCGTGAATCTGTTCAACTGCCTGCCCTAAAATATAATCAATGTCGTGATTTATCAGTGCTTCCTTGAAACGTTTTTTTCCTGTAGGGTTGATACGTTCACCGATTACACGAGGTTGATTTATTGTAACGCAGTTTACAGCAGAACACGCAAGACTGACACGTTTTACAGGTCTCTTAATATTATCAACGCTGTCAAGTTTTTTAATCATCTGTCGTATGTGTTCGGGAGTAGTTCCGCAACAGCCACCGAATATTTTAACACCTGCTCCGGCAAGTTTTACAGCACTTGTTGCAAAATCTTCCGGATTTACATTGAAAAGATTTGTAACAGGGTCGGGAAGTCCTGCGTTTGCCTTTGCGATAACAGGAAGATTTGTCAGTGAGCATATTTTGTCAAGTACGGGGAAAAGTTCCTCAGGACCAAGTGAACAGTTTACGCCGATAGCATCAGCACCAAGTCCCTCTAAAACAGCTACCATACATTCCGGCGAAACTCCGGTAAAAGTACGCATATTTTCCTCGAAAGTCATCGTAACAAGCACAGGTTTATCGGAATTTTCCTTGACGGCAAGCAGTGCGGATTTTACTTCATATAAGTCTGTCATTGTCTCAATAACGATAACGTCGGCTTCATTTCCGGCGATAACTATTTCCTTGTATACCTCATATGATTCTTCAAATGACAATGCTCCCGACGGTTCGAGAAGCTGACCTGTAGGTCCTATATCAAGTGCGACCAGTTTGTTTCCGACAGCTTTACGGGCATTGGAAATTCCTGCATGCACGACTTCTGCCACACTGTAACCGGAGTTTTCAAGTTTGAAACGGTTAGCACCGAAAGTATTTGCGTAAATAATGTCAGCACCGGCTTCCGCATACATACGGTGAATGTTAATGATAGCTTCGGGATTTGTGATATTCAGAAGTTCCGGAACGTGTTCGGTCTGTATTCCGTGAGCCTGTAACATAGTTCCCATACCGCCGTCAAGAAAAACGAATTTCTTTTCAAGCAGAGAACAGAATTTATTTGACATTAAAAATCACTCCTTTAGTCGTTTCTGAAATTTCCGAGACAACGGAAGTATTCCATATTTTCGGAAAGGTCGTTTATCAACGCACGGACTTCAGGGTCTTGAAGTTTTCCTGTAAAGTCAAGATAAAACATTACGTCGAAACTTCCGTCACGTATGGGACGGTTTTCAATTCTGATAATATTCATACCGTTTACATAGAATTTTGTAAGCAAGCGGTAAAGGCTTCCCTCTGTATGCGGAATCTGTATCATTATTGAAATAGTGTCAGCATCTTCTGAAACCTGTAAATCCCTTGCGATACATACGAATTGTGTTCTGTTGACGGAACAGTCTGCTATATTTTCAGCAAGTATTTCCAGTCCGAGACGTTCCGCACAGTCAACTGAACATATGGAAGCGATATTTTCGTCGCTGTTCAGTACCATTTCAGCCGAAGTCGCTGTATTGCTGTATGGTGAAGTATTAAAGTTGTGTTCCGCAAGGAATACACTGCATTGTGCAAGGGCTTGCGGGTGCGAATAAACACATTCTATATCGTTTATTGAAGTGCCTTTTTTTGCACAGAGACAGTGATTTATTTCAACACATACCTGTTTTACAATATATACACTATATTTTGCCATAAGGTCGTATGCACTGTCAATCATTCCTGCTGTTGAGTTTTTCAGCGGAATAACGCCGTAATCTACTTCTCCAGACTGTACAGCCCTGAAAACGTCCTCAAAGGATTTATAGAATGTGGGTTGTTTGTCTCCGAAAATCATTCTTGAGGCTGTTTCAGAGTTTGCACCGGAAGTCCCCTGACAACCTATTTGCTGAACGTTTTCAAAGTCCGGTGTAATGAAATTATATTCCTGATTGTCTGAAAGTAATTTTCTGTTCTGTAATAACTTGCTTATGTCCATAATTGTCGTGAAAAGTGTTGACGTACCGTTTTCAAGTGTGGGGTCATTTGTGAGAGCCTTTATTCTGTCAATAACCTGTTGTTCACGTCCGCCCTGAAATACCGGCATATTGTGTTGTTTTTTGTAGTCTGCCACTCCTTTACAGAGTTCCATACGTTTCATGAAGAGTGATAATATTTCTTTGTCTGTAACGTCTATTTCGTTACGCAGTTCCTGTAAATCCATATGTTTTTTACCTCCGGAAAATTTAACTGATAGCTAAAATACATTATAGCAGGTTTTTTTATAAAAAGCAATAAAAAAGGCATAAATATATTGCAAACAACCGTTTCTGTGTGGTATAATAATAAGGTGTATAATAAAGTATATATGGTTATACAGACTTTTTCAACAGAACAGGAATAATAATGTGAAAAAAATAAGAATATTAGGAATTGACCCCGGTTATGCAATAGTAGGTTTCGGTGTACTGGATTATGACGGTGTAAATTTCCGTCCGGTTGAGTATGGTGCAGTCACTACAGATGCAGGAACGTTCTTTACTGAACGTCTTAGGGCAATAAATGAAGATATGGAATTTATATTTGACAAATTCAAGCCAGACTGCATGGCTATTGAAAAACTTTACTTCACTACCAACCAGAAAACCGCTATTGACGTTGCACAGGCAAGAGGTGTGACAATACTTTCTGCCGCTAAAAGATTCATACCTGTTTCAGAATATACGCCGTTGCAGGTGAAAATGTCAGTTACTGGTTACGGAAAAGCAGAAAAACATCAGATGATGGAAATGACACGCAGTTTACTGGGGCTTGCGCATATTCCGAAACCTGATGACGCTGCTGATGCTCTGGCGGTTGCGATATGTCATGGACATTCGGTACGGTGGAGATAATTAAATACAAAAAAGGAAGATTTTTTTATGATATACAGTCTTAAAGGTAAACTCACGGTTAAGGAAATGAATTTCATTGTTGTGGAATGTAACGGCGTGGGATATGGTTGCAGGACTTCTTACAACACGGTTTCTCAGTTAGGGACGATAGGAGAAGAAATTACAGTTTACACTTACATGAGTGTGAGAGACGACAATATAGAACTTTTTGGATTTTCGTCACTTCAGGAGCTGAATTGCTTCAAACTGTTAATATCAGTTTCGGGAGTGGGCGGAAAAGCCGGAATATCAATACTTTCCGACATTACTCCGGAAAGTTTTGCATTTCTTATAGCTTCCGGTGATAGCAAGGCTTTCACTAAAACAAAGGGCATAGGTGCTAAAACCGCTCAGAGAATAGTCCTTGAACTCAAGGATAAAATATCAGCAGAAGATTTTACCGGAAAAAATATTCCGGTTGTTGCAAATTCTGTAGATGTATCGTCCACGTCAGTTTCAGAGGCTATGGAAGCCCTTATGGTACTTGGATATTCACAGGGCGAAATAGCACCTGTTCTCAGAAAATGCGACCCCTCACTCAGTACACAGGAACTTATAAGGGAATGTCTCAGACTTATTTCTTCAGGTAATATATGATAAGAAAACACTATTTTGAAAAATAAAACGGAGGTGCAGAATTGATACAGACAGAAGATATGGAGTTTGCTCCGAGAGTAATTTCGCCGGAAAACATTGCAGAAGACAGCGATATTGAAACAACTCTCAGACCGCAGACACTTCACGAATATATCGGACAGGACAAAGTAAAGGAAAATCTTGCAATATATATCAAGGCTACAAAACTCAGAGGTGAACCGCTTGACCATGTTTTGTTATACGGTCCTCCCGGACTGGGTAAAACTACATTGTCGGCGATAATTGCACACGAACTTGGAGTTAATCTCCGTGTTACAACAGGACCTGCAATTGAAAAACCAGGGGATTTGGTTTCACTTCTTACAAGCCTTTCAGATAACGATGTGCTTTTTATAGACGAAATACATCGTCTGTCAAGGGCAGTAGAGGAAATCTTGTATCCTGCACTTGAAGACAGGGTGATTGACATAATAATCGGTAAAGGACCGTCAGCACGTTCAATAAGAATGGATTTGAAACCTTTTACGCTTATAGGAGCTACTACACGTGCAGGACAGCTTTCTGCACCATTGAGAGACAGATTCGGAGTTATACAGAGACTTGAACTCTACTCAAAGGAACAGCTTACTGATATAGTACGCCGTAGTGCAATGATACTTGGCATACCGTGTACTGCCGACGGAGCAGGGGAAATTGCGGGCAGAGCAAGAGGTACACCACGTATTGCAAACAGACTTTTAAAGCGTGTGCGTGACTTTGCGGACGTTATGGGCGACGGTGAAATCAATCAGAAGATAGCTTCAATGGCACTGGAACGTCTTGAAATTGACGAGCTGGGACTTGACAGCCTTGACAGACGTATGCTTGAAATGATTATAAGAGGTTATGGCGGAGGTCCTGTAGGTCTTGAAACTCTTGCCTCTGCAATAGGTGAGGAGGCCGTTACTATTGAGGACGTATGTGAGCCTTTTTTAATGCAGTTGGGATTCCTCGGACGTACTCCACGTGGACGTTGTGCAACGAAACTTGCTTATGAACATCTCGGCTTTACATTTCAGGACGACGGTCAATTGACATTATGATTTGCGGAAATAATTACAGATATAATATCCGGTTTTATAATAAATCCTGTTACGGAAAAATGATTAACGGACAGGCAGTTGAATATGTTTCAGAAATGCGTTATGGACTGTGTAATATGAGTTTCAACGGTTGTGAAGTTATAGCAGTTCATAACGCTCTGGTGTATCTGAAAAAAACTGTTCCGATATATGAAATATCACGTTATATGGAAAAATTCAGAATGCTTATTGGAATTTTAGGGTGCAATCCCCATAAAATCGGAAAAGCCCTTGAAAAGTATGAAGTAAGTTATAAGAAATCACGAAATATCGGAAATGCAGATACTTTCATTTTGTCTTTCTGGACGGGAAAACGTTTTCTTTCTTCGATACATACTGTTTTCTGTGTGCGACAGAAAAATGGTACAGTAGTTTACAACAGATATAACAGTTGTAGGGAAGCAAGGGTTTATCGGGATAATTCTGCAATTGCAGAACAGAAAAAGATTATAGCTGTTTACTCTATCAAAGGAGTGTGACAAATGGAAAACTTTCACGGTGAATATATAACTTTGGAGTATTCCGACCATGAACTGGCTGAAATTACCGGAAAAACTGTTGCCTCTGTTCTTTCACCGAAAAACAGGAAAAATCCTCTTGTAATAGTCGGACGTGACGGTGGAATGTCTGCCGGAAGTATTGCTGATTCAGTATGTCGTGGAATATGTTCAGCAGGAATACCGGCGGAAAAACTTGGCATAGTTTCACCGCCGGTAATATCGTGCCTTGCGGAAATTCATGACGCTGATGCAGGAATAATGATTACATCTTTGCCGGACGGTCATCACTGCGGAATACGTCTTTATTCTTCCGGCGGTTATAAACTCAGCTACGAAACAGGTGAGGAAATAAAAAGAATTATTTTCAAATCTCCGGAAGAACTTGAAAAACGCATAAGAAATAAAAAGGGCGGTGTAATAGTCTGTGAAAACGCCATAGAAGAATATATAAGTTTTATAAGGGAATCTGTAAATGAAGATTTTTCCGGAATGAAAATCGCTGTAAGATGTTCGGACGGAAAAAATAATGAAATTGCTGTAAGGCTTTTTACTGAAATGGGTGCAGATGTTGAGATTATTCCGGAAGATAATGAAACCTTTAAAACGGAAGATAATTTTGACTGTGGCTTTATTTTCAGAAATGACGGCGAAAGCTGTACCGTTATTGACGAAAAAGGCTTTATAATTGACAATGACAGACTTATGGCGGTCTTTGCGAAATACTGTAGAAACAATAATCTGCTGAAAAACAACGTTTTTGTAGTTACTTACGGAGCAGGCTATGGATTTATGAAGTTTGCAGAGGAAAATAATATAACAGTTGTTACGGCAGGATTCGACGAAAACAGCATTATTGCAAGAATGACTGAAGACGGTTACAGCATAGGTGCTGACAGTAACGGAAGAATTATATTTCTTGACGATATTCCGGCAGGCGACGGATTTTTTACAGCGGTAAAACTTCTTTCGATTATGCGGAAAATAAAGTCTCCGCTCAGTGAACTTGCTGATATGAGACACTATTCTCAGGTTTCCGCTGATGTGGAGATACCATTGAATTTCCGTGAGATATGGAAAAACGATTGTGTGATAACCGACCATATAGCACGTTATATACACCTGCTCGGCAACAGAGGAAAAATTTTTGTACATGAAAATTCCGTAATTCCTGCAATAGATATTAAAGCAGAGGGAATGGATTACGTTGATATAGACGATGCAGTAAAGAGCATTGCAGAAAAAATAAGGGAAAGAATAATAAGAAAGGAATATTAAATATGAGAACAGCGGATAAATGGACAGACTACAGAATAATTGATACTTCAGACGGAGAAAAACTTGAAAAATGGGGGGATATAAGTCTTGTACGTCCCGACCCTCAGATAATATGGAAAACCGATAAAACTTCTAATCTCTGGAATACTGCTGACGGTCATTATTACCGTTCTGCTTCCGGCGGTGGAAAATGGAATTTCAGAAAGAAAGTTCCGGAAGTATGGAATATAAATTACGGAAATCTTACATTCAACATAAAGCCTACAGGTTTCAAACATACAGGACTTTTTCCTGAACAGGCTGTAAACTGGGATTTTATGGCAGATAAAATCAGGAATGCAGGTCGTGAAATCAGTGTACTTAACTTGTTTGCATATACAGGCGGTGCCACTCTTGCGTGTGCAGAGGCAGGAGCTTCCGTTTGTCACGTTGACGCTTCAAAAGGTATGGTACAGTGGGCAAGGGAAAACGCTACTGTTTCCGAACTTTCTGATAAGCCTATACGCTGGATAGTTGACGACTGCGAAAAATTCATAGCCCGTGAGATAAGACGTGGTAGACGTTATGATGCTGTTGTAATGGACCCTCCGAGTTATGGCAGAGGACCTTCCGGTGAAATATGGAAACTTGAAAATTCAATTTACGACCTTGTAACGCTTTGTTCAGGAGTGCTTACTGATAACCCTTTGTTTTTCCTTATCAACAGCTATACAACAGGTTTGTCGCCGTCGGTAATGGGCTATATTCTCGGTACTGTACTTACAAAGAAATTCGGCGGAAGTGTTTCATTTGACGAAATAGGACTTCCTGTACAGTCAACCGGAATGACACTGCCGTGCGGTTCAACTGCTATATGGCAGAAGTAAAGAGGTTTTGCGGAATGTCAGATATTATAAAAAATCTTGTTGATAACTTCGTGGAAATATATAACGTTCAGGAGCGTTTTCTGGGTGGAGGGATAGTCCTTGAAACCGATGAAAAATGGATAAAAATGCGTTGTGAGACCGACAAAGGTTCAGTAATAAGAATAATTAAGATTGACGTTATCGGACGTATATCATGTTGTGATGATTAAGAATATTATTAAGAGGAATATAAATGGATAATATCATTGAAATAAGAAATCTCCGTTTCCGTTACGATTCAGACAGTGAAAAGCCGTCCGCAGAGGTGCTGAAAGGAATAGACCTTGATATAAAGCAAGGTGAATTTATTGCGGTACTTGGTCATAATGGTTCGGGAAAATCCACGCTTGCGAAACATCTCAATGCCATACTTCTGCCAACTTCAGGAAAGGTTACTGTTGACGGAATTGATACTGCTGACGATTCACGGCTTTTTGAACTCCGTCAGTGTGCCGGAATGGTTTTTCAGAATCCCGATAATCAGATAGTATCTTCTGTAGTTGAAGAAGATGTTGCTTTTGCACTGGAGAATTTAGGCGTACCTTACGAGGAAATGCGACAGAGAGTTGACGATTCACTGAAAGCCGTCAATATGTATGATTACAGATTTCATTCACCGGCACAGCTTTCCGGCGGTCAGAAACAAAGGGTTGCTATTGCGGGAATTATTGCAATGCGTCCGAAGTGCATAATACTTGACGAGCCTACAGCTATGCTTGACCCTCAGGGCAGAAAGGAGGTGATGTCAGCGGTGCGTGAGATGAACCGTAAATATGGGATAACAATTGTTCTGATTACTCACTATATGGAAGAAGCTGTCCAGTGTGACCGTGTGGTTGTAATGGAAAGCGGACGTATTATTATGGACAATATCCCCGAAAAAGTTTTTTCGCAGGTGGAGCTTTTAAGAAAAATCGGTCTCGACGTTCCGCAGGTGACTGAATTGTGCTGGGGTCTCAGAGAAGCAGGTGTTGATATTCCGCCGGAAATAATATCTGAGGAAGAATGTGTAAAAGTATTATTGAAATTATTAATTTGAAAAGGAGTTATTTATGAAAATGAAAAGAATGATTGCCGGTCTTATGGCAGTATTCGTTATGGGTGTGGGCGTACCTTATGTAAGTACGGTTACGGAAAATACTTCCGTAATGACAGCAAGTGCGGTTGATAGTGGTACATATGAATATCTCACATATTATAATTATGGAGATTATATTGAGATTTCTGGTTGTAGTAAGTCTGCAACAGAAGTTGTTATTCCGTCTGAGATAGACGGCTTACCAGTAACGAATATCGGAGAGCAAGCTTTTTATGAGTGCTGGAATTTAACATCAGTAGATATTGCTGACAGTGTAAAAAATATAGATGCTTTAGCATTTTGTTATTGCAAAAGTTTAAAAACGGTAAATATTCCTGATAGTGTTGAACGTATAGGAATGGATACATTTGGATTTTGCAGTAGTTTAAAATCAATAAAATTGCCTGACAATATAAAAAGTATCGGAGATTATGCATTTTATGGTTGCAGTAATTTAGCATCAATAGAGATTCCTGAAAGTCTTACAAAGATTGGTGGTTATGCTTTTTATAGAACATTATGGCTTGAAGAAAAAATGAAAGAAAATCCGTTTGTTGTAGTAAATGAAATTTTGATTGATGGCAGAGCGTGTATAGGAGATGTAACTATTCCTGACGATGTAAAAAATATTGGATATGGTGCATTTGCTTCCAGTAGTGATTTGAAATCAATAGTTATTCCGGAGAGCGTAGTGAGTATTGGGGAAAGTTCATTCGGAGCGTGTGCAGAATTAGACAAAATAACTTTTTTAAATCCTGAATGTGAAATTGAGGGTGATAATTATACAATTACAAATAACTTTGAACATTTTTACGGTACTATATACGGTTATGAAAACTCAACCGCACAGGCATATGCTGAAAAGTACGGCAGAAGTTTTGTCTCACTCGGAAAAGTACCCGAAAAAGACCTCTCAGCAGGCGATATGAACGGCGACAACGAAGTAAGTATATCAGACGCTGTATTACTTCAGGATTGTATTTTAGGTAAAAAGGAACTTACGGAAGAACAGTTGAAAAGTGCAGACCTCACAGGTGACGGTGTTGTTGACGTTTTTGACCTTGTTATGCTCAGACGTAAGGTTATATACGGCGAATAAATAAAAAAGGGGTTATGATTATGAAAATTAAAAGAATGATTGCCGGTCTTATGGCAGTATGTGTTATTGGTATAAATTGCCAGTCATTAAGCAATATTTTTAATGTTACCAGAATAACGGCGTTTGCATCTTCAGAAAATACAGAGGATACATATGAACTTCTTACATACATAAACTATGGAGATTATATTGAGATTATCGATTGTGATTTTTATGTAGAAACGGTGGAAATTCCGGCAGAAATAGACGGTGTACCGGTAACAAGCATCAGATATAATACGTTTTGTAATTGTTCCGATTTAAAATCAATAGTTATTCCGGATAGTGTGACAATTATCGGAGAACGTGCATTTTTTGGTTGTACAAGTTTAACATCAATAAAAATTCCGGATAGTGTAACAACTATCGGATATGGTGCATTTTATGATTGTACAAATCTGACATCAATAGAAATTCCGGATAACATAAAAAATATTGAAGGTCAGGTATTTTATGGTACATCGTGGCTTGAAGAAAAGAGAAAAGAAAGTCCGTTTGTTATTGTAAATGAAATTTTAATTGACGGTTATACCTGCTCCGGTGACATAATTATTCCGGATAGTGTAACAAGTATCGGAGATGGTGCATTTCAAGGTTGTAACGGTCTGACATCAATAGTCATTCCAGATAGCATAATAAGTATTGGAAATAATGCATTTTGGGATTGTAAAAGTTTGACGTCAATAGTCATTCCGGATAGCATAATAAGTATCGGAAATGGTGCATTTGGTGGTTGTTCTGATTTAAAATCAATAAAAATTTCTGACAGTGTAACTACTATCGGAAAAAATACATTTTATTATTGCACAGGTTTAACATCAATAGAAATTTCCAAGAGATTAGACACAATCAGTGAAAATATGTTTAATCATTGTTATAGTCTGACAACAGTGGAAATTCCGGAAAGTGTAACAAGTATTGAATGGATGGCATTTTATGAATGTGAAAATTTAACATCAATCACAATTTTAAATCCGGAATGTAAGATTTATGATAGAAATAATACAATTACAAATATAAATACTGGTAATGGCAATACAACACCTTATTTTAATGGGACTATTTATGGATATGATAATTCCACAGCACAGGCATATGCTGAAAAGTATGGCTGTAAATTTGTATCACTGGGACAATTTACCGAAAAAGAAGTATTATTGGGAGACGTAAACGGTGACAATTTTGTAAATGCAGTAGATGCTACAATGGTACTTGTTGAGTATGCAGAACTTTCAACAGGAAATTCTTCAACATTAACGGAAAGTGCTGGAAAATCGGCTGATGTTAATAAGGACGGAATGATTAATGCAGTAGACGCTACTGTTATTCTGCAATATTACGCACATCTTTCAACAGGCGGAACAGGTTCTATAGAAAATTTCACATAAAAAAGGAGCGATATAATTGGCGGTACTTAAAACAGAAGAACTCACTTATATATACAGTCAGGGGACACCTTTTGAAAAGACAGCAGTAGACCACGTAAACCTTGAAATAAAAGAGGGCGAAATTATAGGTATTATGGGACATACCGGCTCGGGAAAATCCACGCTTATACAGCATTTCAATGCTCTGCTGAAACCCACTTCCGGAAAGGTCTACCTTGACGGCAGGGACATATGGGCGGACAAGTCACAAATCCGTGAAGTCCGTTTCAAAGTAGGACTTGTCTTTCAGTATCCTGAGTATCAGATTTTCGAGGAAACCGTCTATAAGGATATTGCTTTCGGTTGCAGGAATATGAGACTTTCCGAAAATGAAATAAAACGACGTGTTACTGAAACAGTCCACGATATAGGACTTCCGGAAGAAATTCTCAGCTGTTCGCCTTTTGAACTTTCCGGCGGACAGAAAAGGCGTGTTGCGATTGCAGGAGTTATGGCAATGAATCCAAGAGTTTTAATTCTTGACGAGCCGTCGGCTGGTCTTGACCCTGTAGGACGTAAAAGAATTTTCGACTGTATAAAGGCTTATCACAAAAAAACAAAAAACACTATTCTCATAGTCTCGCACAGTATGGAAGATATTGCTACATTTGCGGACAGGATTCTTGTTATGAACAAAGCTGGTATATTCTGTTTTGACGAAACTCCGAAAGTTTTTTCACGTGCGGAGGAAATTTCTGCAATAGGTCTTGACGTTCCGCAGATAACAAGGATTTTTATTGAACTCAGAAAACACGGAATTGATTTCGGAGAAGAAGTTTATACGGTTGACAGTGCAAGAGAAGTCATTTTAAAGTATCTCAGGAAAAGGCAGGGTGTATAGATTTTGCTGAAAGATATTACAATAGGACAGTTTTTTCCGGCGGACAGCGTTATTCATCGGCTTGACCCACGTTTCAAAATAGTAATGACACTTCTTTTTATCATAATGCTTTTTACGGGACAGTCGGTTGTAAGCCTTGTTTTCGGAATAGCGTATACATTAACAGCAATACTGCTTTCAAAAATAAAGCTGAAAATGTTTGCGAAAAGCATAAAACCTCTTATGCCGTTTCTTCTTGTGACGGCGTTATTGAATATACTTTTCGTAAGCGGTGGAACGGTTTATTTCCATTGGAAATTCCTGAAAATCACTTCCGAGGGTATCAACGTAAGTGTGGTGATGATAATAAGAATTATAGTGTTGATTGCCGGAAGTTCACTGCTGACGTACACAACGTCGCCGATTACTCTGACGGATGCTGTTGAACGTCTGTTATCGCCTTTGAAGAAGTTTAAATTTCCGGTGCATGAGCTTGCAATGATGATGTCGATAGCACTGAGGTTTATTCCCACTCTTATTGAAGAAACAGATAAGATAATTTCCGCACAGAAAGCAAGAGGTGCGGAGATTGACACAGGAAGTATTAAGGACAGGGCGAAAAATCTTGTATCAATACTTGTACCGTTATTTATATCAGCATTCAGGAGAGCGGACGAGCTTGCAACGGCTATGGAATGTCGTTGTTACTGCGGAGGAGAGGGGCGGACAAGGTTGCGACAGCTGAAATCCGCTCCGAGAGATTATATAGCACTTGCGGTTACAATAGGTTTCTTTGCGTGTGTTATTGTTATAAATATAATTTACTGAGGATAAAGGAAAATGAAAGTTAACAGAGACATTACAAAAAAATTTTCAAATATCAGAAACAACAGATTCCTGAGATTTTTATATGACAAGGGAATATTATGTTTTCTGATTTCATTTATTATTCCTGCTGTAATAATGCTTTATGCGTTTGCACAGAACGGAATACACCCTTTCGGAGACAGACAGATACTTGTTGTTGATTCGTGGCACCAGTACTATCCGTTTTTCCGTGTGGAAAGGGAAAAATTATTGAACGGCGGTTCATTTCTGTACTCATGGCAGAACGGTATGGGTACAAATTTTCTTTCGCTTATATCGTACTATGCAATGAGCCCTTTAAACTGGCTGTCTGTATTTTTTGACGAAGAAAATGTCAGAGATGCTTTTATGTATATACTTGTTGCGAAAATAGGTTTCAGCGGAGCATTTTTCAGTTGTTTTCTGAGGTATACTTACAGACAGAAGAATTTTTCAGTATGTATGTTTTCGACAATGTTTGCATTGTGCAGTTACGTGCTTGGTTATTACTGGAATACAATGTGGTTTGATACGATAGCACTGTTTCCGCTTGTAATGACCGGAGTAGTTGCTATATGCCGTGAAAGGAAATGGAAACTCTTTACATTTTCTTTGGCACTGTCGCTGATTACAAGTTATTATATAGGATATTTTACCTGTATATTCTGTATATTTATGTTTATGTCGGCAGGAATCATTGAACCTAAAGGCATTAAAGACTTTTTCATAAAATTGTTTATAATGGTGCGTTCTTCTATACTGGGAATAGCATTATCGGCATTTATAACACTTCCCGCATATTTCGGACTGCAACTCACATACAGTGCTGAGAATAAATTCCCGAAAGATACGACTTTCTACGAAAAATGGACAGACCTTTTTGCAAATCTTCTTTCATTCAGTCAGCCTGTAAAGATTGAGGGTCTGCCTAATTTTGCTTGTGGAATGTTTGCAGTATTTCTTTTCGGAGTGTTTGTATTTTCAAACGGAATAAAAATCCGTGAAAAGATTTCGGGAGTGTTAATGCTTGCGGTAATCGTCGTAAGCTGTAATATGAACAAACTCAATTATATATGGCACGGATTCCACTTCACCAACCAGATACCATACAGATTTGCATTTATATTCTGTTTTGTGCTTGTGGCAATGGCTTTCCGTGCATATGACGTTATGATGAAAAAAGGTATAACAATATATCAGTTTGTACTTACGCTTATAGCACCTGCTGTTGTTTTTTGGCTGAATTACAGAAAAAGTCCGAAAGAATTTCCGTTTACTCAGACAAACAGAACAGTGTTGATTGTAGCCATTGCGGTAACACTTGTTGTAACAGTATTATCAGCGATTATTAAAAACAGAAAATATAACATTGTATTTCTGCCGATATTTGCAGTAGCATGGGGAACGTTCTTCATGTTCTATATTGATTCCGACGACTTTATAAAATTTGAAAATCTTCTTGACAAGGAAAAAACCAATCCGATAACAGCTTCCGTTATAGTGACAGCAATGTTTTTTGCAGTATTCGCACTTGTTAAGATTCTGAATATAAAAAATCATGCTTTAAGAAATACGGTTGCAGGAGTAACATTGTCGTGTGTACTGGGATTTGAACTTGTTGCAAATGCCGGAATAGGTGTACAGACGGTCGGTACATCAGGATATACTTCATATCCGGACAGAAATAAAGAAGTACAGACATTGTTTTCGGATATACGTGAGAATGATAACGGACTTTTTTACAGGACGGAAATGACAGGCACATATACTCTGAATGATAGTTCACTGTATGGATATTACGGACTTTCGCAGTTTTCGTCATCGGCAAATGTTTCAGTCACAAGACTTATGAGGAGAATCGGACTTTACGCTTCTGAAGCCGGAAACCGTTATTATTACCGTACTTCCACACCTGTAGTAAATTCACTTTTCGGAATAAATTACATTATGTCAAAAAAAGGCGTTTTGAAAAGTGAGGTAATGTCGCTTGAAATGCAGGACAGTAAAACAGGCGTTTATCTTTACAGGAATAAATATCCTTTGTCACTGGGATTTATGATGAATGATGATATTCTTGAGCTTGAGGACAAGAATGCTGTAAATCCTTTTGAATATCAGAATAATATAATGAAACTTGCTACAGGCAGTGAGGAGGCTTGTTTCACGGCTCAGCCGGTTGCACTTGTTGAATATAAGAATATGAAAGTGCAGAAAAACGGTTATGGTAATTATAGTTTTTCAAAGGAAAATGAAAATCTTTCCGCAAGTGCAATATACAGTTTTGCCGGTGTGGAAAACGGTTA
The DNA here is from genome assembly GCA_029060305.1 of Ruminococcus sp. Lineage (GTDB taxonomy): Bacteria > Bacillota > Clostridia > Oscillospirales > Ruminococcaceae > Ruminococcus. The sequence goes on from JAIDUG010000055.1 coordinate 46,570, forward strand.
TTTATACGGTTACGCTAATAACGGTGCTTGTGATAAACTTTCCGTAAAAGCTGACGGAACGATTGTTGAAAGTGAAGTTTCTGTTGAAGATTATCCGGTAGCATTTCCTATGGGTGACGTTCCTGTAAACAGTACAGCAGATATTGAGATTTTCGCAAAAAGCGACAGCAAATCGGGAAGCTATAATCTTATGATTTATGCACTCAGAAAAGACGCTTTTGAAAAAGCCTATAATAAACTTGCTGACGAACAACTTGAAATAACGTCTTTCAGCGATACGGAAATAAAGGGCGATATAGACGTTATTGAGGACGGTATATTATATCTGTCAATGCCTTATGAAAAAGGCTGGACAGTAAAGGTTGACGGAGAAAACGTCAAAACTATGAAAGTACTTCACGCAATGCTGGGTGCGGAAGTACCGGCAGGACATCATACTATTGAAATTTCGTATATGCCGGAAGGTCTTGTCATGGGAGTTATCATTTCCGGAACAGCTCTTTTACTTTGCGGAGTAGTGGCATTTATTGACGTTAAACGTCGCAAAAAGAAGAAAGACAGTGAAGTTACTGATATTCCGGAAGTTGAAACAGAGGAAGTAAAAGAAAATCATGAAGAATCCGGAAATAATGAGCAGGAGGCGGAAAATGAGGAATCTGAAAATAATGACGGCTTACAGGGGGACGAATTATCACGGCTTTCAGATACAGAGTAACGCTATTACAGTACAGGAAGTTTTGCAGAAAAGTGTTTCCAAAGTACTCAACGAAAAGGTTTCAATAACAGGCTGTTCACGGACAGATACAGGAGTACACGCCAATCAGTACTGTTTCAACGTCCGCACGGAAAGTCAGATTAGTACAAGAGGTTTTGTAAGAGGTGTAAACGGTAAACTTCCTGACGATATATCTATTCTCAGCTGTGAGGAAGTGCCTTTGGATTTTCACGCAAGATTTGATTGTAAAGGAAAGGAATATATTTACAAGATACATTGCAGTGAATCTAAAAATCCTTTTACAACCGACCTTATGTTACATTACCGCAGGAAACTTGATTTTGATGCTATAAAAAAGGCTTCACATTACTTTGTCGGAACTCATGACTTTGCTTCTTTCTGTGCGGACTGTACAAATGTTTCAACAACTGTACGCACTATTTATTCGCTTGACATAGAAAATTATGGTGATACTGTGATAATACTTGTAAAAGGCGACGGATTTCTGTATAATATGATTAGGATTATTGTCGGTACTCTTATTGATGTAAGTGAGGGAAGAATTTCGCCTGATGATATTCCTGATATTCTGAACGCAAAAGACCGTCTGAGAGCAGGCAGAACCGCAATGGCACACGGTCTGTATCTCAACAGGGTTTTTTACGACGAAAAAGATTTATTGGTGTGTGAATAAAAGAATTTTTTACGGCAGGGAGTGATATATAGTGCCGTCTTATGATGAGAATGACATTGTTGAAGTGAAAAAACGTGAACAAAGAAAAAAAAAATTAAGCAGATTTATTATATTCGTGCTTGTTGTAGGAGTGGCTTTGGGACTGTATTTTACAAAGGATATGTGGCTGAAAAAAATGAGAGGTATCGGCAGGCAGTACAGCACTATAATAAATTCAGGTACGCTTGCAGAGGGTAATTTCCCGATTGAGATAACCGGAGAATACAGTTATCAGCTGAAACAAACTCAGGACAAGCTCATACTACTGAGTGATATACATATTTTTTTCTATAATACAGACGGCACATTAATGAGAAGACGACAACACGCATATACTAATGCAGTGCTTCAGGCAGATAACGGCAAGGCGTTGATTTACGAAAACGGCGGTGACGATTTATGTATTGAGGATGAGGAAGATATTATCTATGAAAAGAATTTTGAAAACAATATAATGTTTGCAAGGATAAGTCCGGAGGGATATTCGGCAGTCGTCACGACTTCTAACAATTATGACTGTGAAGTATTCATATACGACAAAAAGGGAAATGTCATTTATGAACGTAAGTGTATGGAACGTGTAAACGATATAAGTTTCACAGGGCAGAGCAGTGGTTGTGTGATAAGCTATATAAAAGCCGAAAACGGTTCTCTTGTAACTTCTGTACAACAGATAAACTTTACCGAAAGTGCAGAAATATGGACTTCTGCCGGACTGAATACTGCCGGACTTGATGTATACGGATATGACGACGGTGCTTTTGTAGTGGGATTTGACGCTTGCGGTTATATAAACGGTAACGGTCAGATAAGTTCTTACTATCGTTATGACGGTGATATTGCAGGCGGTGCAAGTATCGGTGGAAAATCCGCCGTTATTATAAACAACGATGACAGACGTAAATATGTTATGGTACTTTTCAGCGGAAATGATACTGAATCACTTGTTATTGATTTGGGACAGGAAGCTGTTGACGTGGCAGTATATGACGGGCTTGCTTATGTTATGTGCAAGGAAGAAATCCGTGCATATGATTTCAGCGGTGAAGTCCGTTCAAAAGCCGGTATATCAGATGTCTATTCAGGGTTTGTCAGAAGCAGTGACTACATTTTTCTGAAAGGTTATAACAGGATTGACAGAATTGACTATGAAAGCTGATATTTTAAGACGAAAGGGGGAAAGGTACATCGGTATAATCTGTATGTACATATCAGAATGGAAACACAGTTCTGGTGGTTTTATGATGTAATGGCGGTTGCCGTTGTGGCTTTAAGCCTTTACATCGGAGGCAGAAAAGGTATATTAAAATCAGCGGTTACTTTTGTAAGCTGTATATTGGGAATACTTTTAGCTGTACCAATGAGCAGTGCTGTTTCAGAAAGTATCTACAAAACGACAATTCGTGACAGCAATATAAGCAAACTTGACAAATCGCTGATAGACGTTGAAATATCTTCATATCTTGGTAACAGCCTTGAAAATATGGGATATAATGTAATTGTCAATACTGAAAAGATTGACGAAATTCTCAGTTCTGATAAGGACGTTGACGAACAGCTTTACAAGTACCTTAATAACATTAACGGAAAAGTTGTTGACAACGAGGTGAATTTCCGTACTAACCTTAATGAATGTTATTCGGTGGTAATGAAAAAACTCATTTCTGAAGATATGAGTAAATACGCTGTTGCAACAGCTTCACGAAAAATAAGGGACGGCGGAACGGATTTCGGAAATCTTCTGAAAATGATAAAAACCGGCGAACAACGTAAAGAAGTGGCGAAAATAATATCAGATGATTATGTGGCAGATGCTTACAGGAATGTTATAAGACTTCTTGTATGTCTGATAGTGTTTGTGGTAGTATTTATTATAGGACTTCTTACCGCAAAATCTCTTACAGGCGGTCAGCGTGAATCATATGAAAGTACCGGTTCACATATTGCCGGAGGTGTGTGCGGAATTTTTTCCGGAGCAGGAATTTTATTCATGATTGCTGTGATATTACGGCTCTATTCAGTTATCGGAAATAATGAAATGTTATTTTTTAGCAACAAAGCTATTGACAAAACCTTTATTTTCAGGTATGCTTATAATATTGCTTCTAATCTATGAAAAGTATATTACATTTTTCCGCAGGAATATTTCACGGAAATAACGAAAAAATAATAACAGGGGGAAATGCCTGATGATGATGTGCAGTAAATGTAAAAAAAGAATGGCAGTAATTTTTATTACTTCCGTACAGGGAAATGAAAAGAAAAATGAGGGACTTTGTCTTGCCTGTGCAAGAGAGCAGAGGATTCCGCAGGTATCGGAGTTTATGGACAAATTTGATATAACAGATGAGAAGATAGACCAGCTTTCTGACCAGATGATGAATATGTTTGATAATGACAGCTTTGGAAACAGCTTTGAAATGGGCGGAGCAGGCACTATTCCTGAATTTCTTTCGGATATTTCAAAAGAAGATGGTATGCCGGACTTTCCTTCTCTTTTCGGTATGTCGTCTATGAAACCTGATTCTGAAGAACCTAAGAAATCTATAGACGGAAAACCTGACAGAAGAAGTATATTCGGCGGAAACAGACGTGAAAAGAAACCCAAAGAACTTAAATTTCTTGGAAACTACTGTACAAATCTTTCAAAAAAAGCTGCCGATGGTGAACTTGACAATATTATAGGACGTGACAAGGAAATCGCACGTGTTATACAGATTATGTCGAGACGTACAAAAAACAATCCTTGTCTTATCGGTGAGCCAGGCGTCGGAAAAACCGCTATTGCTGAGGGTATCGCACAGCGTATAAACGAGGGTGACGTGCCTTTTAATCTTGCTGACAAGAAAGTCTATCTGCTTGACCTTACCGCACTTGTTGCAGGAACACAGTTCAGAGGACAGTTTGAAAGCCGTGTGAAAGGTCTTATTGACGAGGTAAAGCGTGAGGGCAATGTAATTCTGTTTATTGACGAGGTTCACAACCTTGTGGGAGCAGGTGATTCCGAGGGTTCAATGAATGCCGCAAATATTCTTAAACCGGCACTTTCGAGAGGTGAAATTCAAGTAATCGGTGCTACTACTTTCAGCGAGTATAGAAAGTATATTGAAAAAGATGCAGCACTTGAAAGACGTTTCCAGCCGGTGACGGTTGCAGAGCCGACAATTGAGGAAACTGTAGATGTACTTCTCGGAATTAAAAAATATTACGAAAATTATCACAGAGTACACATTTCTGACTATCTTGTAAGAGCTTGTGCAGTATTGTCAGAAAGATATATTACAGACCGTTTTCTGCCGGATAAAGCTATCGACCTGCTTGATGAGGGATGTGCAAGGGCTTGCATACGTTCAAAGGAGATAGCGGAGTATGATAAACTCAGAAAACAGATTTCCGTATTAGAGGGTATGGAAAAGAGCATTTCCGAACAGACAGAGCCGGATTATCAGGCACTTGCGGAAGTAAAGGGAAAACTCATTCACGCACGTGAAGAGGAAAAAGTCCTGAAAGAAAAAGCGGAAAGTGTACAGGTTACAGAGGAAGATATTACAAAGGTTGTTGAACTCTGGACGGGTATTCCTGCAAGCAAGATTGCTGAAACAGAATTTCTTAAAATAGCACGTCTTGAGGGTGCATTGAAGAAACGTGTTCTCGGACAGGACGAGGCAGTTGAAACACTTGCAAAAGCAATCAAGCGTACAAGAGTACATCTCAACAAACGCCGTCGTCCTGCATCATTTATCTTTGTAGGACCTACAGGAGTGGGAAAAACTGAACTTGTAAAGGCACTTGCTGAAGAAATGTTTGATTCAACAGAACCGCTTATCCGACTTGATATGACGGAATATATGGAAAAACATTCTGTTGCACGAATGATAGGTTCGCCTCCCGGATACGTGGGTTACGATGAAGCAGGACAGCTTACTGAAAAAGTCCGTCGTCGTCCGTATTCTGTAATACTTTTTGACGAAATAGAAAAGGCACACCCTGATGTAATGAATATTCTTATGCAGATTCTCGACGAGGGCAAGGTTGACGACGCTCACGGCAGAACGATAAATTTTGAAAATACAATAATCTGTATGACTTCCAATGCCGGTTCTACTGACAAGACGGTCGGAGTAGGATTCAACAGAACTGAAAACGAGATTTCACGTGATAAAGCTATGAAAGGTTTGCGAGAGTTCCTCAGACCTGAATTTATCAGTCGTATTGACGAAGTTGTTGTATTCAGACAGCTTGACAAGAAAGATTTCGCAAGTATCGCCTCACTTATGCTTGACGAGATGGTTGCACCTCTTTCAGAAAAAAATCTCAGCATAAGTTATGACAGCAAGGCACTTTCGCTTATTGCAGAAAAATCCTATGGAAAGCCTTACGGTGCAAGAGATATAAGACGTGTTATACGTCAGGACATCGAGGACAAAATAGCTGAAATAATTATAGAAAAAATTTCCGAAATAAGTGGTATTGATATTTCTGCTGACGGTGAAAATCTGACTGTTACTGCAAAGGAAAAAAAGGAGCAGTAAGGTATGAAACTTAAATTAATTATTCTTACTGCTGTATTATGCCTTACTACCGTTTCGTGCAGTGAAAAGAAAGAAAATTCCTATTCAAGTAATGAAGTATCAGTCAATTCCTCAGTTGATTCCGTTGTAACCGATAATGACAATAATCATAATATAGACCTGCCGGAAAGCAGGGCAGTTATGAAAGAAAAATATAAGGACGTTCCTGAAGTTTCTGAAGGTGCTGTAATAAGTGTAAGCAACACTACTGCAAAAGCCGGTGAAATTGCTGAAGTTACTGTTTCTTTGGAAGGTAAAGATGTTAAATGGAATATGTGTGGTATGCATTTGGCTTATCCGGAAGAACTTAAATGTATTTATCCGGAAGATGAAGAAATTATGCTGGAATTTGAACAGGGTGAGGCAGTAAAACGTAATACTGGTCTTATTGTTATGGAGTGGAAAAAAGAAAACAATCCTCCGGCAGAACTTGTAAATAAAAAGCTCGGTTCATTGTTTTTCACTGTAACGTTTAACAAAGACGACGGTAAGGACGGGGATATTCTGACTGTATACTTCAAAGTGCCTGAAGATGCAAAATCAGGTACGGTATATCCTATAGATTTCTATTATATGGAAAGCGATATATTCAGAAATCTTGATAATGACCCGTCATTTGAAAAATATGCTTTTGAACATACTCAGGCAGGTTCAATAACTGTTGAGTAGGGAATTGTTTATAAAAATAACAGGGGAACACAATGTTCCCCTGATTTTTTTTACTGAATATTTTGTAATGCTATGTCAACAGCGTTTTTGTCGAAACCTACAACGGTAGTATTGCCGATTACTGTTACAGGAAGTGAAGACTGTCCGGTAAGTGCCATAACACGACGTGAATTGAAAGGTTCACAGGCGTTGATTGTGCGGAAAGTCACGCCTTTTTCGTCAAGATAACGTCTCATGCGTCTGCACCATATGCAGTTTTCAGAAAAATATACTTCAACCATTTTTATTAACACTCCTTTCGTTTTTGTATACGGTTATACTGTAATACTATTATTATCCTTTAAAACCTTACTTATTCATTGATTTTGTTTTTCGACTGTACATTTCGGAAAATAGTGTTCAATAATATCACGCCAGTTTTTTCCGTCGGTAGCCATACCGTTTGCACCGTACTGGCTCATTCCTACACCATGCCCGAAACCTTTAGTTTTTATAGTAGCTTTTTCACCGTTGTAGCTGATTTCAAAACACGCTGAACGCAGTCCGAGAATTTCACGGACATCATTTCCGGTAACTTTGAAATCGCCGACCATTGCAGACAAAACTGTTCCGGAATCTGATACGGAATTTATGTTAATCCATGTAGTAAAGTCGTCACCGAGAGTTATTCCCGAAAATTTTTCCGCAAGTATTTGTCTTAACTGTTCTTTGGAGTAGCTGACTTCCTCAAAGTATTTCGGAGCGGAAATGTCGTAACTGCTTTCAACCGGCACAAGATAGTCTACTGCTGTACCCCATGCATTTTCAGCACTTTCTGTTTTTCCTGACGACATTGAATGAAATGCTGAAATAATCGGCTCGTCCTCATAAGTTATTATGTAAGGCATAACTTCATTTACAGCATTATTTATTTTATCGTAATATATTTCAAAATTATCTCCGTAATACTGCATAGCCTGATTTTTTGTAAAATACCCCTGATATTTTGCGGTATCATTAGAAAAATCCGCTCCGCAGAGTTCGGGAGTAGGTGAAGAACGTTCTTTTAATCGTTGACGTTCTGCGTAAGTATGTGCAACAACTGCCTGAGCCTTTAAGGCTTCTGTTTCAAAAGTTGCTGGCATTTCTGCACATACTGCTCCTACAACGTAGGTTTTTTCGTCAACTTCAATTACTTCTCCTGTCGAAACATCCAGTACCTTATAGGGCTCTCCGGTGTATGAGGGGAATTTGCTGTCTGAAATTTCTGTTGTTCCGGAAATTTCTTTTACTACAGCATTACCCGAAAAAAATACCGGTATTGCCGGAATTACGGCTATTGAAACCGCTGAAAAAATCACAACTGAAAAATATCTTTTCATTTTCACTGTTACCTCACACTAAAGTATTTGACATATCAGCGGATTTGGTGTATAATTAGGTATGATTATATTTAAGGAGTGTTGCTGATATGCCATCTTTTATTTCAGGTTCTAATATTCAAAATTTATGCAATGAACTTGCTGAAAATACCAGTATTGATTCTTCACTTTACGACAAGTACCACGTAAAGAGAGGTCTGCGAAACAGTGACGGTACAGGTGTTGTTGCAGGTATCACGAATATATGTAATGTTCACGGTTATGTACTTAACGAGGGAGAAGTTGAGGCTATTCCCGGACAGCTTATTTACAGAGGTTACAATATAAATGACCTTGTTGAAAACGTTGAGACGGAAAATCGTTTCGGATATGAGGAGACCGTTTTTCTTCTGCTTTTCGGACATCTTCCCACTGAAAAGGAACTTTCCACTTTCAATGCATACATTTCACTGAAACGTGATTTGCCTAACGGATTTGTTGAGGATATGATTTTAAAAGCTCCCTCAAAGAACATTATGAACAAACTTTCACGTTCTGTACTTGCATTGTACTCATATGACGACGAATGCGAACACAAAGGTCTTGAAAATGAAATGCGTACAGCGGTAAGTCTTATCGCAAAACTTCCTGTTATAATGACAACAGCATATCAGGTTAAAAGACGTGTTTTTGACAATCAGAGTATGATTATGCACCCTATTAATTATGAGGAAAACACGGCTCAGTGTATACTTTCACTTCTGAGACCCGACAGACAGTATACTGATGACGAGGCAAAAATGCTTGACCGTCTGCTGATGTTGCAGGCTGAACACGGTGGCGGTAACAACTCAACGTTTACTTGTCGTGTGCTTACTTCTTCCGGTACAGACCCTTATTCCGCTTATTCTTCCGCAATATGTTCTCTCAAAGGTCCACGTCACGGCGGTGCTAATCTTCAGGTAATATCTATGCTTGATAATTTCAAGGCAAACATAAAGAACTGGAATGATGAGGGTGAAGTTGCCGATTATATGCGTAAGGTTATCCGCAAGGAAGCTAATGACGGTTCAGGACTTATTTACGGAATGGGTCACGCTGTATATACTGTTTCAGACCCCCGTGCTGTTATTCTCAAGAAAAAGGCTTTTGAACTCGCAAAGGGTAAGGAAATTGAAGCTGAATTTCGTCTGCTTGAAACCGTTGAACGTCTCACACCGGAAATTTTTGCAGAAATAAAGGGCAGTACAAAGACTATGTGTGCTAACGTTGATATGTATTCCGGACTTGTTTACAGAATGTTAGGTATTCCTGACGAACTTTTCACACCTCTTTTTGCGGTTGCAAGAATGGCTGGCTGGTCTGCACATCGTATGGAAGAAATACTCACCGGAAACAGAATAATCCGACCGGCATACAAGGCTATCGCAAAACCTAAACAGTATGTGAAAATATCTGAAAGAGAGTCGGGAAATTCTCAGAATAAATGAAAATTCTTAAATTATTGATTATTCCTGTAGTCATAATGCTGACAGGCTGTGCATTCAGCTCAAGTATTGATAACCTTATGTCACCGCCTAAACTCAGCGTTGAACAGGAACAGATTTACAATGCACTTACAAATGCGACTGGGACTTCAATAAGTCTTAAATATCCCAAATCCGGTAAATACCTGTCGGCTTTCATAATAGAGGACATTGACGGCGATGGTGACAATGAAGCGGTTGTTTTCTATGAAAAGAATAGCATAGCACTTGAGGAAAATACTCTCAGGATAAATATTCTTGATAATTCTGACGGTAAATGGCGTTCAGTGTGCGATACTCCGGCAAAGGGTGCTGAAATTGAAAAAGTAATGGTTTCTGAATTAGGTTCTAACGACCGCACTAACCTTATTATCGGAAGCAGTCTGATAAACCGTTCAGAAAAGAACGTTTCCATATACAGCTATGTTGACGGAAATATTGAAGAAACTTTTTCAGAATCATATTCTTTCATAGATATCACCGACCTTGACAAAGATGACGAAAATGAATTTCTGTTGTTGTCGGGAGCGTCGGCAGGTGATACGGCAACCGCTGAAGCGTACAAGCTCAATGAGGACGGCATATATTATCAGTACAGCCGTAAACTCAGCGGAAATTTCACTGAATTTGACAGCCTGAATTACGGAAAAATTGACGAGGAAAGAACAGGTTTATATATAGATGCTGTAATGGGAACGGGTCTTATTCAGACCGATATAATTTATATGGACGATACTGGTCTGAAAAAAGTTTTTTCCACTTCTGAAGAATCGCTTTTTACAGTAAGACCAACCGGTTGTACATCATTCGATATTGATGGTGACGGTATTCTTGAAATACCAGTGCAGACTATTGCGTCCGGTTACGAGGAAGTTTCCGAAAGTGAACAGATGAAGTTTACAGAATGGTTTTTTGTGGGCAGAAATAACAGTCTTGAAAAAAAGTATTCTTCATATTACAATATAAACGACGGTTATATATTTATATTTCCGGAAAAATGGGAACATCACGTTACAATCAGACGTGATTCAATAAATGACGAAATAGTTTTCTGTTCATATGAAAACGGCACTGTCGGTCGTGAACTCCTGAGAATTTATTTTGCTACTGACCAGCCGTCTATAGAGGACAGAATTTCAAATGGATATATGCTTCTGCAAACTAAAGGTGATTCGGCGTATCTTGCTTATATACCGATTCAGAGTGATAACAGTGACGGGCTTTCACTTACGGAGGGCGATGTTGCTATAAATTTTAAGTGCAGAGAATGATTTACAGAAAAGGAGTTGAAAATTTTGAAACGTATACTTATATGTGAGGACGAGGCAACAATTCGTGAATTTGTCGTCATAAACCTTAAACGTGCAGGATATGACGTTGTTGATGTTGACTGCGGTGAGTCTGCTTTAAAGACTTTTGAACTTGAACACGGAAATTTTGACATTGTTCTCCTTGACATTATGATGCCTGGTATTGATGGTTTCACAGTGTGCAAGAAAATCCGTGAAAAGAGTTCGACAATAGGAATAATAATGCTTACCGCACGTACTCAGGAAATGGATAAGGTAAGCGGTCTGATGATTGGTGCGGACGACTATATAACTAAACCTTTTTCACCGTCTGAACTGACGGCAAGAGTTGACGCTATTTACAGACGTGTGTGTATGAGTTTTATAAAGAATGAAAAACAGTCTGTAATTGAATCAGGACCTTTTTCACTCAATCTGAAAAGCCGTACTGTTACTAAAAACGGTATTCCGATTGAACTGACACAGGTTGAATATCAGATACTTGAATTTTTCCTCAATAACAAGAATACTGCCCTTGACCGTGCAAGTATACTCAATCATATATGGGGCGAGAGCTACTATGGCGACGACAAGATTGTTGACGTGAATATAAGACGTATACGTATGAAGATTGAAGAAGAGCCGTCAAGTCCGAAGTATATAATTACAATATGGGGATACGGTTATAAATGGAATGATTCACAGTAATGGCTAAAAAGAGTATAACAAAACGCTGGATTGTAAATAACCTTGGTGTTGTAGTACTGGTTATGCTTATGCTTGACCTTATATTTATATATGCTATACAGAGTTATTTTTACAGTTCAGCCAGACAGTACCTTATTTCAAAGATAAACGCTGTAACAAGTGTTCTGAGCGTACATTCTCAGGACAATGCGGCGAATTTTTCGGCAGAAATGCGTAATATGCTGGAGACTTTCAACGAAAAGGATAAAATTGAATTAATGGCTATAAATTCAAAAGGGAGAGTTGTTTTAACGTCATCGGGATTTTCACCGGACGAAAACCTTTTAATGCCTGATTACGAACAGGCTATGGAATCAGGCGAGGGGTCTTTTATAGGCAGAATGCCTTCCGGTGAAAAAATCCTTGCTGTTTCTGTACCTATATCGTCTTTCAGCAGTGAATATAATTCAGTGCGTATGGTTACTTCACTTACCGATATTGATTCAAATATACGTACAAGCGGAATAGCTATAACTATAGTATGTTTTGCGATTATACTTGTTGTGATAATTACAGGACTTTATTTTGCTGGTTCTATCGTGAAACCTATACGGCAGATAAGCAGTATTGCAAGAAAGTTTGCTATCGGTGACTTTTCCGTCCGTATAAGCAACAACAGTAACGACGAAATAGGCGATTTGTGTATGGCGATAAACCATATGGCAAACGAGCTTTCCAATGCTGAGGCTATGAAAAATGAATTTATATCATCTGTTTCGCACGAACTCCGTACACCTCTTACAGCGATAAAGGGTTGGGCAGAAACCCTTATGATTGACGACGATGAATACAGTCCGGAAACTGTCCGTAAAGGAGTGGGCGTTATTGTGAACGAAACGGAACGTCTTTCACAGATGGTTGAGGAACTGCTTGACTTTTCACGTATGCAGAGCGGACATTTTACTTTGCAGGCTTCAAATATGGATATTCTTGCTGAACTCGGCGACGCTGTATTGATTTACAGTGAAAAGGCACGTCGTGAAAATATTAAAATAGAATACAATGACCCTGAAATGTTGCCTTTTGTTTTCGGTGACAAAAACCGCATACGACAGGTATTTATAAACGTCATTGACAATGCAGTGAAATATTCTTCAGCAGGGGATAAGGTTACGATAAATGCTTCCACCGCTGACGGAAAAGTTATTGTTACAGTTGCAGATACAGGTTGCGGTATAAAGGAATCAGATTTGTCAAAAGTAAAAACGAAGTTCTATAAAGCCAATCATACTCGCAGAGGGTCGGGAATAGGACTTGCGGTTGCAGATGAGATTATTGCAATGCACGAGGGTACTATGGAGATTTCCAGTGCCGGTGAGGGTAAAGGTACAACCGTTACGATTGTACTTCCGGCGAAAACATAATAGGAGATATTTAAATGGGAAAAAATCAATCCAGTGAAAAATTCAAATCGAAAATAGGCGGACAAGCTCTTATTGAGGGTATAATGATGCTGGGTCCTAATACAGGGGCTATGGCGTGCAGACTTCCCGACGGTTCAATAGACCTTGAAACGTGGGAGGAAAACAATGGCAGTAATGCTCCATGGTACAAGAAAACCCCGATTGTAAGAGGTTGTGTAAGTTTTGTCACATCTCTTACAAAAGGTTACAAGTATATGATGAAATCCGCTGAAAAACAGTTGACGGAAGAAGAAAAGGCAGAAAGCGAAAAATCCGGTATATTCGACATTGTAATGTATATCGGAATGTTTATCGGAATAGTTCTTGCAATGGGACTTTTTATTTTCCTGCCGAAAATTATAGTAGGACTGATTTCAGGTATTGCAGAGTATAGAATAATACGTTCAATACTTGAGGGAATTGTAAAAATAGCGATTTTTGTAGCGTATATGGCGTTGGTAAGCCTTATGAAAGATATTCGCCGACAATATGAATATCACGGTGCGGAACACAAGACAATAGCCTGTCATGAAGCGGAATTGCCGTTGACTATAGAGAACGTCCGGAAACAGTCACGTTTTCACAAGAGATGCGGAACGAGTTTTATATTTATCGTTCTGATAGTCGGAATATTCGTTATGTGTTTTGTACCTTTTACGGTGACGTGGCAGAGAATACTTGCTTCAGTAATACTGTTACCGCTGATAGTCGGAATATCTTACGAGTGTATAAGACTTGCGGGAAATCATGATAATTTATTTACAAGAATACTGTCTGCTCCAGGGCTGGCAATGCAGAGAATTACAACCCGTGAACCCGACGACAGTATGATTGAGATTGCTATAACTGCTATGAAACCTTGTATTCCTCAGAACAGGGAGGAAGATAAGTGGTAAACAATGAGTTTTTCCGTGAATGTGTTTCGCTTATGAAAAAAAACGGTATAGATTCGGCATATTTTGATACAAAGTGCATTTTTGAAGATTTTCCGGAAGATAATGAAAAAATTTTTTCGCTTGTGAAGAAACGTGCTTCCGGTTATCCGTTGCAGTATCTTCTCGGACAGTGGGAATTTTATGGTTATCCGTTCAGAGTGAATGAAGATGTTCTGATACCCCGTGCAGATACGGAATTACTTATTGAAAATGTAGTTGACATATGCAGGAAAAATAATCTTTCCTCTCCGAAAATAGCTGATTTATGTTCCGGAAGCGGTTGTATTGCGGTAACTCTCAAAAAACAGATACCGTCAGCGGAAATATATGCTGTTGAGATTTCTGAAAAAGCTGTTGAGGTAATACGTGAAAACGCTGTTCTGAACGATGTGGAAATAAATATATTTCATGCAGATGTGCTTGAATCCGAAACAGTAAAAAAACTGCCGGAGCTTGATATAATAGTATGCAATCCACCGTATCTTACTCAGGAAGAAATGGACGGTTTGCAGAAAGAAGTCACTTTTGAACCGCCGTCAGCACTTTTCGGTGGTACGGACGGACTTGATTTCTACAGGAAAATAACTGCTCTCTGGAAAAATTCTCTCCTCAAAAACGGCTGGTTGCTGTATGAATCCGGCGACGGTCAGCATAAGGACATAAAAAATATTTTAGGTAAGAATAATTTTTACAATATAACATTCAGCCGTGACCTTAATCATATAATAAGAAACGTCACGGCACAGAAACAGGAGGATAAGTAATGGCTAAAAAGGAACTCGCTAAAAAAGCAAGTGTTGTACGTGTTACAACAAAAGACGACAAGAAAATCGCTCTTGAGGGTGCTTTGAAGATGATTGAAAAGAAGTACGGAGCAGGTGCAGTAATGCGTCTTGGACAGACCGAAACCCTCAATGTTGATGCAATCCCTACCGGTTCAATGCGTTTGGATATGGCACTCGGTATAGGTGGTGTTCCGAAAGGTCGTATAGTTGAAATCTATGGACCTGAAAGCTCCGGTAAAACTACGGTTGCACTTTCCGTAATCTCGCAGGCTCAGAAAATGGGCGGTGAGGCAGCTTTTATAGACGTTGAACACGCTCTCGACCCGAATTATGCAAAAGCTCTCGGCGTAGATACTGACAATTTACTTGTTTCACAACCTGACAGCGGTGAACAGGCTCTCGAAATTGCAGAGGCTCTTATCCGTTCAGGAGCAATCGACGTAATTGTTATTGACTCTATCGCCGCTATGACTACACGTGCTGAAATTGACGGAGATATGGGAGATTTGCACGTCGGACAGCTTGCAAGACTTATGTCTCAGGCTATGCGAAAGTTGACAGGTGCTATTTCAAAATCAAATTGCGTGGCAATTTTCATAAATCAGATTCGTGAAAAAATCGGCGTTATGTACGGAAATCCCGAAACTACTCCCGGTGGACGTGCGTTGAAATTCTATGCTTCCGTACGTATCGAAGTAAGAAAAGGCGAGGTTATCAAGAATAACGGCGAAATCGTGGGTGCATCAACACGTTGTAAGGTAGTAAAAAATAAAGTAGCTCCGCCTTTCAAGGAAGCAACTTTTGATATGATGTACGGTCAGGGAATTTCACGTACTGGTGAAGTGCTTGATATGGCTGTTGAACTCGACGTTATCAAGAAAGGCGGTTCATGGTTCAGCTACAACGACCAGAAACTCGGTCAGGGTCGTGACAATGTAAAGGAACTTCTGAAGAACAGTCCCGAACTTATGCAGGAGATTGAAAAGCAGATACTTGAACGTCAGGCAGAGATAATGAACGTTTCAAAAAATCCCGAAAAGTCAGAACCGGTTGAAACTCCGGAAGATGATATTGTTGACGATATAGACGAGGATTTTGAAGAATTTACGCCGGCGGAAGAATAATGAAAATAACTTCCGTTAAAGTCTACAAAGGCACTACTTACGAGGTGGAGACAGATAACGAAAAAAAATTCTATCTCCACGCCGATATAATAGCGGATTTCGGGATATCAAAGGGAATGGAAATCGACCGTCCCGAACTCCGCAAAATAATCTACGCTTCAAATTTCCGCCGTGCCTATCAGTACGCTTTGTACTGTCTTGACTACCGTGACTATTCGTCAGCGGAAATGAATCAGAAACTCATAAAGACTTATAAAAATGAAAATCTTTGTTGTGCGGTAGTGCAGAAACTTGAGGAATCCGGAATAATAAATGATGAACGTTATGCGGAAAAACTCGCTCACAGGTATGTCGAGGGCAGGAAGTACGGTTTCAGGCGTGCAAAGCGTGAGATAATTATGAAAGGTATCAGTGAATATATGGCAGAAGATTCTCTGCAACCGTATGCTGAAATTTTTCAGGAGAATATCAGATACCTTATACAAACAAAATACGCCCGTATGCTTACGGACGAAGATGACAGAAAATCAATAGAAAAAGTCAGAAATTCACTTGTCAGGAATGGTTACGGATTTGAGGAAATAAACCGTGCTGTAAAGGAATATTTTGATAATCAGGAGGGTTAATATATGCCGGTTAAAGTCGGAATGGTATCACTTGGGTGTTCAAAGAATCTTGTTGATTCAGAGAGAATGCTTTATAAACTCAGAAGTCACGGTTACAAGCTCGTGACAGAACCAGGATTAGCGGATATTGCTGTTGTAAATACCTGCGGATTCATACAGTCCGCAAAAGAGGAAGCTATTGAGACTATTCTTGAACTTGCTAAACTCAAAGAAGACGGCACCTTGAAAAAAATTGTAATCACAGGTTGTCTTGTTGAACGTTACAAGGAAGAAACTGCCGAACTTTTTCCGGAAGCAGATGCGGTTATAGGTATCGGCAACAACAGGGATATTGTGGACGTTCTTGACCACGTTATGAGGGACGAAAGATATGTTAATTTTGCTCCGAAACTTGATGCTGAACTCACCGGAGACAGAATTATTTCAACACTTCCGTTTTTTGCATATCTCAAAATTGCCGAGGGCTGTTCAAACTGCTGTACTTACTGTGCTATTCCTCAGATAAGAGGAAAATTCAGAAGTGTTCCTATGGAGGACGTTATAAAGGAAGCGGAATGGCTTGCAAAGAACGGTGTTACAGAACTTGTTGTTATAGCACAGGATACTTCAAGATATGGTGAAGATTTGTACGGAGAATCAAAACTTCCGGAACTTCTCCGCAGACTTTGCAGGATTGACGGTCTGCACTGGATACGTACTTTATATTGTTATCCGGAAAGAATAACCGACGAACTTCTTGAAACTATTGCAGAAGAGGAAAAGCTCGTCAAGTATCTTGAAATTCCGATACAGCACTGCAACAGCGAAATTCTCAGACGTATGAACCGTTGGGGCGATGTTGACAGTATGGAAAATCTTTTTGCACACATAAGGAAGAAAATTCCGGACGTTATTCTGCGTACTACTCTTATTACAGGATTTCCGGCAGAATCAGAAGAACAGTTTACGGAATTGTCGGAGTTTGTGCAGAAAATCAGATTTGACAGACTGGGTTGTTTCGCATACTCTCAGGAAGACGGAACAAAAGCAAGTGAATTTGACGGACAGATTGAAGAAGATGTTAAACGTCACCGTGCTGACATCATTATGGGGCAACAGTTGCTTATAAGTGCTGAAAACAACAGAAAACTTCTTGGAAAAGAATGTGAGGCGGTTGTTGAAGGTTTCGACCGTTTCGGTGAATGCTGGTTCGGACGTACTCAGGCAGACGCTCCCGATATAGACGGAAAAGTTTTCTTTACTTCTGAAAAACCTCTTTCAATCGGAGAGTACGTTAAAATAAAGATTACTGATACACTTGATTACGACTTAATCGGAGAGGTGATAGAAAAATGAATCTGCCGAACAAACTTACTTTATTAAGAGTTTGTCTTATTCCTTTTTTCCTGCTGTTTGTTTACTGGAAAGTTTCGTTTCACTTTATGATAGCACTTGTGATATTCGCTGTAGCCTCAATTACTGATGCTCTTGACGGAAAAATTGCCCGTAAACGCAACCTTGTAACGAATTTCGGAAAATTTCTTGACCCGCTTGCTGATAAAGTGCTTGTAATATCGGCACTGACCGTGTTTGTAGAGTTACCGGAAATAAAAATGGGTGCAATACCGTTGATTATAATAAGTGCGAGGGAATTTATGGTTTCGGGACTTAGACTTCTTGCGGCGGATAGTGGTATAGTAGTAGCCGCTGGAATGTGGGGAAAACTTAAAACGGCATTTACAATGGTATCAATAGTTGTGGCACTTGTATGGCTGAGTGTATGTTATGACTTTCATTTCAGCATTGCAGACGGTCTGAAAAATGCTGTGGATAATGTAGCAATTCCTGTTCTCATATGGATTTCTACCGCACTTACAATAATTTCCGGTGGAGTGTATCTTAAAGGTTACTGGCATCTTATCGACTCTGACAAATAAAGGAGGTTTTAAATGAGACATTGTGCAGGACATATAAAATATCTTATCGCTATAAAGGAACTTTCGGAAGTTGACGAGTATGTAAGAAGCGTAAGTATTTCAAGACATTTAGGGGTATCACGTCCCAGTGTAAGTAAAATGTTGCGTTGTATGGCTAACTGCGGTCTGGTATATGAAGATTTCTGCAACAGCGTTGTGTTGACTGCCGACGGCGAAAAAGCTGTAAATGAAATATTTTCAAATTTCAATGAGGTGTATATGTTTTTTCACAACTTCCTGAAACTTCCGCAGGAAGAAGCTCACGCCCACGCCGTGAAGTTTGTGACGGAGTTTCCGCAGGATACTTGCGAACGTCTTAAAGGCATTGTGAAACGTACAATCAAGAAAAAAGTCTGATTTCAGAACCGGAGTAAATCCGGTTCTTTTTTTGGCTGTATATCGGCTGTCAAAGAATCTTTGCTAATATGTAAAAGAACATTTGCTTTACTTTCCGGAAGTGCTGTATTATAATTATCGCAGAGGAGGTGAAAAAAATTGAACATTGGTAAATCAATACGCCATATACGTACAGAAAACAATATGTCTCAGGAAGATTTTGCGGAAATATTCTTTGTGACAAGGCAGACCGTTTCAAACTGGGAAAATGAAAAAAGTTATCCCGACCTCAGCACGATAGTTAAAATCAGTGACAGATTTGGAGTATCACTTGACACTCTTTTGAAAGGAGATATGGAAATGGTTAACGAAATTTCGGAAAAAGCGTCAATCGGCATAAAATGGAATAGAATCCGCCGTACAGTATTTATTGTTGTAAGTGTAATGATAATATGTGTTATAATAAGTCTTGCGGTATACGGTACAGTGTGGGCTGTCAGAAAAAATAACCTTGAAAGTAAATTCAACAGTACGATTTCAGAACTTGGATTTTCAGAAAGTGAAGAACGCTATTATATTATGAAAAATAACGGCATAACTTACGTTCTTCCACATCAGGAAATGCCGTCATTGTTGGATTTTTCGCTGGATTTCCATGCAAAACATCTTGATTGTTGTTATGAGAATGGCGACTGTAATTTTAATGTAAGGATTTCCGGCGATATGTATTCATTGAGAATTACGGACAATTCTGACGGGCAGGATTATTATATCAGAATTGACGAAAATGGCGGTTTGCTATCTGACGAAAATCTTCCGGAGATTGCAGAAAAACAGTATTCTGAAAATGCCGAAAAAATCAGAAATATTATGAAATACGGAATCGGAATATATAATCAGGTTTATTGAAATAAAAAGGGACGGTTTTTTAAAACCGTCCTTTCAGTAGTTACATATTATTTCTGTTTTCGAGTGCCTTGTAAAGTGTAACTTCGTCGGCGTATTCAAGTATTCCACCGACCGGAAGTCCGAATGCAAGACGTGTTACTTTTACTCCCAGAGGTTTAAGAAGATTTGCGATATACATAGCGGTTGCATCACCTTCAACAGTGGGATTTGTAGCCATAATTACTTCTTTTACGTTACCTTGTGAAATTCTTGCAAGCAGTTCCCTTATGTGTATTTTATCGGGGCTTACTCCGTCCATAGGTGAAAGAAGTCCGTGCAGTACGTGGTAAACTCCGTGATATTCCTTTGTTCTTTCAAAGGCTGTAACGTCTTTCGGAGTTTCAACAACACATATGAGACCTTTGTCACGACCGTCTGAGGAACATATCGGACATACTTCACGTTCAGTGAGATTCAGACAGCACTTGCATTTCCGGACATTTTTTTTAGCGTTTATAAGTGCGGAAGCAAAATCTTCAACATCCTGCGTTTTCATTGACATTACATAATATGCAAGCCTCTGAGCCGTTTTCATTCCGATACCAGGGAGTGATGCGAATTTTTCAGCAAGTATGATAAGCGGTAAAGCGTTATGGTCAGCCATCAGAAAAGTCCGGGGATTGATACGCCACCAGTGATTTTACTCATTTCGGCTTCTGTTGTGGATTCAACGTTGTTTATAGCCTCGTTGACTGCACTTATAATTAAGTCCTGAAGCATATCTATATCTTCGGGGTCAACGACTTCCGGCTTGATATTGAGTGACTTTATAGTTTTCTTGCCTGTTATGACAACTTCTACCGCACCGCCACCGGCAGTAGCAGAAAACTCTCTGTCTTCAATATCTTCCTGAAGGTCAGTAATCTGATTCTGCATTTTCTGAGCCTGTTTAATCATCTGATTCATGTTCTGGGCGTTACCGCCTGCATTTTTGGGTATTCGTGCTTTCATTTTTTAATCTCCTTCGTATAAAAATTATTGATTATTGTCAACAGTTGTTTCAATGCCGTAGCTTTTGGCTTTCTGAATAATCTGTTCAGCCATACTTTGCTGTTGAGTTACTGTTGTGGTACAGCGAGCCCTGATAACATAACGCTGACCGAGAATCCTGTTTATAGTGTCACCGAGTTCTATTGCATTGTCCTTGTTACTTTTAAAAATCTGTATAAAGAAACGGTTTATAGAAGTGATGAGGATAACATTTCCTGCTGTAACGGCATAAGAACCGTCCAGCGCACCGGCGAGGTCGGGCTTTACCTTTTTGAGTTCTTCAACTATTGTTTCCCACTGTGAGCAAGGTATCATATCTTCCTGACGAAGTTTTTTAATATCAACATTCGGGACTGGCTCAGATTCACGGACAGGATTGTTAGCAGTAAGGACTTCCGGCTGTACTTGTTTCTGAGACGGCTGTGAAAAGTTTCCGGCAGAAACGGAGTTTATTTTATTCTCCAACTGTTTTATTTTATCATAAATTTCAGAATTGTCAATAGTTTCCGGAGAATTATTTTTGTTTCCGCAAAGTTTTATCACTGTCATCTCAAATTCTACACGGCGGTTCATTACACGTGACATATTTTCACGGCATTTCTGCAATGCTGAAAGTTCGTTCATAACTTCCTCAAGAGGTATTTTCCTTGCAAGTCCGTTAAGTCTTTCAAGTTCGTCCGGCATACATATGATAAGATTTTCAGCAGACTGAGGTGATACCTGAATAAGCATTATATTGCGGAGCTGTGTTATAAGTTCCTCACAAAGTCTTGTAAGGTCTTTTGACATATCGTAAAGGTTTCCGACAACAGACAAAGCCTTTGAAGTATCTTTTTCAGAAATAGCACCGAGAATTTCATATAGATAATCTCTTCCCGCAATTCCGGCAGTATTTGAAACGGTTTCAGCGTTTATGACTTCTGCACATACTGAACACTGGTCAAGCAGTGAAACAGCGTCACGCATACCACCGTCAGCGAGTTTTGCAATAAGTGAAGCACCGTCAGGAGTAAGATTCAGGTTTTCCTGTTTTGCAATATATTCAAGTCGTGAAGCTATATCCTGCGGACGTATTCTGCGGAAATCGTATCTCTGACAGCGTGAAGCGATAGTTGCCGGTACTTTGTGTATTTCAGTAGTTGCAAGAATGAACATCACATATGACGGCGGTTCTTCCATTATTTTCAGCAGAGCATTGAATGCACTTGTGGAAAGCATATGCACTTCGTCGATAATGTATACTTTATAAGCACCACGCTCTGGAGTATATACAGCACCGTCACGGAGGTCACGTATATCATCTACACCGTTGTTTGAAGCTGCATCTATTTCGATAATATCAGTAAGTGAAGCATTTTCTGCATCATTGCATATATCACACTCAAGACAAGGATTGCCGTTTTTCATATGGGGACAGTTGACAGCTTTTGCAAGGATTCTCGCACAGGTAGTCTTTCCCGTACCTCTTGACCCTGTAAACAGATATGCGTGGGCAGTCTTACCGCTTGTAATCTGATTTTTCAGGGTATCAGTTATATGTTGCTGAGATATAACATCGTCAAAAGTTAGGGGTCGCCACTTGCGGTAAAGAGCCTTATACATATTAAACATTCCTTTCGTTTATTTTTCTGCAAAAAATTCCGGAGCATAGATGTGCAGGCTTGCTGCGGCACACAAAACAATCCGCTTAATGCTGCTCGGTCTCCCGCCTGACATGGTTCACGGGGTCTTGTTGCACAGGGCCCACACATCTATATTCCGGAATCTATTCCTGAAATCAGAGCCGACATAATGCTCTGTATAATATAATATCATAAAATTGTGGATTTGTCAAGGGTTATTTCAGAATTTTTTTTAAAAACGCTTTCTTAAAATTGTGTTAAAATTTTACTCTGTAACTTGACGTAAAGCCGATTGTATGCTATAATATTATTACACAAAAATGAAAGGACTTTAAAGAATACATGGATAATCCAGAAATTTTATATATGGTAGTTCCGTGCTATAATGAACAGGAAGTTCTGCACGAAACCGCAAGACAACTGAAAGAAAAATATACATCACTTATTCAGCAGAAACTCATTTCTGAAAAAAGCCGTGTGGTATTTGTAAATGACGGCTCAAAGGATACTACGTGGAATATTATTCAGGAACTTCATACAGAAAGTCCGGAATTTTTTTCAGGTATAAACCTTGCTCATAACAGCGGACATCAGAACGCTGTACTTGCCGGACTTATGACAGTAAAGGACATCTGCGATATGGCAATAACTATGGACGCTGATTTACAGGACGATATAAACACTATTGACGCTATGGTAAAGGAATACTACAAAGGCAATCAGGTCGTTTACGGAGTGAGAAGTGCAAGAAAAACTGATACTTTTTTCAAGAGGTTTACAGCGGAAAGTTTCTATAAGTTTATGAAAGTAATGGGTGCTGACGTTGTATACAATCACGCTGATTTCAGACTGATGAGCAGTCGTGTTTTAAAGGAACTCGCAAATTTCAAGGAAGTCAATCTGTTTCTGCGTGGAATGGTGCCTCTTATCGGGTTTCAGAGCTGTAACGTTTACTATGAACGTCATGAACGTTTTGCAGGTGAAAGTAAATACCCACTGAAAAAAATGCTTGCATTTGCGATAAACGGTATAACTTCTTTCAGTACGAAACCCCTTAAACTTATAACGTCATTAGGATTTATAATGTTTGTTATGAGTATTATTGCGTTTATGTGGTGTTTTATTGTAAAAATTACTGGTCATTCAATAGCCGGCTGGACAAGTATATTGTGTTCTGTATGGCTGATAGGCGGTATACAGCTTTTATGCTTAGGAATAATCGGTGAGTACGTCGGAAAGATTTATGCAGAAGTGAAACAACGTCCACGTTTCATAGTAGCTGAATTTCTTAACGAAGTCGGTGCTGAGTTCATAAACAAGGAAGATAAATGATTTTAGCAGAAAGTAACAAATACATTGTTTATAATGATTATGAAACTGTTTTTCTGAAGAAAAAATCAGACTGTTCTGAAATCATAATCGGCGATTTTTACGGAGACCCATTTGGTGCTTTTATAGATAAAGAAGAACGTTTTGTAGTAATGTATGGTTGCGGAGTTATAGTATATTATCTTCCTGCTTATAGGGAATATCAATATAATATGAAAACTCCTCAGTGGGACGAATTTGGCAGAAAAAATCCGGTTATATGGGTTGAAAACGTTATTCAGGCAGATAAAAATAAAATAATTCTTAAACTTGAGGACGGCAGAATCCAAACTATAAAAATAAAAACGGACATTCATTTCTGAACGTCCGTTTTATAAGTCTGATTATCTCATATAGGATTGTGGCTGACCGTTTTTCATTCTCTCAAGACACAGATTATAGCGGTCGTCAAATGTTTCTACTACATAACGGTCTTCGTCATAGAAGTATTCTCTTGGGTAAGCCTGATAGAATTTTGGTTTTGCGGAATACTGTCCCGAAACGCATTCAACTTTACCATCATTTATCATAACAAAATAATCAAAACCGTCCTTTTTCTGATAACAGCCGTCAAGCGTGGTGTCAAACGTATTTAAAAATTCGTCGGTAACGTTGTAATTTTTACTGCTGTCGGAACAGATAATACAATTTTCCGGAATTTCCGTCCCTGTTTCTGCAAGTTCGTATAGTACAGTGTTGGAGACTTTGTAAAGGCTTTTGATTTCTTCCATTACAGTATTTCTTTCTTCTTCATACAGATTTCCCATTGTAATGAAATCATCTTTCCAGCCCTCGCCGTCAATGTAATACAGGGTGTCTTCTGTATCTATAATTTTGTCATATTTGTCTTCTGTAATGTAATGGAAATCACGTGATATTGTATAGTGGACAGTTACAGCTTTTTCGATATTGAAATATGTCTCGGGCATTTCATCTATGGGTATGGGCGTTGACATAAGTTCAGAAAGTTTATCTATATCGGGATTTTCCGTGCCGTTTTCTTCGATATATTCGTATAAAGGCTGATAACAACCGTAATATATGTTAAAATATGGTATATATTCTTCTGATACCGGTTCTACTGAATTAATGCTTATAAGTTCAAAGTCAATTGAACCGTCTCCTATAATGTCATCTAATGACAAAAGGTTATTGTTATGAAGTGTTTTTATTGTATCAAAATATTTGTCCGGATAGCATAACTTTATTACAGTATCAACGTCATTGCTTTTGCATTCAAGTAACTTTTCAATAACTTCCGCATATTCTTCCGAACCCTCCACGGAAGTTTTTGATATTTCTTCCGTTGTTTCTTCTTCAATTTCTTCCATTTCGGATTCAGTGACTTCTTCTGTAGTTTCTTCCGCAACTGACGTTACAGAAAATTCGTCAGTAATTTCATCTGTCGTATAATTTCCGCACGATACGGACGTACACAACATAGCGGTCATAACAAGAATGATTGTGAATTTTTTCATAATGTCAACACCTTTAATCATCAGCAGATTTTTTTGACTTCTTATATTTTGATTTCTGTCCGAAATTAAGGGAGATTGTGAGTATCTTGTCGGAATTGAAAAGTCTCAGTGCAAAGAACATACATATTGCAAATATAATTAACTGATATACAGTACCGATATAGAACATGGTCATATTTCCGAACATGATATTTGATATTGCTGAAAAAGTATGTGTGAATGGTATTGCATATACAAGTATTTTTATTGCTGTTGGAAGTGTATTTATATCAGTAAGCATTGAAATCATATATGGAATCATAGCAAGCATTACTATAGGCATAATTACTGTCTGTGAAGACTTTGTATCATTTACCAATGCACCAAGCATTATTGATACAGAAAGACATATCATTACCGTTAAGAATAACTGTATTCCGACAAGTACATAACTTCCTGCTGATAATGAAAGTCCTAACTGTTTTATAGCCTCGTCAGCTGAAAGAATGTCACCTGCAATATCTGAAATAATACTTTCGTCTTGCATTGTGGAATTTTTTATGAATCCTGAAAATCCTAACATATATACACCTGCATTTATAAGTGCTACTACAGCAGCCGCAAGCATTTTTGCAGTGATTATTGATGAACGTGATACAGGTGCGGAAAGAAGTGTTTCAAGGGTCTTGTCTAACTTTTCATTTGATATTGAACTTATAAGAGATTGTGATGTCATCATAATAAGTATAAATACGACAATAGGTAATAACATATTCTGCATAGTCACTTTATTGATTATTGCTTGTAATGAGGCGTGGGCAGATTTGTCAGCTACTACTATATTTTCGTTAAGTATAACCGGATTTTCCATCATTTCAAAGTCTTCCGTTGACATACCATATTCAGAAGCTATTTTGTTTGCTATGATATTGTTGATAATTGTCAACGCACCAGAAGTGCCTGATGAAATATTTGATATTGTGGAAGCAGAAGTCATTCGTGAAGCTGTAATAATTTCTGGTTTTTCTCCGTTTTCAATAGTAGCAGTGAAACCTTCAGGAATAATAATAATGTTCTTTATGTCATTTTCTTCAAGAATAGAAGCATAATCGTCTCCTGAAACTTCAAATTCAGTAACTTCCGCACCTGCATTTTTAAGAAGTTCAATAAAACTTTTTGTGAAATCTGTGTTATCCTGGTCACTTATGCTTATTGTAGGATTTGTGCTGTCTTCAATAGCATCATCTATTGCTACTTTGCTTGCTATTCCTGTAACATACAGTATAGCAAGAATAGCTACGAGTCCTAAAATCATCTGTGCGTTTATGAGTTCTTTGAGTTCTTTCTGAAGCAGATTAATGAATTTCATTTTCAATTACCACCTTTTCAAATACTTCTTCAAGATTGACAACGTTGTAACGTTTTTTGAGTTCCTCTCCTGTACCCGTCACCATAAGATGACCTTTTGCGATAATTCCCACACGGTCGGAAACAAACTCTATTTCAAGCATATTATGCGACGACAAAAGAAATGACATTCCCTCTTCACGTGCAAGTTTTTTAATCATCTTACGTATTTCGATAGCATTTATAACGTCAAGTCCGCTTGTGGGTTCGTCAAGTATAGCAAGTTTCGGTTTTGTCATTACCGCACGTGAAAGAAGAAGTTTTCTAATCATACCACGGCTGTAACTGCCTATTTTGTCGTTAAGTCTTTCACCTAAACCGCAAATATTTTTTGCACGGTTTACGCAGTCAATAATCTGTTTCGGGTCGGTGTAGAAAAGTCCGGCCATAAATTTGAGGTAATTTATACCTGTCATATTCTTGTAAGCTCCTGCCTCGTCCGGAAGATATGTAATACATTCCCTTACTTTTTCGGGGTTTTGTGTTACGCTGTAACCTCCGACTACTGCATCACCTGAAGTAGGTTTGAGAAGTGTGGAAATCATACGTATAGTAGTAGTTTTTCCTGCACCGTTAGGACCTATAAGGGCGAATATTTCACCTTTGCCAATCTCAAACGAAACGTTATCCGTCGCAAGTACCTTTGTGTACTGTTTCGTAAGCCCTTTTACTTCGAGGACTTTTTCCATATTGATTACTCCCTTTCTGAAAAATTTTATTATCAAAATTATATCAATATAATATCACATTTTTCAGAAATTGTCAATAGATGCCCGATATTCAACAATATGCAAACAGAGGGCTTCCGGAAAATATGATAAGTTGTACATAGTGCATAATTCTGAGTGTGTGGGAAATATTCTGTATATATAATTGGTTAAAATATTATAGTATATTTCTTTCTAAACTATGTTTCAATGATAAAACTTTGTGAAAAATACTGCGAAAAATATATTTTATAGCACGTATAACTGTATTAATGCACAAAATATTATTCTGCTTTAAAAAAACTGTTGTGAAAAAATTCTCACAACAGTCTTTGAGAAAAATAGAATCCGAATATTATTAGACAAATTTCGACAAATTTATTGCAGAAAACGTCCGAATATGATATAATATATAGTTAAGCTGTAATATTTTTTTGATTTCTGCTATATAATTATATTATACTCATTCCGGTGAAAATGTCAAGTAAAATTTGCGTTTCACGATAAGTTTGCGAAACGTTTACAAAATTCGGAGGTAATATTTATGGATTTTTACGAAAGATTACGTGAAATTTGTAAGGAAAAAGGAACAACCGTTACCAGTATGCTTAGTAAGTTGGGTATTAGTACCGGAAGTACAGGCAACTGGAAAAAAGGACAGCTCCCTAAAGGTGACATTCTTATTAAAATTGCGGACTACCTTAATACTTCAATTGACTATATACTTCTTGGGGAGTACAGGAGCGACGTGAACAAGGACGAAAGAAAACTTGTTGAACTTTATAGGATTACTCCGGAACGTGCAAAATATAAGGTTATATGCGATATGGAACGCATTGTACAAGAGGAAATACAGAAATTTTCAGCAGAATAATTTAAAAGGACGGTTTTCAGAAAAACCGTCTTTTTTTGTTGACAGTCATTTACAGAATTGATATAATTATTTTATTACATAAAAAAATACAGGTGATTTTATCTTGAAAAACAATATTTTTTTCCGACTGCTGATTTTTGTTGTAATGCTTGTGTTTGCGGTTGGAAATGTTAAGTTTCCGGTATATGCGGAATCAAATGACAAAGTGTACTATCCGATTGAGGAAAATATTACAGATAATTCATATAGTGAGTATTATGAAACTCATTCAGATGAAAACCGTCCGTCAGATAAAATTGAGGTTTCCGGAAAAGACTTCACCGGAAAAAACGGTAAATTTTCCGTCGGAGAGTGCAACGGCAAGGAAAATGTTTTTCTGTGGGAAAGCAGTAACGGTGAAATTTCCTGTAGTGTGGACGTACAGCAAAGCGGTATTTACTGTATGAATATGACATACTTTGCTTTTGAAACCGACAGTTCAGAAATTGAATTTTCGGTAAGTATCGACGGAAAAGTCCCATATAATACGGCTTCACGAATAACTCTCAATAAAGTATGGGTAAATGAAAAAGATATTTCCACTGACAGCAACGGCAATCAGATAAGACCTGCTCAGATACAGTGTGCTATGTGGCAGACGGTTGATTTTATGGACGTTGACGGTCTTTTCAGTGAACCGTTGATTTTCAGTCTTGAAAAAGGTCATCACGAAATAACGTTCAGTTCAGAACGTGCGGAATTTGCGATTGAGAGTTTCCGGCTGTACAATCCCGAAAAACTTCCTACATATCAGGAATATATTTCGGGAGCGGATATTACTTCACCGGAAAATATTTTCAGAATAGAGGGTGAAAGTGCGGTCTACAAATCAGACAGAACGCTTTTTCCGACTTGTGCCAACTCAGATTATAATGTTTCGCCGTCAGACCCTGTAAAAATAGTATATAATACTTTCGGAGCTGTAAACTGGAAAAAGGCTTTGCAGTGGACGACGTGGGTTATAAAAAAAGAGGACATAAAACAAGACGGTTGGTATAAAATCGGCATAAAGTACCGTCAGAATCAGATGAGAGGATTCAGTTCAGAACGCCGTATATATATTGACGGAAAAGTCCCCTGTGAAGAATTAAGTCAGGTAAAATTTCGGTACAACAAAAAATGGGACGTTCTTTCACCGGAGTACAACGGAGAGAATATTTATATATGGCTTACGGCAGATTGCGACCATTATTTTACAATGGAATGTATTGCCGGTGAGATAGGCGGTTATATAAGACAACTGGACGATGTTGTTTCTGAACTCAACGGCTATTACAGAAAAATTCTTATGATTACTGGTACTTCTCCCGACAAGTACACCGATTATTATGTACACGAAAAAATTCCGAAATTATTGGACGGTTTGCAACGTATTTCGACAGAATTAAAAGATATTCAGTATGGTATAGAAAGTATTTCAGATAGTAAAGGTTCAGAAGCGTCCGTCATTCAGAATATGACCGTTATTTTGGACAAGTGCATAAAAAAACCTCTTAAGATACCGCAGTATCTTGTACAAATAAGGGAAAGTTTAACATCTGTTTCCGCATGGTCGAGGGAATACAGAAATCAGCCTCTTGAAATAGACTATATAGAGTTTGCAACGGAAAGCGTTAAGTTTACGGACTGTAAGGAAAATTTTTTAAAAAAAGTATGGTTTGCTGTAAAATCTTTTTTCGGTTCGTTTTTTGAGGACTACTCCACACTATCGGATATTTCTGGAAAAAAATCTCTCGAAGTATGGGTCAATATCGGACGTGAGCAGGCACAGGTCGTGAAAGAACTGACGGACGGTTTTATCAGTGAAACAGGAATACCTGTTTCAGTGAATCTTGTGACAGGTGGTATAATTGAAGCGTCGCTTGCCGGAAAAGCTCCTGATATAGCGTTGTTTCTTGGTGGAGAATATCCTGTCAATCTTGCAATGCGTGACTTGCTTGTTGACGTTTCGGAATTTTCGGACTATCAGGATATTACAGAACGTTTTCAGGAAAACGCAATGACACATTACAAATATAGCAGCGGAGTATATGGACTTCCGATAACTCAGAATTTCCCTATGCTGTTTTACCGGACGGATATTCTTTCAGAATTCGGCTACACTTCACCGCCGGAAACTTGGGAAGATTTAATGAATATGCTTCCTGCAATACAAAGGAATTATATGTCTGTCGGACTTGTTCTTCCGTCAACGGACGTTTCACCGTCCACAGAAACAGGACATACTTTTGCTATGCTTATGTTGCAAAAGGGTCTCAACTACTACACACCTGAAAAAGCCAGGTCAACATTTGACGAAGTGAAAGCCATTGAAGCCTTTGAACAGTGGACAGATTTTTACACCAAATACAGTTTTGAACAGTCATACGATGCGTTCAGTCGTTTCCGTACAGGTGAATATCCTCTTGTGATTGCCGACTATTCTTTTTTCAATCAGCTTACAGAAGTTGCACCGGAAATAAAAGGTCTTTGGAATTTCTGTCCTGTTCCTGCAACCGACAATAACGGAAAAATTTCACACGCTACAAACTCCAACGTTTCGGGAGCTGTTATTTTCAGAAAAACAGAAAATATAAATGATGCGTGGGAATATATAAAATGGTTTACAAGTGCGGAAACTCAGGTTCGTTTCGGAAATCAGACAGAGGGTTTACTCGGAACTATGGGCAGATTGAGTACGGCAAATACTGAGGCTCTGAAAAAATTATCGTGGTCTGAAAACGAACTGCAAAGACTTTTCGCACAGCGTGACGAACTTTCTGAAATTCCTGTAATGCCGTCGTCGTATTCGGTTACAAGAAATATAATGAACGCTTTCCGTGAGGTCGTCAACGAAAAGGAGAATCCTCGTGACACACTGTTATGGTATAACCGTGATATAAATGATGAGATTTTCCGGAAAAACGAAAGTCTCAGGGAATAGGAGTGTTATATTTTGCTGAAAAAAATATTTTCTGAACTCAGAAAAAACAGAGACTGTTATTTAATGCTGTTACCGTTTATGATACTGTTTGTGACGTTTACTGTAATTCCTGTTATAATGTCAGTACCGGTTAGTTTCACGGATTTCAATATGGTACAGAAACCCGAATTTATAGGACTTTCAAATTATATTTCGTTGTTTCTGTCAGACAAGATTTTCATGAAGTCCGTCAGGGTAACTTTGATATTTGCATTTTTTACAGGAATTGTAAGTTTTGTATTGTGTTTTCTTGTTGCGTGGCTGATAAACTCAATGCCAAAGAAATTCGCCACATTTTTTACATTGATATTTTACATACCGTCAATGGCTAATGTTTACAGCGTATGGAAAGTAATTTTCAGTGGCGATATGAACGGTTATATAAATTCTCTTTTAATAAGTGCGGGTATTATAACGTCTCCTGTCCAATGGCTTACGGACGGAAATTATGTTCTCAGTACGGCAATTATAGTACAGTTGTGGCTGTCACTGGGAGCAGGATTTCTTGCGATACGTGCAGGATTGCAAGGTATAGACCGTTCAATGTATGAAGTCGGTGCGATTGAGGGGATAAAAAATCGCTGGCAGGAACTTGTATATATAGTCATTCCCTCAATGAAACCTCATTTAATGTTTGCTTCTGTAATGCAGATAGTAAGCTCCTTTACAGCAGGAACAGTTATACAGAATATAACAGGTTTTCCGAGTACCGACTACAAAGCACATACGGTTATGACACACGCTTATGATTACGGCTGGGTGCGTTATGAAATGGGGTACGCTTCCGCAATATGTATGATACTTTTTCTTTTTATGTACGCTGTCAACAGACTGGTCAATCACTTTTTAGGAAAAAATACGGACTGAGAGGAATTTTAGAAAAATGTCCGAAAAAAATAAAATTAAAATTTCGTCAGGAATGGCAGGACGGAAACAGTCCGGTACAATGATGATATTTGTGTTTCTTGCAATACTGGGAATATTTATGTTTTTTCCGGTGTATCTTACTGTTGTTATGTCGCTGAAACCTGTTGAGGAATTATTTGTGTTTCCGCCTGCACCTTATGTACTTCAGCCGACTTTAAAAAATTTCAGTGATATGTTTGAGGTAATGAGACAGAACAGAGTACCTTTTTCAAGATATGTTTTCAACAGTCTTACTGTAACACTTTCTATAACATTTCTGCAATGTATTGTTATATCAATGTCTGCTTTTGTACTCGCAAAATGCCGTTTTGCCGGAAATAAAATCATAAACAACATAATAGTAATATCGTTACTGTATCAGAGTAACGTCATTTATATAATGCAGTACATAGTTATAAACAAACTTGATTTAACTGACAGTCTTTATGCACTTATACTGCCGTCGGTAGCTTCACCTATGGGACTTTTTCTTATGAAACAATCAATAAGTCAGTTACCTGATTCAATAATAGAGTCTGCAAAAATGGACGGTGCAGGACTTTTCCGGATATGCTGGCAGATAGTAATTCCGAATCAAAAGCCTGCTCTGATGACACTGATGATATTTGCATTTCAGTCGTCGTGGAATATGCAGTCGGGAGCGTTTGTTTTTCACGAGGAATACAAGACGTTGCCGACAGTTATAAATCAGATTTCTTCCGCAGGAATGGCTCGTGCAGGTGTTGCAATGGCAGGTGCTGTATTTATGCTTGTACCGCCTGTTGTAGTGTTTACATTTGCACAGGGACGTATAATTGAAACTATGGCATATTCCGGTATTAAGGATTAAAGGAGTGGTGCAGTGAAAAGATTTCTTATACTGTTTGTGATACTGATAAATATTTCAGTCGGACTTCCTGTTAATGCAATGCCGTATATTTCCTATAACTATGATAATTTCGGAGATGCTCTGCCGTCTCAGGCAGGGTACACTGTACAGAAAATTTTTTCGTACGGTTTCAGTGAACCAAAAGACATTTTTTTCAGTGGTGAAAACTTCTATATAGCAGATACCGGAAACAACAGAATAGTCGTTATTGACAGTGAACTTGAAAGCATGGTTGAAATATATGATAAATTCGTAATGCCTGACGGTTCGGAGACAAGCCTGAATCAGCCTAAGGGAGTGTTTGTTTCGGAAGAATTTATATATATTTCTGATACTCAGAATAACAGAATAATTGTTGCGGATTTTAATTCGGAAGTTATTTCGGAAATTAAAAAACCTGTTTCTGAAATTTATGACCAGAATAAGACTTTTCAGCCGTCTGCAATTCTTGCGGACAAAGCAGGAAATATATATACTGTCCTCAACAACATAACAACAGGTTGTGCAATGTTCAGTAAGCAAGGTGAATTTATAGGTTTTTACGGTGCAAACCGTTCAGAAATGAGTTTTGTGACAATCAGGAATTATTTTGTTTCTGAGAAGAAAAAATCACGTCGCATACGTAATATTCCGACAGGAATAAATAATTTCGATACTGACGGTGAGTTTATTTATACCTGTACTGAAAATTCTGAAAAGACGGTTGACATTATCAAAAAATTAAATTATTCAGGAAAAAATATTTTCACTGACAGGAAACTGCATTTCGGAGATTATGAACCAAAACACAATACTACCGGTTACAGTAAGCCTTCGATATGTGATATTGACGTTTCTGAAAACGGCAATATAAACTGTATTGATTCGGAAACAGGTCATATTTTTCAGTACGATAAGGAATGTAAATTGCTTTTTGTTATGGGGAATATTTCCGGACAGTCGGGAGGTTTTGAAAAGCCGTCTGCTATTGAGACCGCTAACGGTAATATATACGTTCTTGATTCCAAAAAGAATAATATAACTGTTTTTTCGGAAACAGATTTCGGTGTGACGGTACATAAAGCCGTTGATTTATATAATTCGGGATATTATTCTGAAGCCCTTGACTTGTGGTATGAAATACTGAAATATGACAGCAATTACAGTTATGCTTATAACGGTGTTGCTTATGCGTTGCTAAGGAACGGAGATTATAAATCCGCAATGAAGTACTCAGAACTTGCTGATAACTCCGAACTTTACAACAAGGCTTTTGAAGAATACAGAAGCGTTTTTCTGAAAGCCAATGCCGGAAAGATATTTTTGACTGTTATAGCTGTTACTTTGATTATATTATTCAGAAATAAATACAAGAAAAAAGTGGTTTCCGGAAAGAAAAAATGGATTAAATATACTGTCAGACACCCCTTTGAAAGTTTTGAGGATATGCGGTGGCAAAAAGCAGGTTCACTGAAAACAGCTTTTATAATAATAGCATTGTTTTTTTTCGGGACAATAGCAATTGACAGATTGTACGGATTTCAGTTTGTGGCAGATTATGACAGAACTTTCAATATAATTCCCTACTTTATAAAAAGTATAGTTTTATTTGCAGTGTGGACTATCGGCAACTGGTCAGTGTGTACCTTGCTGGACGGAGAGGGAACTATTAAAAATATTTGTATTTATAGTGCATATTCGATTATACCGTATGTTGTGCAGATGTATATAAACGTTATTCTTTCGCATTTTATGGTAAGAGACGAATATGTTTTAATGGAACTTATCGAAACGGTCGGAACAGTATGGAGTATTATTATGATATTTTCTGCAATAAAAGCTGTACATCAGTATTCATTGAAAAAAACTTTTACAGCGATATTTCTTACTGTTGTAGCAATGTTCATAATGCTTATACTTCTGATATTGTTCATAGTGCTTTTACAACAGATATGGATTTTTGTTTCTACTATCTTTACAGAAATTATTTACAGATTCAGGGTATGAGATATGAAAATTATAAAAATTTTTTTAGTGATGATATTTACTGTTTTTTCGGTGACGGTTTCCGGAGCAGGCTATTCAGGAAGTACGGTCATTCAGGACTATCAAACCGGAGAATTTTCGCACTGTACGGAATTACGGACTGTTGCAGAAAACGAAAACTATAAATTACTTGTTTATGATGAAACAGCGATATTTGGTTTGCAGGACAAGAAAGACGGTTATATATGGTGGTCGTCGCCTGATGAGGACTTCAGTAAAACAGAACTGTCACCAGTTGCAGTTGAAAATCTTAAGTCATCGGCAGTACTGAGGTATGGTGAAACCGAAAAACGTACAGACAACAATTATTTGCGTTCAGGAAGTCCTGCCTGTACAACAGGAGTTACTGACATTGAAAACGGAATAAGGATTGACTATGATTATGGAAGTTATGGATTTCACTTTTATATAGACTATACTCTTGAAAAAGACCATATGAAAGCAAGTCTGAAAACGTCGGAAATTGTCGAAAAGAATCGTACAGACGTTGCTACTGAAATAACTGTTTTAGGAGGTTTCGGAGCTTCAGACAGTACGGAAGACGGATATTTTATCATTCCGGACGGTAGCGGTGCATTGATAAATTTCAATAACGGAAAATACGGAAGTACTTACAGGCGGAAAATTTACGGCGACGACTTAACAGCAGTACCTGAAAAAAAGACTTCTGTTACAGAACAGATTTATTTTCCAGTGTATGCAATAGTCCGTGAAAATAATGCTATGCTTGCGATTGCTTCAAAGGGTGATTCAAATGCTTTTATTAATGCGGAAGTTTCAGAACAATCCGGCGGATATAATACCTGTAATTTTTCCTTTGTTCTGCGGAACACTGATACTTACTATATGTCGGGAAACACGACAGAACGTCTCACGGTTTTTGAGAACGGCGGAATTGATTCCGGAGATATTGAAATATTGTACTATCCTATTTCGGAAAAAAATTTATCATATGTTGACGTTGCGGAAATTTACAGGAAGTACCTTACAGATAAATGCAATCTGAAACCTGTCACAAAGGAAAATTATTCGCCGTTGTATATTAATTTCTATGGTGGTACGGAAAAGAAAAAATCATTTTTCGGAATACCTGTTATGAAGAAACAGTCTATTACAGGTTACAGTGAAGCGGAAAATATTCTGAAAAATATCAATGCTGAAAATGTAGTTGTTTCCTATTGCAACTGGACGGACAAAAGTATAAAAAATAAAACTGATACTACTGCGAAACCGTCTTCTGTACTGGGAGGAAAGAAAGATTTCCGAAAACTCAGGGACTATATTAAAAATAATAATTATGAGTTTTACCCTATCACTGAAAATATTGAATATTATTCGGCTTTCGGAAACATTTCAGGAGCTGTGAGAGTTTCCGGAGTATATGCGAAAATTCCGGATTATGATATAGTTTATGGTACGCCAGACGGTTACAGAAAAAAACGTTACCTATTATCTCCGGAAGATTTCGGGAAAGTTATCGGAAAACTTAGTAAAAATTATTCAGGAGCAGATTTCAGGGGAATATCTTTCGGGAAAACAACTTCCGTACTGTATGGAGATTACGGAAAAAATAAGACTACACGTTTTCGTGCTATGGAAAATATAGTAAAAAGTCTGTCGGAAACTGATGTTGATATACTTGCGGACGGTGCAAACGCTTATTCTCTGCCGTACGTGAAACACATTATAAATGTACCTTTAAATTCAAGCAGATATGATATTTTTGACAGTGATGTACCTTTTTTTCAGATTGTAATACACGGACTGATTCCATATACATCTACAGCTGTAAATTCAAGTACGGATATTGACTATATGCTGATGATGTCAGCAGTTACCGGAAGCAATCTATATTATGAACTTATTTCAGGTGATACAGATACTATCAAAGATACAGAATATAGCAGTCTGTATTATGCAAACGCTGGTTACTGGACGGAAACTATTAAGGAACATTATGATAAAATTTCGCCGTTGCTACGGTCGGTAAGCAATGCGACTATATCTGATTACAGGGTTGAGGATTCCGGAAATATTGTTACAGCGGAATATTCTGACGGTACGGTAATCAAGGCTGATTTTACTGAAAAAACTATAACGTTCAATAATGAAATTATTAAACTGAGGTGATTTTCATTGAAAGAAAAAAGAAAAATTGCATATTCAAAAAGAAAATCACTTTATGGTTACGGATTTATTTCGTTGTGGATTGTAGGAACAGTTGTATTTTTTGTGATACCGCTTGTAAAGTCTTTGGTGTACTCATTCAGTGAAGTGACTATAGATTCCGGAAAGACTATTACCGAATGGGTAGGATTTGACCAATATATAAAGGTTCTCACTGAGGATGAAAAATATACAGAATATCTTACGGATATGCTTCTTGAAACACTATGGAAAACTCCGCTTATAATTATATTTTCAATGTTTATTGCGGTGGTACTTAATCAGAATTTCAAGGGGCGTACTTTGGCAAGAGCTGTCTTCTTTCTTCCTGTAATAATTGTCACGGGTTCTGTGTATAAGATTATCACCGGTGATATAAGTTCTTCAGGAAACAATTCTACAGAACAGTTTTCTACGATGTTTTCAACTGATTTGATAGGTGAATTTCTTGAGTTCATAGGAGTGTACGGAATAAGCGACAAATTTAATAATCTGATTTCTGCTGTTGCTGACAATATTTTCGGGATAGTGTGGAACAGCGGTATACAGATTCTGTTATTTCTGTCGGCGTTACAGGGAATACCTGTTTCCGTCCGTGAAGCGTCAAGGATTGACGGTGCAACGGCTTGGGAGTACTTCTGGAAAATAACAATCCCATATATAAAGCCTTTCATATTAGCAAACGTAATATTTACAGTTATTGATACTTTCACAAATCCACTCAATAAAGTTATGGAACGTATCGGGGTTATGCGTAATCAATGGGCATTCGGTGAGGCTTCTGCTATGTCGTGGATATACTTTGTTATCATTATGCTTGTAATCGGTATATTCAGCTTTTTATTCAACGGAAAGGAAGATTATTATGAATAAGTTACCGGAAAAAATATGGGCATTTTTTCGGGGAATAATACTCATAGGAGTCGGATTTATAATAATGTATCCGATTATATATATGGTAAGCTGTGCGTTTCGTGAAAGTGCTGATATGAATGACCCCTCTGTAATGTGGTTACCGAAACACTTTACACTTGACGTTATAAAAGATACCGTAAAAGCTATGGATTTCGGAAACACACTGAAAAATACTTTGTTTCTTAATGTAGGGTGTTCAGTTGTACAGGTGATTTCGTGTGCGGTGACTGGTTACGGATTTGCAAGGTTTGATTTTTTTGGAAAAAAATTTCTGTTTGCGTTTGTAATAATGATGATACTTGTTCCTCAGCAGGTAATATCGCTTCCTTTGTACACTCAGTTTATGAATTTCGGAGCAGGTATGTTTCGTGTAAATCTCATTGACAGTATGTTTACAATGTATCTTCCGGCTGTCACTGCAAACGGTCTTAAATCAGGACTGATGATTCTGATATTCAGACAGTTTTTCAGAGGTCTGCCGAAAGAATTGGAAGATTCCGCATATATTGACGGTTGTTCACCTTTGCGGACATTTGTAGAAATAATGCTCCCTAACGCTTTACCGGCTGTACTGACAGTTTTTTTGTTTTCGATGGTGATATACTGGAATGATTATTACACAAGCTCAGTGTTTTTCAGGAATACAAAAACTCTTGCACTTGTCCTTGAAAACCTCGACAACGAACTGAAAAAAAATCTGTTTGGTTCAGCGGAAGTGCAGATTAGTCAGCGTGAGCAGATAGTATGGAAAGAGGCAGGATGTCTTATTTCGATAACTCCGTTACTTGTTATGTATGTGTTTTTACAGAAATATTTCACCGCAGGTATAGAACATTCCGGACTTGTAATGTGATTTCGGGACTTATAACAAATTTTATATACATTTTTTGTGCATATTGAATAATAAACATTTTAAATTTACCGTAAAAGTTTCCGAAATATCAATTTACTTTGGTTTCAGTTCGTGGTATAATATATAACAATACAGGAATATCCGTCTGAAACTGAAAGGAACGTACATGAAAAAATTATTATCTTTACTTATAGCTTGTTTGAGTATAACGTGTGTTTCGTGCGGACAGGACGTTCCGGCGGACGAACTCCCCACATCATCTACTGAAACAGTTGCAGAATCCACAACAGAAACAGAACAGAATGAAGTTTCAGCTTTTGTCGGAAAGTGGCAGGGCGTTAAAATCATAGAGGACGGCAAAGAATCGGATATATTTGTCGATATTCCGGTGTATGCGTTGTATCAGTTTGAATTTTGTGAGGACGGTTCTGTAAAACTGGGTGAAACTACTGCTAAAATTGCCGGTAATGAAAATTCGTGGAAGTGGAATCGTACTTCAAAAAGTAACGAAATTGAGTTTTTTGACAGCGAAGACGACAGAGATATAAATATACTTACACTTGATGGCGATTATCTTGTGGGTAAAGAAAATGATGATATATTGTATCTTGAAAAAGTTGACGAGTTTACGCCTTATTCTTTTGAAGAAGAAACTACTGAAAAAACAACTCACGAATATATCAATGCAGACCCAACAGCGTTCATAGGAAAATGGGAAGTCAAAAAACTCACGGTCAGCCAAAATAAATCGTATCTTATGAGCGAGCCTCTTGTGGAAATATGTCAGCTTGAAATATGTGACGACTATACAGCAGTTATTTCAGGTGTTGAAATAAGCGGTTCTGAAAAGCCAGTAACTTATAAATGGGGAATGGTCAGCGAAACTGAAATAGAACTTGTTGACGATAACGGAAATATTGTCTTCTTTACTATGAACGGTGATTACCTTGTCTGCACTGAGAATAAAATTACTGTTTCACTTGTCAAGGTTGACGAGTTCACGCCGAAAGAATCCGAAGAAACTGAAAATTCAGCTATAAAGCAGTTTGTCGGAAAGTGGCAAGGCGAATATGTGGTTGACGAAAACGGCGAAAAATTGATTGACGATGATATACCGATGTTGTGCCAGTTTGAATTTAATGAGGACGGTACTTTGTCATTTGGTGAATTTCTTGCGGAAATACATGACAAAGGTGATTATACGTGGGAAGTTGCCGATTCAGAGACAATAACGTTACATTATTCCGGAAGTGAAGAAGATATAAATTTGTCTTTCGACGGCAAATATCTTATTTATTCAGACTATAAAGAAATTTATCTTGCAAAGGTTGACGAGTTTGTGCCGTATAATTCTGAAACGGAAACTACTGAATCAGAAACGGAACAGGACGAAGTTTCAGCATTTGTCGGAAAGTGGCAGGGTGAGTATGCTGTTGACAAAAACGGTAAAAAAATTACTGATGATATTATACCTGAGTTTTATCAGTTTGAACTTAAAGAAAATGGTGTTGTATCGTTAGGTGAAATTCCTGCCGGAATTAATGAACCCGATTCTCTTTATTCATGGGAATATGTTGACGAAAATACAATAAAATTCGACGGCTATGGAGTTACTGAGAATATGCTGGTTGATATGAGTGGAGATTATCGTATATACAATACAGATAGTAAAGATTATCTGATATACAAGGCACACACTTTGAACGGCGAAACAGAGATTTATCTTGAAAAAGTCGATGAGTTTATACCTGTTGACTTTGACGAGTTTTACCAATTAGATAAGTCTTATGGATTAAATTAAAAAAACGTTTATAAAAACGTCTTATTATAAAGGAGATAACAAATTATGAAAAAATTACTTGCACTTTTAATTGCCTGCACAACTATTACCTGTGCTTTTGCATCATGCGGTGACAAAAAATCAGACAGCAACAAAGACGAATCTTCCGTTTCTGAATCAAGCGTATCTGAATCCGCTCCGGAAGAAGAATCCGAAGAAGAAACAACTGAAAAAACAACTGAAGAAGCAACTGAAGAAGATACTACAGAAGACGAAGAAGAAACAGAAAACGAAATCCCGACCATAGAAAAGACAACTTACGAATTTATCGAAGATGCTGACAAAACGGCTTTTCTTGGTAAATGGGAATGTGAAAAACTCGTTATTGAGGGCGAAGAACTGACCGACCTTATGGGCTTACCGCTTTATGCAGTATTCCAGCTTGAAATAAATGAAGACGGTACTGCTATGATGGCAGAAGCTGTTGCAGAACTCAGTGATTCCGAATCTGCTGTAACTTATACGTGGGGTGTTGTAAGCGATACTGAGATTGCAATTATTGACCCTAATGACAATGCAATGTTACTTGCTCTTTCAGGCGATTACCTTATAGGTACTGAGGAGGGCTATGACGAACAGCTTTATCTTGCAAGAGTTGACGAGTTCACACCTTTTGACTTTGAGAGTTTTATGAATGATTTCCAGCTTGACGGCGTTGGCGATACATCAGACAGCGAATCAGGTATTGACGAGGAAGAAACTTCTGAAAGTGAATCAGTATTAGATGAGGAAGAAACTTCCGAAAATACAGACGGTGAATCAGATGAATCAGTTGCTCCTGAAGTTGAATAATTTACGAGGTTAAGTTATGAAAAAGTTATTTGCACTTTTGGTTGCGTGTACAACTATGGTATGTGCTTTTGGCTCTTGCGGAGACAAAAAAGAAAATTCTGAGACCGAAAGTCAGTCTGTTGCAGAAAACGAAGAATCAGGAAATATTTCAGAAGAAAACACGGAGCAGATGTCCGAAGAAAGCGATACACAGTCAGAAATCAACGA
The DNA here is from genome assembly GCA_029060305.1 of Ruminococcus sp. Classification (GTDB taxonomy): domain Bacteria; phylum Bacillota; class Clostridia; order Oscillospirales; family Ruminococcaceae; genus Ruminococcus. Next base: position 88,291 of record JAIDUG010000055.1, read on the forward strand.
ATATATTGCTGATGATGCTGAAAAAACAGCTTTTTTCGGGAAGTGGGAATGTAGTAAACTTGTTGCCAACGGTCAGGAACTTACTGATTTGCAGGGGCTTCCGGCATATGCGGTATTTCAGTATGATTTTCTTGAGAATGGTACGATAGGACTTCCTGATTCCCTTGTGACAGCAAGCAACACTGAAAATCCTGTAACTTATCAGTGGGAAGTTATCGGCGAAAATCAGGTTGAAGTGAAAGGCTCTAACGGCAGTTCTGTTATATATAATCTTGACGGAGAACAGCTTACTAATATTGACGGAAACACAGAAATTTATCTGAAAAAAGTTGACGAATTTACAGAATTTGATTTTAAGGCATACTATGAAGAAATGATGTCTCAACAGAATAACGGCGGATATGTTCTTACTCCGGTTGAAACAGGTGCAAACGGTGAGGTAGTCAGCAGAGGCGAACCGATTACTATTGAATAAATAAAGAAATGACGGACTTGAAAAAGTCCGTCTGTTTTGTAATTTATAAGGAGATATATTTATGGCGTTTGAATTGGAAAATGTCGTACCATGGGGTAGGAATTTCAGTGAATATGTAAGTATGTTCAATCTTACAAGTGACGACTTTTCAGGAAAAATCGCTGGTTTTGGTGACGGTCCTGCAAGTTTTAACCGTGAAGCAACGGAAAAAGGTTATAATGTTATTTCTTTTGACCCTGTTTATCAGTTTTCAAAGGAAGAAATAAGTAAACGTATTGAAGAAGTACGCATTACAGTTATGCAACAGATGAAAGAAAACATAGATAACTATATCTGGAAAAATATCAGAAATTTAGACGAACTTGAAAATTTACGTATGTCTGCTATGAGGTTGTTTTTATCGGACTATGAAAAAGGCAAATCAGAAAATAGATATATCTGCCATTCACTTCCCGAAAAACTTTCATATAATGACAACTATTTTAATATCGGACTTAGTTCACATTTTCTGCTTATGTATACATCTTTAGGGTATGAATTTCATATAAGTGCAATAACAGAAATGCTTAGGGTTTGCAAGGAAATAAGAATATTTCCTATAGTTGACCTTGACGCAAATAAAACATCATTGTTTACTGATGTTATCAGTTACTTTGAAAACAATTATAATATTGAAATTGTTAAGACAAACTATGAGTTTCAGAAAGGCGAAAACAAACTTCTTATTATAAGAAAATAAATAAACAGCGTATTTCATAAAGAGATACGCTGTTTTTTACATGAATAATTTATCTGATTTCTTTTCCGTAATGCCACGAATAATCAAGCATTTCAACAGTATATTCTTTGAGTTTTTCCAGTAACGGAAGAACGTCTTTTTTAGCTGACTGTAAATCATGTTCGAGATAGTTTCCGCACTCAACAGCAGAACAGCCCATTATTTCGCCCTCAAAGTCCGCAATATACTGATAAGAATCACGGACGAGTTTTATAGCATTTTCGTGGGAAATTCCCCTTGTAAGAAGATAGAATCCTGTTCTGCAACCCATAGGTCCTACATATATTATATTTTTTCCATATTCAGAATTTCTTGCATAGGTTGCGAAAATGTGTTCGATAGTATGCAGTGACGGATTAGAAATATAGTTTCCTCCGTTTGGACGTACCATTCTGACATCATAAGTAACAATATCACCGTCAACTCTTGATATGTACATACCGACACCGAATTTTGTGTGGTCTACCTGAAAACTTGCTATTTTTTCCATTTTATAATTCTCCGTTCATTAAGTTTTTAATATCGTCGGGAAAATCCGATTTTACTGTAATAATTTCGTTTGTCAAAGGTTCTGTGAAAGTAATTATTCCGCAATGCAGAGCCTGTCTTGAAATATCCTCACGGTTTCCGCCGTAAAGGTCGTCACCGGCAAGAGCGTGTCCGATATGCGACATATGCACTCTTATCTGATGTGTACGACCTGTTTCAAGATGTATTTCAAGCAGGGAATATTTTTCGTTGTGTGCAATACGTCTGTAATGCGTTATAGCCTGCTGACCGTTTGCACGTACGCAACGTAATATTATTGATTCCTTTTCACGTGCTATGGGAGCGTTGACAGTGCCGGAAACGTCCGTTACTCCGTGTACTATTGCAAAATATACTTTTCTGCACGAATTCTGTAAAAGGTTTGCAGAAAAAGCGTTTTTGGCAATGACGACAAGTCCGGAGGTGTCTTTGTCAAGACGGTTGACCGCACGGAAAGTCATTTCCGGATACAACGCTGAAAAGAAATTTCCCAGAGTATCACCCTGATGTCTTACAGAGGGGTGTACAGGCATACCGCCTGACTTATTGAAAATCACAAGATTGTCATTTTCAAATACTATCGGGACATTCAGCAATGGATTTGGTTCAAGGAAACTGTTATCCTCTGTTTTCAGTATAATAATATCTCCGTTTTTTACAGTGTCAATACTGCGGATAGTTTTTCCGTTACAGGTTATTCCCGAATCCTGACGCTTCAGTCTGGTCAGCAAACGCCGTGAAACGCCTTTTTCTGTGAGGAACTTTTGAAGTATTATCGGACTTATTGAAGTTACAGTTAATTTTAATTCTTTCAGAATAGTCGTCCTCCCTTACATAAATTGATATACTGAGTGCGAAAGCCGTCATCATTTCAGGCAGAAAGTATGGTGCTGAGATTAAGGTCAGCAAAGGAAAAGAATATACTATGAATAACTTTAATATATCAGTACGTCGTCCACGCATAAATTTGAAAGAGTGGAAAACAAGTTTGAAAACGCTTTTGTGCGGAAAATGTGCCATTAAAAAAGGTACTGCAAAAAGAGTAATCCTTACATTCAACCACAAAAACAGCGATACTATAGTCAACACAATTGTCTGTACGATAACAAATACATCATCTGTATTCATAATGAAATAATAAGCTGTTATCCCTGCCACTCCTGCCGGTATAAGTGCAATCAGTCCAATAAATTCAGTCCACAATGATACAGCAAGACTTCTCCTGAAATTCCTGCCGTTAATGAGTATTTCAGAAACAGGCGTGAAACTTTTACGTGAGCTGTCGTAACAGATTTCGCATAGTCTGAAAGCAGAAATGTAAATCAGCGGAGCGGTTGTAAATAATCTGAGTATAAAACTGAAAACTGCAATTGTGACTTGCAGAGGATTTTCACCGCTGAAAAGTGAAAGAGGTTTCATATCTCCGAAATACAGCAGTAAACTATATACTGTTGCTTCTGTAAAACGGAAAAATATTTCCGGCAGAAATGGCAACAGACATATAATCATTGTACTTATGCGTTTGTTTTTAAGTAAGGTTTTTGAATATCTGATAAGTTCCCGTAATTTCATAGAAAATGCACCTCCGGACGTATTCAGAGGTATTATGTGCCATTTACGGAAAAATATTCAGTCTGTTGCAAGAAATTCCTCCGGCACTTTATTGTATGGACAGTAACCTAATATTTCAAACGCCTGAGAATTCAGCCACATCTGAGCGGTGACAATAATGTCAAAACCTTCTCCGAATGGTGCATTAAGTATTTGTGGGTCATATTTCGGAAGCCCGAAACACGACAGCATATTTGATATTATTCCTGAGTGAGTAATCACCGCACTATGAGTTATACTCTCGTTCATCATATCAATGATAATGTTGTGGATTGCCTTGTAAGTACGTGCAGTCATTTCCTCAAGGCTTTCACCATTCGGAGGACGTGTATCTTTTCCACCTCTGAGCCATTTCTTGTATTCGGGAATGTTAATCAGCTGTTCAACGCTTTTATTCTCGAAATCCCCGAAATCAAGCTCACGTAAGTCATCAATAATTGTAATATCTGTTTCCGGAAAAAGTATTTCAGCCGTTTCAGTACATCTTTTCAGAGGTGAACTATAAACCTTGTGGACAGTCGGATAATCAAATTCGTCCATTTTTGATGCAATTTCAGAAGCACCTTTAGACGAAAGCGGTAAATCAGTTTTTCCGATGTAAATGCCTTTTTCGTTAGCGTCTGTCATTCCGTGTCGCAGAACGCTTATTCTGTAACCTTTCATATTTTCAGTCCTTTCATGACATTTATAATTTATTATACTGTTTTAAAATTTTTTTGTCAAGCATAAACATCATAATATACAGTTAAAACAACAAACTATGTAATAGCTTTTTAATTGAAAATAATGTTAATATGGTTAGATTTCTGCCCGTTATATGTACAAAATGCCTAAATAATACATACTATTTTTTCACTTATGGCAAATATAATGAAAAAAATGTCAAATCGGCAGGAATTATTTCATATTTTCCCATGTTTACATATTATACAGAATGTATTATAATAAGTATTATACAAAGATTTTTTAGGAGGAAAATTTAATGAATTCAGATTTTGCAAGAATAATCACGCTTCAGCGTAAGGAAAGACATATAAGTCAGAAACAGGCGGCAAGTGATTTGGGAATATCTCAGGCTTTGTTATCTCATTATGAAAAGGGTATACGTGAATGTGGTCTCAACTTCCTTGTGAAGATTGCGGATTACTATAATGTTTCGTGCGACTATCTTCTCGGAAGAACTCCCGAACCTGGTGGAAAAAATATAACTATCGAGGACATTCCCGACGACGACGGAAACAACAAACTCAAAATGCCCTCACCGGAAATTATAAATTTCAACCGACGTATTATAAATAATTCAATCAGCCTTCTTTTCAGTCTTGCACAGAAAGCAAACAGTATTACTCTTATAAAAGAAGTGTCTACATATTTAATGCTTACCGTCTATAAACTTTTCCGTATAGTTTACAACGCAAACCCTCACAACGACCAGAAACTTTTCCGTATTCCTAAAGTAACCGCAAATGACAGTGCAAACGCTATTGTAGCAATGAGCGAATCCAATATAAAAGCCGCATCAAGTGGTATCGCCCTTGACGGTAACGACTGTGTAAATAATTTTGATACATTGTACCTTACAACTTCAACTCTGCAAAAAGACTATGCACAATATTCTTCATCTCTGCTGAACCTCATAAAACGTAGTGAGGAAAAAATTGCCCGTACACGTGAAAAATACTGAAATTAAAACCGCACCGGCTTTTTAAAGTCAGTGCGGAATGGTTATATATATCAGTCAATTTTCGGGAGTGTGTCAAAAGATTTCTGAAGTTCTTCGTCAGTCGGGATATAGTCACTCATTCTGCCGTCGTTGTAAGCACCATAAGCGTACATATCAAAGTAACCTGTTCCGGTAAGTCCAAAGAGAATAGTTTTTTCCTCGCCTGTTTCTTTGCACTTCATAGCCTCGTCGATAGCACACTTTATAGCGTGACTGCTTTCGGGAGCAGGTAAAATTCCCTCTACTCTTGCAAACTGCTGTGCTGCCTCGAATACTGCCGTCTGTTCAACGGAAACCGCTTCCATAAGACCTTGATCGTAGAGTTCAGAAAGAACAGCACTCATTCCGTGATAACGGAGACCGCCTGCATGGTTTGCGGACGGCATGAAACCACTTCCGAGGGTGTACATTTTCTGTAACGGACAAACTTTTCCTGTATCGCAGAAGTCGTAAGCGTACACACCTCTTGTAAGGCTCGGACAGGAAGCAGGTTCAACGGCAATGAATCTGTAGTCTTTTTCGCCACGGAGTTTTTCGCCCATGAATGGTGAAATAAGTCCGCCGAGATTTGAACCGCCTCCGGCACAGCCTATAATAATATCGGGTTTTATACCATATTTTTCCATAGCGATTTTTGATTCCATACCGATTACTGACTGGTGTAAGAGTACTTGAGAGAGAACACTTCCGAGAACGTATCTGTAACCTTCCTGAGAAGTAGCGGATTCAACGGCTTCCGAGATAGCACAGCCGAGACTTCCGTTTGTATCTGGAAATTCCGCAAGGATTTTTCTTCCTACTTCAGTAGTTGTTGACGGTGACGGAGTAACGTTTGCTCCGTAAGTTCTCATAACTTCACGACGGAAAGGTTTCTGTTCATATGAACACTTAACCATATATACTTTGCAGTCGAGGTCAAAGTAAGAGCAAGCCATTGAAAGTGCTGTACCCCACTGTCCTGCACCTGTTTCAGTAGTAACGCCTTTAAGACCTTGTTTTTTAGCGTAGTAAGCCTGAGCGATAGCGGAATTTAATTTGTGACTTCCGCTTGTGTTGTTTCCCTCGAATTTGTAATAGATTTTTGCAGGAGTATCGAGTTTCTTTTCAAGACAGTAAGCCCTTACAAGCGGTGACGGACGGTACATCTTATAAAATTCCTGAATTTCTTCCGGAATATCAATATAGCGGTCTGTTTCATTGAGTTCCTGTTTAACGAGTTCATCACAGAAAACGTGTGAAAGTTCTTCAGCAGTCATAGGCTTGTTTGTTGCAGGATTGAGAAGCGGAGCAGGTTTCTTTTCCATATCTGCACGGACATTGTACCACTGTTTAGGCATTTCGCTTTCTTCCAGATATATTTTGTATGGGATTTTTGAATCTGACATTATAAAAATTCTCCTTTTTATTATAGTGTATTCGCTGATATTTCCAAGCTCTTTACAGAAAAAAGTTTAGCACGAATATCAGTTTATGTCAAGTCAATGGAATATATTGACTTTGCGATTTGCTGTTATGCACAAATAATTCCGGTTTACTTTGTGCATAATCACGTTTTGAAAAATTTTTCGGAAATATGTGAGAGAATATGTTTTCTTAAACGACTCTTTTATGAAAGGGGTTTTAATCGGGGCATATTTTTTAATGGCAAGCAACTGATAAAGATAGATTTTTCCTTTTTTCACGAAAATATGCCCTGATTAAAAAAGATTGACATTAATTCTGTACTGGTGTATAATAATATCGTCTTAACTGACGTATTGTTATATGAAATTGGAGGTACTTGAATTTTGGATAATGAACAATCGGGCGTACTGGAAAGAAATCAGGTTATTTATGACACAGGTCCGCCGTTAACAAGGGGAAACGTTATTCAGCCCCGACCAGCAGAAAATGAAACACTCAGAAAATCACGAAAAAAGAAAAAACCTTACTATGCAGGAATTGATATTGTAAAGATTCTTGCTGTATTTATGGTAGTTTGTATTCACACATATCTCCACGACGGTATGTATTATGATTCTATAACAGGCACAAAGTATATACTGCCTGTTATGTTCAGATGGATTTCATATACGTGTGTACCGCTGTTTATGATTTCTACAGGCTACCTTATGAAAAATAAAAAATTTACAGCAAAATATTATCTCAAATTAGTAAAAATAGTCGTAATATATTTTGTAGTCAGTGTAATATGTATGAAATTCAAGCAGAAAACATACAATATGGATTTCAGTGACCCGTGGACAGTTATGAAAGGTTTTTTTGAGTTCAGTCACGCAACTTATGCATGGTATGTAAACTATTATATATCACTTTTTATTTTTATACCGTTTCTTAACATCACTTTCAAGGCACTTGAAACCAAAAATAAACGTATGATTTTTGTTTTTCTTGTTGTGGTGTTTACTGTTTTTGCAAGAAGTCTGTTTTTAGGTTTTGACAGCACAAATCAAATCAGACCTTTACCAAACTATATGAGTTCCGGCTGGTATCTTGCATATTATTTCACCGGAGCTTATATCCGTGAATATCCCCCTAAGCGTAATTTAAGAAATAAACTTCTTATGCTGTCGGGACTGGTGATTGTTACGTGTTTTATTACGTGGAGTACATATAAGCAGTCGGTCGCAAATATAGAGGGGAAACAGATTTTTACTTCATATCATTTCAATGATTATGGTTCTTATCCGGTGTATCTGATGACATTATTTATTTTTTTGTTGCTTTTTGATATTACTACAAGAAATAAATGGGTTAAATTAATTCTCAGACAGGTGGGCAGTGCAACTCTTGCAACCTATCTTATTTCCTATGTTTTTGATGCGAAATATTATGTTGCTTTCAATCAGAAATATCCGGTAATATATGACAGGTGGTTACACTCTATGGAAATAATCGGAAAGAATTTCTTTTATTCATTATTGTGCGGACTGATTATTCATAATCTCTATAATATATGTTCGGTTCTTATTAAAAAATCAATAATCAGGTTGAGGGCATATCTTATGGAAACAGATATAAATGAATAACAAAAATTTCCCTTGCTGACAGTGAGGGAATTTTCTTTGCAATTCACAAGTACAGTTAAATTTATTATTTTATAAACAAAAAATTTACTATATTTCCGGAATTTTTTTTCTGAAAAGGTTGCATTATCCGGAAAAGTATGATATAATAGCTTACGTTGGATGTGCAGTTAGTACATCAGACTGCAAGAAGATATGCGGAGAAGCAGGAGGTTGCCGACGGTTTGTCGGGTAATTTCTGTGGAGTATGTCCGATTTGAAACCGGACGATTGGGATATTGAACACTGTTTGTGCTTTGTAGTATGCGTATGCTTATATTTACGTATCTACAGCGTTTTGTGCTTTAAATTCCTGATTGCCGGAAAACATATTTTGTTTTTCGGTTTTTTTGTCAGGAAATGCGTGAAACACACGGTCACGTGTGAAGTCTCAAAAGAGAGGTGTTTCTCCGCCCCCGTAATTTTATTCAAGGAGGCGAAAAAAATGGCAGTCAATGAAAAAATCAGATTCAAGATTAAGGGTTACGACCACGCTACTGTTGACATTGCAGCAGCTAAAATCGTAGAAGCAGCTAAGAGAAGTGGTGCAAGAGTTTCAGGACCTATACCGCTCCCTACTGATAAGGAAGTTGTTACTATTCTCCGTGCCGTTCACAAGTATAAGGACAGCCGTGAGCAGTTTGAAATGAGAACTCACAAGAGACTTGTAGATGTTCTTCGTCCTACTGAAAAGACAACTGCTGCTCTTGATAAACTTGAAATCCCTGCTGGCGTAGATGTTGTTATGGAAGTTAAGTAATTCCGTTACGCTTTGCGAATTACCGTTTCGGGAAAACGGAATGGCGGTATTCCGCCGGTCAAGTTGATTTATTCAACCAATAACCATTCAGGAGGAAATTGAAATGCAGAAAGGCATTATCGGAAAGAAAATCGGTATGACACAGATTTTCGACGAAGCAGGAAAAGTTGTTCCTGTAACAGTTGTAGAAGCCGGTCCTTGTGTTGTAGTTCAGAAGAAAACCGTTGAAAATGACGGTTACAACGCTCTTCAGCTCGGCTACGGCGACGTTAAAGTTCAGAGAGTCAACAAGCCTATGAAAGGTCATTTCGACAAGGCAGATGTTGCTTGCAAGAAGACTCTCAAGGAATTCAGACTTGACGATTGCGATGCTCTCAATGTAGGCGACCTTGTAAAAGCTGATTCTTTTGCAGTGGGTGAAGCTGTTGACGTTGTAGGTATCAGCAAGGGTAAAGGTTTCGCAGGTGCTATCAAGCGTCATAATCAGCACAGATTAAAGGAAACTCACGGTACTGGTCCTGTACACAGACAGGCTGGCTCAATGGGTGCTTGTTCCTCACCTTCAAGAATTTATAAGGGTAAGGGCATGGCTGGTCACATGGGTGCAGAACAGGTTACTGTTCAGAATCTCGAAATCGTTAAAATAGACACTGAAAACAATCTTATCGCTATCAAGGGTGCTATCCCTGGTCCTAAGGGCGGTATTGTCTATATCGTAGACAGCGTTAAGGCTTAAGGAAGGAGGAAACAGATATGTCAACAGTTTCAGTATTTGATATGACAGGTAAGCAGGTTTCCGAAACAGAGCTTAACGACAATGTTTTCGGAATTACTCCAAACGAGGCTGTTATGCACGCTATGGTTGTTAACTACCTCGCTAATCAGAGACAGGGTACACAGTCCACTCTTACAAGAACAGAAGTAAGCGGTGGTGGCAGAAAGCCTTGGAGACAAAAGGGAACAGGTCATGCAAGACAGGGTTCAACAAGGGCTCCTCAGTGGACACACGGCGGTGTTGCTCTCGGACCTAAGCCAAGAGATTACGGCTATTCCCTTAACAAGAAAGTAAGAAGACTTGCTATGAAGTCTGCACTTTCCACAAAGGTTCTTGACAATAATCTCATTGTTCTTGACGCTCTCACTCTCGACAGCTACAAGACAAAGACTGTTGTTGAAATGCTCAAGGCACTCGGCGTTGAGGGCAAGGCTCTTATCGTTACTGCTGAGGCAGATTCAAAGGTTATCAAGAGTGCAGCAAACATTCCGGGTGTAAAGACCGCTGCTGTAAACACTCTTAATGTATACGACATTCTCAACTATGACAAGTTCATTGTTGTAAAGAATGCAGTAGGAAAAATTGAGGAGGTATACGCATAATGAACACACCGCAGGATATCATTCTCAAGCCCGTTATCACTGAAAGAAGTATGGATAATCTTCAGGTAGGAAAATATACCTTTAAGGTAGCTAAGAACGCTAACAAGTCTGAAATCAAAAAGGCTGTTGAAACACTTTTCGGCGTTCAGGTTGCAAAGGTTACTACTATAAACGTAAAGGGCAAGCTCAAGAGAGTTGGAAGATACGAGGGCATGACTTCTTCATGGAAGAAAGCTATCGTTACTCTCACTGAAGGCTCTAAGGCTATCGAGTTCTTCGAGGGCATGGTTTAATTGATTTAAACCTACAGTATGGGAGTAATGCTCCCGCAAAAAACGCATTTTTTAAGGAGTGAAACAAATGGCTATTAAAAGCTACAAGCCTACGACACCTTCGAGACGTCAGATGACTGTTACTGACTATTCGGTTTTGTCAAAGGTTGAGCCGGAAAAAAGTCTTCTCGAACCTATGAAGAAGAAGTCGGGAAGAAACAGCTACGGCAGAATTACAGTTCGTCACAGAGGTGGCGGTAACAGAAGAAAGTACCGTGTTATAGATTTCAAGCGTGATAAGGACAATGTAATCGCTACAGTTCTTACACTCGAATATGACCCAAACAGAAGTGCATTTATCGCTCTCGTTCAGTATGAGGACGGCGAAAAGAGATACATTCTTGCTCCTAACGGTCTTAAAGTTGGTGACAAGATTGAATCAGGTTCTGAGGCAGATATCAAGCCCGGTAACGCTCTCAAGCTTGCTGACATTCCTGTTGGTACATTCATTCACGCTATCGAGCTTTATCCCGGAAAGGGTGCACAGCTTGTAAGAAGTGCAGGAAATCAGGCACAGCTTATGGGTAAAGAAGAAACTTACGCTCTCGTAAGACTTCCCTCTGGCGAAATGAGAAAAGTTCCGATTAACTGCAAGGCAGCTATCGGTCAGGTTTCAAATATCGACCATGAAAACGTTAACTACGGTAAAGCTGGTAGAGTTCGTAACATGGGCTGGAGACCTACTGTACGTGGTTCTGTAATGAACCCTTGTGACCACCCACACGGTGGTGGTGAAGGTAAGTCACCTGTTGGTCGTCCCGGACCTGTAACACCTTGGGGCAAACCCGCTCTCGGTTACAAGACACGTAAGGCTCACCACAGAACTGACAAGTTCATTGTAAAACGTCGTAATGGTAAATAATCTGAAAGGAGGAACTTATTCATGAGTAGAAGTATTAAAAAAGGTCCTTATGTGCAGGAAGTTCTCCTTAAGAGAGTTATTGCTATGAACGAAGCAGGCGAAAAAAAGGTTCTTAAGACTTGGAGCCGTTCTTCAACTATTTTCCCTGATTTCGTAGGTCACACATTCGCTGTTCATGACGGACGTAAGCACGTTCCGGTTTATGTGACAGAAGATATGGTTGGTCACAAGCTCGGTGAATTTGCACCTACAAGAACCTACAAGGGTCATGCCGGTTCAAAAACATCAAACAACGGTAAGAAATAAGCGGAAGGAGGAGTTCAGATGGAAGCAAGAGCTTATTTAAGAAATGCTCGTATATCACCAAGAAAAGTACAGATTGTTCTCGACCTTATCAGAAACAAGCCTGTTGATATTGCTTTGGCTACTTTGGATTTGACTCCGAAGGCTGCAAGTCCTATCGTTGCTAAGCTTGTAAAGTCCGCTCAGGCAAATGCTGAAAACAATTTCAGTATGGACAAGGATAATCTCGTGATTTCAGAGTGTTTTGTAACACCTGGTCCTATCATGAAGAGAATCATGCCAAGAGCTCAGGGCAGAGCATACAGAATCTTAAAGAGAACATCACACATCACAGTTGTTCTTAAAGAAAAAGAATAATCCCAAGGAGGTCTGATTAATGGGACAGAAGGTTAATCCGCACGGTCTTCGTGTCGGCGTTATTAAGGATTGGGATTCTCGCTGGTATGCCAATAAGGCAGAGTTCGGCTGTAACCTCGTAGAAGATTACAACGTTCGTAACTTCATTAAGAAGAATTTATATGCTGCTGGTGTTCCCAGAATCGAAATCGAGCGTTTCGCCGACAAGGTAAGAATCCACATTCACTGCGCTAAGCCTGGTATTGTTATCGGCAGAGGCGGTGCAGAAATCGAAAAGCTCAGAACACAGCTTGAAAAGATGATGAAGAAACAGGTTTTCATTAACATCATCGAAGTTAAACAGCCTGATATGGACGCTCAGCTCGTCGCTGAAAAAATCGCTCTCGACCTCGAGAACAGAGTTTCTTTCAGACGTGCTATGAAACAGTCAATCGGCAGAACAATGCGTCTCGGTGCAAAGGGTATCAAGGTTAAGGTTTCCGGCAGACTTGCTGGTGCTGAAATCGCAAGAAGCGAAAGCTATCACGAGGGTACTATTCCGCTTCAGACAATCCGTGCTGACATTGACTATGGTTTCGCTGAAGCTGATACAACTTACGGTAAAATCGGCGTGAAGGTATGGGTTTACAAGGGCGAAGTTCTCAAGGGCGATGCTGCTAAGGCCGCTGAAAAGAGAGAAAAGGTTGAAAGAAAGAATGATTCCAGAAACAATGACCGTCGTCGCCGTGATGACAGACGTGACGGCAACAGACGTGGCGGAAGAAATTTCAACCGTGATTCAAGAAGAGAAGGAGGTAACCAGTAATGCTTCTTCCAAAAAGAGTTAAGTACCGCAGAGTCCACAGAGGACGTCTTAAGGGTAAGGCTTACAGAGGCAATAAGGTGACTTATGGTGATTTCGGTCTTCAGGCTCTCGAACCTGCTTGGATTACTTCCAATCAGATTGAGTCAGCCCGTATCGCTATGACACGTTATATAAAGAGAGGCGGTCAGGTATGGATTAAGATTTTCCCTGACAAGCCAATCACTGAAAAGCCTGCTGAAACCCGAATGGGTTCAGGTAAAGGTTCACCGGAATACTGGGTTGCAGTTGTCAAGCCCGGCAGAGTTCTCTTTGAAATCAAGGGAGTTCCGGAAGAAACCGCAAGGGAAGCTATGCGTCTCGCTATGCACAAGCTCCCTATCAAGTGCAAGTTCGTTACTAAAGCAGAGCAGGAGGTGGAGCAGTAATGAAAGCATCAGAAATCAGAGAAATGTCTGTTGAAGAGCTGAATGAGAAACTCACCAGTCTGAAAGAAGAGCTTTTTGCGCTCCGCTTTCAGCACGCTATCAACCAGCTTGACAATACAGCACGTTTAAAGGCTGTAAAAAAAGATATTGCACGTGTGAAAACACAGCTTAACGCAGTGCAGTAAGAAAGGGAGGATTTAGCTATGTCTACTGAGAGAAACCTTAGAAAAACAAGAGTAGGTAAGGTTGTAAGCGATAAGATGGATAAGACCGTCGTAGTTGCTATCGTTGATAACGTTAAACACCCGCTTTATAAGAAAATCATCAAGCGTACCGTCAAGCTCAAGGCTCATGATGAAATGAATGAGTGCAGAATCGGCGACCGTGTTGAAGTTATGGAGACACGTCCGCTTTCCAAGGACAAGAGATGGCGTGTAACAACCATCATTGAAAAGGCTAAGTAATTTTTATATAAGCTTTATGCTTGAAAGGAGGAACTCGCTGTGATACAGATGCAGACTTATCTCAAAGTCGCTGATAACACAGGTGCTAAGGAGCTTATGTGTATCAGAGTTCTGGGAGGTACTCGCCGTAGATATGCAAATATCGGTGACGTAGTAGTTGCTTCCGTTAAGAAGGCAACACCCGGAGGCGTTGTAAAAAAGGGCGATGTTGTAAAGGCAGTTATCGTTCGTTCAGCAAAAGGTCTCAGACGTGAGGACGGTACTTATATCCGTTTCGATGAGAACGCTGCTGTTATTATCAAGGAAGACAAGAACCCGAAAGGCACCCGTATCTTTGGACCAGTTGCCAAGGAATTACGTGAAAAGGAATATACTAAAATCCTCAGCCTTGCTCCGGAAGTTCTTTAATGGAGGTGTCATTCGATTATGAGCAAAGTACACGTTAAAACCGGTGACACTGTTATCCTCCTCACTGGTAAGTATGAGGATAAGTTCAACGGTAAGGGCGACAGAAAGACCGGCAAGGTTCTTGAAGTAAGCCCCAAGGAAGGTAAGGTAATCGTTGAGGGTATCAACATGATTACCAAGCACATCAAGCCTACAAGAATGGGTGAAAAGGGCGGAATCGTAAGAACTGAAGCTCCTGTTTATGCTTCAAAGGTTCAGCTTGTTTGCCCTGAATGCGGTAAGCCCACAAGGGTTGGTCACGTTATCGAAGACGGCAAAAAGCTCCGTGCTTGCAAGAAGTGCGGTAAGTCTTTTGAATAATATAAAGGAGAAACGACAATGGCAAGATTAAAGGATTATTACGTTAGCGACGTTGCTCCTGCACTTATGAAGAAGTTCGGCTACAAGAGCGTTATGCAGATTCCGAAACTCGACAAGGTTGTTATCAACGTCGGTGCTGGTGAAGCAAGAGATAACGCTAAGGTTATCGACGCTATCATGACAGACCTTGCTGCTATCACAGGTCAGAAGCCGATAGTGTGCAGAGCTAAGAAGTCTGTAGCTAACTTCAAACTCCGTGAGGGAATGCCTATCGGTGTAAAGGTTACTCTCAGAAGTGAAAAAATGTACGAATTCGTAGATAAGCTTTTCAACGTAGCTTTCCCCCGTGTTCGTGACTTCAGAGGTATCAACGGAAATTCCTTCGACGGCAAGGGCAACTATTCCACAGGTATCAAGGAACAGCTCATCTTCCCCGAAATCGAATACGATAAAATCGATAAGGTAAGAGGTATGGACATTAACTTCATCACTACTGCTAAAACTGATGAAGAGGCTAAAGAGCTCCTCACACTTCTGGGCGCTCCGTTCATCAAGTAATCAGGGAGGTTTTGAAATGGCTAAGAAGGCAATGATTAACAAGCAGCAGAGAACTCCCAAGTATTCCACAAGAGCATACAACAGATGCAAGATTTGTGGCAGACCGCACGCATATCTCAGAAAATTCGGCATCTGCCGTATCTGTTTCAGAGAACTTGCTCACGACGGTCAGATACCGGGCGTTAAAAAGGCAAGCTGGTAAAATACAAGAAGGAGGTCATTCGGCATGCAAATCACTGATACAATAGCAGATTTATTAACAAGAATTCGCAATGCGAATACTGCAAAGCACGCCACAGTTGACGTTCCCGCTTCAAGAGTTAAGAAGGACATTACACAGATTCTCGTTGACGAGGGCTATGTAAAGGACTTCAAACTCATTGAGGACGGTAAGCAGGGTGTTATCAGAATCACGCTCAAGTACGGCGACAACAAGTCACCGGTTATTACAGGACTCAGAAGAGTTTCAAAGCCCGGTCTGCGTATCTATTCAAGCTGTGCAGATATGCCAAAGGTAAGAAAAGGTCTGGGCATCGCAATCGTTTCAACTTCAAAGGGAATCGTTACCGACAAGAAAGCAAGAGAGCTTAATGTCGGCGGTGAAGTTCTCGCATACATCTGGTAAGGAGGAACTATTTTATGTCAAGAATCGGCAGAATGCCTGTTACAGTTCCCGCAGGTGTAGAGGTTAAGAACGAAAACAACCTTATCACTGTAAAGGGACCTAAGGGCGAACTTACAAGACAGTTCAGCACAGAACTCGGCATTGAAGTTGCTGAGGGTACTGTAACTGTTACAAGACCAAGTGACGACAAGAAACACCGTTCACTTCACGGTCTTACAAGAACACTCATCGCTAACATGGTTGAGGGTGTAACAAACGGATATTCCAAAACTCTCGAAATCGAAGGTGTTGGTTACCGTGCAGCTAAGCAGGGTACTAAAGTAAATCTCAGTCTCGGCTTCTCACACCCCGTTGTTATTGAGGAAACAGACGCTATCAAGCTCGACGTTCCTCAGCCGAACAGAATCGTTGTAAGCGGTATCGATAAACAGGCTGTAGGTCAGTTTGCAGCTGAAATACGTGAAAAACGTCCACCTGAGCCATATAAGGGCAAGGGTATCAGATACGCCGGTGAACGTATCATCCGCAAGGAAGGTAAGTCCGGTAAGGGCAAGAAGTAATTAAAAGGAGCAAATTGCTATGATTAAGAAATTCGACAGCAATAAGGCAAGATTAAAGAGACATCGCAGAGTACGTGCAAAAATCTCCGGTACTGCTGAACGTCCCCGTCTCAATGTGTTCCGTTCATCAAAGCATATCTATGCTCAGCTTATTGACGACGTGAACGGCGTTACTCTTGCTTCCGCATCAAGCATGGATAAGGGCTTTGAGGGCAACGGCGGTAACGTTGAAGGTGCTCGCAAGGTCGGCGAAATGATTGCTAAGAATGCTACTGACAAGGGCATTACAGAAGTTGTTTTCGACAGAGGCGGTTATCTCTATCACGGACGTGTTAAGGAACTCGCTGACGGCGCTCGTGAAAACGGCTTAAACTTCTAAGAGGGAGGTAAAACAATGGCAAATATTGAAACACAGGCTCCTGAACTCGTTGAAAGAGTTGTTTCTATCAACCGTGTATCAAAGACTGTTAAGGGCGGTCGTATCATGAAGTTCTCCGCACTCGTTGTAGTCGGTGACGGTAACGGTACAGTAGGTTTCGGTCTCGGCAAGTCCGGCGAAGTTCCGGACGCTATCCGCAAGGGTATTGAAGATGCTAAGAAAAACCTTGTTAAGATTCCGCTTAAGGGAACTACAATTCCTCATGAAATCGTCGGTGCATTCGGTGCAGGCAGAGTTCTTATGAAACCGGCAGCACCTGGTACTGGTGTTATCGCTGGTGGTCCTGTCCGTGCAGTAATTGAAGTTGCAGGTATAAAGGATATCAGAACAAAGTCACTTCGTTCCAACAATCCTTGCAACGTTGTAAGAGCTACAATTAATGGTCTTACATCATGCACTTCTGCTAAGGAAGTTGCTGTAAAGAGAGGCAAGACTATTAAGGAAATTTTAGGCTAAGGAGGCAGTAACTTATGGCAAAGGAAATCAAGCTCGTTAAGAGCCTCATCGGCAGAAAGAAAGACCAGATTGCTACTGCTGAGTCTCTCGGTCTCAGAAAAATCGGCGACGTAACTGTTCAGCCCGATAATGCTCAGACCGCAGGCAAAATCAACAAGATTTCACACCTCATTGAGGTTACAGAAGCGTAAAAACAAGGAGGTGCAAAAAGCATGAAAATTCACGAATTAACTCCTGCACCTGATTCCAATAAGGTCTCTAAGCGTATCGGCAGAGGTCACGGTTCAGGTAACGGCAAAACAGCAGGTAAGGGTCACAAAGGTCAGAACGCACGTTCCGGCGGTGGTGTAAGAATAGGTTTTGAAGGCGGACAGATGCCCCTTGCAAGACGTATCCCTAAGAGAGGATTTAACAACATATTTGCTACAAAGTATGCTGTTGTAAACGTTTCCGACCTTAACAAGTTCAAAGACGATACTGTTGTTGATACAGAGCTTCTCGTTGCTTCAGGACTTGTAAAGAAAGTCAATGACGGCGTTAAGATTCTCGGCAACGGTGAACTTACTGCAAAATTAACTGTAAAGGCTGCTAAATTCTCACAGAGCGCTATCGAAAAAATCGAAAAGGCTGGCGGGAAGGCAGAGGTGATGTAATTGTGTTTCAGACCCTGAAAAAGGCTTGGGGAGTTCCGGAAATCCGTAAGAAACTCCTTTACACATTACTCATGATTATCATATTCAGATTCGGAAGTGCTGTTACCGTACCGTTTCTTAATCAGGATGTTGTTGCATCATGGGTTAAAATGAATACAGAGGGTACAGGTAACTTCCTTGAATATCTGAATACTATGACGGGTGGCGGTCTCTCAAAGGCTACTATATTCTCCCTGTCGATTACTCCGTTTATCAATGCGTCGATTATAATGCAACTATTAACTTATGCACTTCCGCCGTTGGAACGACTGCGTGACGAGGGTGAAGAGGGGCGTAAGAAAATCGAAAAAATAACGTCAGTCGTATCAATGGCACTTGCGGTGTTCATGTCATTTGCTTACTATGTAACTCTTAAACAGATGAACGTTGACGGTGTAAACGCTGTCAAATATACTGAGGGCTGGCAGATGTACTTCTCCGCTTCCGTAATAATAGCCTGTTTCGTTGCCGGTGCTTTACTGGTAGTATGGATGGGCAACCGTGTAAGTGAAAAAGGTATCGGCAACGGTATTTCAATTATCCTTTTTGCAGGTATAGCAGCAAGATTCCCAACCGACGCAGGACTTCTTGTCAGACTTACAATGCAAGAACCAAGCAAGTATTTATTCGTTTCACTCGGCTACATTGTATTCATGATTTTTGAAATAGGTTTCGTTGTATTTATGAACGAGTCCGAAAGAAGAATCCCGATACAGTATGCTAAACGTGTTGTAGGAAGAAAACAGTACGGCGGACAGAAAACACATATTCCGATTAAAGTATGTATGAGTGGTGTTATGCCTATCATCTTTGCAATGTCATTTATGTCACTTCCGTCTACAATACAGCTTTTCAAACCTGTAACAAAGACAAGTGGTTTCTACTATCACTTCTGTCACTTCTTCAGCACACGTAGCTGGTCATATGCAGTAATTTACTTCCTGCTTATTATCGCATTCAACTATTTCTATGTATCAATTCAGTATAATCCGGTTGAGATGGCTAACAATCTCAGACAGGCAAACGGCGGTATCCCTGGTATCAGACCTGGTAAACCTACCGCTGATTACATTCAGAGAGTACTTTCAAAGATTACACTGGTCGGTGCATTTTTCCTTGGAATTATCGCTATAATTCCGATATTCATTTCTATTGCTGATTCACAGCTTGCAACGCTTTCAATGGGCGGTACTACAATTCTTATTGCTGTAAGCGTTGCACTTGAAACAACACGTACAATGGAATCTCACATGATGATGAGACATCACAAGGGATTCTTAAAGTAAGGAGGGGCAGAATATATGAATCTTATCTTTTTAGGCGCACCTGGTGCAGGCAAGGGTACTCAGGCTGAAGTCGTTTCTGAAGCTCTGAATATCCCTCAGATTTCAACAGGCAACATTCTCCGTGAAGCTGTAAAGAACGGTACTGAATACGGTCTCAAGGCTAAAGAAGCTATGGACGCTGGTGCACTCGTTTCTGACGATATTGTAATCGGTATTCTTAAGGACAGAATTGCTGAAGATGACTGTAAGAATGGTTTTATCCTTGACGGTTTCCCGAGAACAGTTCCGCAGGCAGAAGCTCTTGATGCTATGGGCATTCAGATTGACAAGGTTATCGAAATCCATGTTCCTGACGAAACAATCAAGCAGAGAGTTTCAGGCAGAAGAGTATGTCAGGGTTGCGGAGCTTCCTATCATGTCGAATACAAACCTTCAAAGGTTGAGGGTGTCTGCGACAAGTGCGGAGACAAAACAATCGTCCGTAAAGACGACCAGCCGGAAGTTGTTCTTGACAGACTTGCAACATATCACGAAAAAACTGCTCCTCTCAAGGACTACTACGAGAAGCAGGGCAAACTTCAGACTGTTATCGGACAGGAAGAAGTTGCTGATACCTCAAAATTGACTCTTTCAGCAGTAGGAGTTAACTGATGAGTATAACCATTAAATCAAAGTCCGAATTAGCTATAATGCGTGAAGCCGGAAAAATTACCGGCGACGCATTACGCTATGCGGGTGAAAGATTAAAAGCAGGTATGTCAACACTTGACGTTGATAAGCTGATTGGCGATTATTTCGCTAGACATGGCTGTAAATCCTGTTTCAAAGGTTTGTACGGTTTTCCGGCAAACGCCTGTATTTCGGTTAACGATGAAGTAATTCACGGTATACCGAAAGCAAATCGCAGACTTGAAGAAGGTGACATAGTAAGTATTGACACCGGTGCGGCTTACAAGGGCTTCAACGGTGACAGTTGCTGGACCTTCCCAGTCGGCAAAATTTCTGATGAAGCAAAGGCATTGCTTGAAGTTACAGAGCAGTCACTTTATGAAGGTATTGCTCAGGCTCAGGTTGGCGCAAGAGTCGGAGATATTTCTCATGCTGTAGAGGTCTATTGTGCTTCACGAGGCTACGGAATCGTAAGAAATTACTGCGGTCACGGTATCGGAAGGGAAGTTCACGAATCTCCCGAAATTCCGAACTGGGGACGTGCCGGTCACGGTCCGAGACTCGTTGCAGGAATGACTATCTGCATTGAACCAATGATTAATGTCAGAGGTGATGATGTGAAAGTCATGAAAGACGGCTGGACTGTTAAAACGGCAAGTGGTTCATTATCGGCTCACTTTGAACACGCTATCGCAATAACTCCTGACGGTCCCGTCATTCTGACAGCACCCTGACGGAGGGAAACCATTGTGAAGTTAAACAAAGGCTCGGTTGTAAGGGCTACCGCCGGAAGAGACAGCGGTAAATTATTCGCTGTGACCGATATTCAGGGCGGATATTGCTTTATTGCAGACGGTAAATCCCGTAAACTCTCCTCGCACAAGAGGAAGAACGTAAAGCATATATGCCCGACAGACAGTATGATAAATCTTAACGATAATATAACTGATAAAAAACTCAGAAATCTGCTCAGACAGCTTGCAGAAGAAGAGTAAAGGAGGTTATGAGGGTGTCCAAGGAAGATGTAATTGAGGTTGAGGGCGTTGTTACAGATGCTCTGCCTAACGCAATGTTTAAGGTTCAGCTTGAAAACGGTCATGAGGTTCTCGCCCATGTTTCCGGCAAGCTCAGAATGAATTATATCAGAATCGTGCCGGGTGACAAGGTGAAACTTGAGATGTCACCGTATGACCTTTCAAAAGGTCGCATTACCTGGCGTGTAAAGTAATAAAGGACTTGTTTTCAGGTCCGCTATCCGCTAAAGGAGGTATTTTCAATGAAAGTCAGACCTTCAGTAAAACCTATTTGCGAAAAGTGCAAGGTTATTAAACGTAAAGGCAGAATCATGGTAATCTGCGAAAACCCTAAGCATAAGCAGCGTCAGGGTTAATCCCGAAACGCATTATTTGGAGGTGCAAATAAATTTATGGCAAGAATAGCTGGTGTTGACCTTCCCAAGAATAAGAGAATCGAAATCGGTTTGACTTATATCTATGGAATCGGTCGTCAGACTGCAACAGATATACTCAGCAACACAGGCATTAACCCCGATATCAGAGTTAAAGACCTCGCTGAAACAGATGTTGCTAAACTCCGTGACTATATTGACGCTAACTACACAGTTGAGGGTGACCTCAGACGTGAAGTTGCTCTCAATATCAAGAGACTCGTTGAGATTGGTTGTTACAGAGGTGTTCGTCACAGAAAGGGTCTCCCTGTAAGAGGACAGAGAACCAAGACAAATGCAAGAACACGCAAAGGTCCTGTAAAGACTATCGCTAACAAGAAGAAGTAAGGAGGTATGAGCTTTGGCACAGCAGAAGGGTAAAAAGGTTTCTACAATCAGAAGACGTAGAGAACGTAAAAATATCGAGAGTGGTTCAGTTCATATCCAGTCCACTTTCAATAATACAATCGTAACTATCACCGATACAGCAGGCAACGCTATTTCATGGGCAAGTGCCGGTGAACTCGGTTTCAGAGGTTCTAAGAAGTCCACTCCTTTCGCAGCTCAGACTGCTGCTGAAACAGCTGCTAAGGCTGCTATGGAACACGGTCTCAAGAACGTTGAAGTATACGTTAAAGGACCTGGTGCAGGACGTGAGGCTGCTATCAGAGCACTTCAGACAGTTGGTCTTGAAGTAAAGATGATTAAAGATGTTACTCCGATTCCGCACAACGGATGCCGTCCTCCGAAGAGAAGACGTGTCTAATTTTACAGGAGGTGTTTTAAAATGGCAGTACAGAAAGAACCTATTCTCAAAAGATGCAGATATCTGGGCATCAGTCCGGCAGTAATGGGCGTTTCAAAGAAAGAGTCAATCCGTTTCAAGAATGCTAACAACAGAAAGAAGATTTCTGAATATGGTCTTCAGCTCAAGGAAAAGCAGAAGCTCAAGTTCATCTATGGCGTTCTCGAAAAGCAGTTTGAGCATTACTTTGAAATTGCTTCCAAGATGGAAGGTAAGACCGGTGACAACCTCATTACCTGCCTTGAATCAAGACTTGACAGCGTTGTATTCAGAATGGGTCTCGCTCTCACAAGACGTGAAGCAAGACAGCTTGTTGTCCACAGTCACTATACAGTAAACGGTCAGAAGGTAAACATTCCTTCATACAGAGTAAAGGTCGGCGACGTTATCGCTCTCCGTGAAAAAGACAGAACTTCCGAAAAATTCAAGGCAACAGTTGAAGAGACTAAGGACAGACTTGTTCCGATATGGCTTGATGCCAAGAAAGATGACTTCTCAGCAACTGTAAACCGTCTTCCCTCAGCTGAGGATATTGACTACGAGGTTTCTACACACCTCATCGTCGAGTTGTATTCAAAGTAATATTCATATTGCTTGATTCATTACAACTTAAATTTAACAGTTATTGCGAAACAGGAGGGTTTTTATGCTGGAAAAAATCAATAAGCCTGATATAGAAATTGTCGAGCTTAAAAGTGACGGCAAATACGGCAAATTCGTTTTAGCACCGCTGGAGCGTGGATACGGTATAACACTTGGAAACAGCCTCAGGCGTGTGCTACTCTCCTCACTTCCGGGTGTGGCTGTAACTTCTGTAAAGCTTTCGGGCAAGAACGGTACGGTTCACCATGAATTGTCAACAATTCCGGGCGTTAAGGAAGACGTTACGGAAATAATCCTCAGCATCAAGGGTCTTACAGCTAAACTTCACGGAGACGGTCCTAAAACAATGTACGTAGAGGCAGAGGGTGAATGCGAAATTACAGCAAGCGATATAAAAGCTGATTCCGAAGTGGATATTCTTGACCCCGGTATGCACATTGCTACTCTGGGCAAGGACGCTAAACTCTTTATGGAAATTACTATCGACAAGGGCAGGGGATATGTTTCTGCTGAACGTAACAAGAAACAGATTAATATGCCTGTTGATGTAATTGCTGTAGACAGCATTTATACTCCGGTTCTCAAAGTGAATTATACCGTTGAAGATACCCGACTCGGTCAGGTTACTGACTATGACAAACTCACTATAGAAGTATGGACAGACGGTACTATCTCCGCTAAAGAGGCTCTGTCGCAGGCAGCTAATCTCCTCAATGAACATCTGAAACTTTTCGTTGACCTTTCTGAAGAAGCGGTACTGGTTGATGTTCTCGTTGAAAAGGACGAAAAGGGTAAGGAAAAAATTCTTGAAATGACTATTGAGGATTTGGACTTGTCGGTACGTTCATTCAATTGCTTAAAGCGTGCCGGAATTAATACCGTAGACGATTTGATTAACAAGTCTGAGGAAGAAATGATGAAGGTTAGAAACCTTGGAAAGAAATCCTTTGACGAGGTGAAGGAGAAGCTCCAGTCACTTGGCTTTGACCTTTCCTCAGAAGAGGAATAAACCCATAAATTGTGCGTTTATGCACTGTATGAAAAGGAGTGAATTACATGCCGGGTACAAGAAAGCTGGGCAGAACATCTGACCATAGAAAAGCAATGCTCAGAGGCATGGTAACTTTCCTTCTTGAAAACGGTCAGATTGAAACAACCGTTACAAGAGCAAAGGAAGTTCGTGCTGTAGCAGAAAAGATGATTACTATCGGTAAAAATAATAATCTGCACTCCAAGCGTCAGGTATTCGCATACGTAACAAAGGAATCAGTCGCAAAGAAACTTTTCGACGAAATTTCCCCGAAGTATGCTGACAAAAACGGCGGTTACACACAGATTGTAAAAATCGGTCCTCGTCGTGGTGACGCTGCTGAAATGGCTATTATAAAGCTCGTTTGATTGGCAGATATATAAATATAACCGTTCTCCGTAAGGGGAACGGTTTTTTTGCGTTTCTTACTTTAATATGTATAACCGGACTTTACAAATCCTGATGCCTTTTGAGGATAAAATTTTTCTATAAACCTGTATAACTGCATAAGTTTAATATCATCTGTAATGCCGTTTATACCGTTGTCAATATCTTCTAATTCAAGACGGTCACTTAATTTTAATTTTGTACCGTTTTTAAGGTTGAAAACTATCTCAAAACGGTGATTATAGCCGTAACGTGTACGCTGGTGAATTATCTTATAATTGACGGATTTAACATCACTGAAATTAACTGTATATTCAATCTTTAACCATTTCCAGTTGACTTTTTCAGCACCGTATTCAACAGTTGTTGGTATACTTTCAAAGCACTTAAATACAAGAATAATAATCATCAGAATTGCGACAGGAAGAAAAGTAGCTATTAATTTCATATCATTCTCATTTCTCGATGTAGATAAATCCACACATATTGAAGCAATTACAAACAAAGATATAAACCATAATACGTAAACTATTGTAGCTATTACATTACAAATGGGCGGTAGGTAGTTTACTTCAAATTTTTTCATTCTTACACCTCCTTTAATATGTATCATTTTTTACAAATCCCGAACATTTTTCCGGACAGACGTTTTCAATAAACCTGTATAATTGCATAAGTCTGATATTATCGTTGTTTCCGTTGATACTGTTGTCAATGTCATCTGATTCGAGACGGTCATTCAATCTTAATTCCGTACTGTTTTTTAAATAAAAGACTATTTCAAAACGTCTGTTATAGCCGTAACGTGTACGCTCGTGAACTATCGTATAATGAACGGATTCAACGTCACTGAAATTCGCTGTATATTCAAGAAACCACCATTTCCATTTTATTTTTTCAGTATTACATTCAACAGTGGTTTTTCTGCTTTCAATATAACAGCCGATACCAATAATAATCAAAAGAATTGCGAGTGAAAGAAACACAGCAATTAATTTTGACATAATAGTAACACATATTATAAACATTAATATTACCCATACAACCGAAAGAGTTATAGCTATGTCACGCATAAAATAGGGTGTATGGTTTACTTCAAATTTTTTCATTTCTATACCTCCATTCCGAGCATTACACCGACAAGACACAATATTATACTTAAAAATATATAGACCAACGCCATTATAATATGATGATTTTCTATTAAATTAAAAGTTTCAAGTGAGAACGTCGAAAAAGTAGTGAATCCACCACAAATACCTGTTTTCAGAAATAGTAGTTTATTTCCTGACAGTCCTTTTTTTATTGCGAAACTGTTAATCATTCCTATCAGAAAAGCTCCTGTAAAATTTGTAATCAAAGTAAGAAACGGAAAATTGTTCTTTAACGGTATCTGACTTATGCAGTACCTTAAAACAGCTCCGAGACCTCCACCGAGCAGTACCGACAAATAATTCATAAAATCGCCTCCACAAATAAATTATATCATTGAACTTTCAAAAAGTCAACAAAAAAACGTCCCGATTTCTCAGGACGTTTGTTATTATATTTACTATTAATACATACCACCGGCAGGCATTGCAGGAGCAGGAGGAACATCTTCCTTTATGTCTGCAACGAGGCTTTCAGTAGTGAGTACCATTGCGGAAACGGAAGCGGCGTTCTGAAGTGCTGAACGTGTAACTTTGGTCGGGTCAACGATACCGGCAGGAATCATATCGCAGTATACTTCCTTGTAAGCATCGAAACCGTAACCAACCTTGCGTGAACGTCTGATTTTGTCAACGATTACGCTTCCTTCAAGACCTGCGTTTTCAGCAATCTGACGCACAGGAGCTTCAAGAGCCTTAAGAATGATTTTAGCACCTGTTTTTTCGTCGCCGTCAAGTGACGGGAGAAGTTTTTCAACAGCAGGAATAGCGTTGATATATGCAGTACCACCGCCTGCAACGATACCCTCTTCAACAGCAGCCTTTGTAGCAGCGAGAGCATCTTCAATGCGGAGTTTCTTTTCTTTCATTTCGATTTCTGTAGCAGCACCTACCTTGATAACTGCAACACCGCCTGCAAGTTTAGCAAGTCTTTCCTGAAGTTTTTCCCTGTCGAAATCAGAAGTAGTTGTTTCGATAGCTGAGCGAATCTGGTTTATTCTTGACTTTATAGCCTCTTTATCGCCTGCACCGTCAACAATGATTGTGTTTTCTTTCTGAATAACAATCTGCTTTGCCTGACCAAGCTGACTAACCTGTGTATCTGTGAGTTCGAGACCGAGTTCAGAAGTGATAACTTCACCGCCTGTGAGGATTGCAATATCTTTAAGCATTTCCTTACGTCTGTCGCCGAATCCGGGAGCTTTTACAGCGGCAACCTTGAATGTGCCACGGAGATTATTGAGGATAATTGTTGTAAGAGCTTCGCCCTCAACGTCCTCAGCGATAATAACGAGTTTTCTGCCCATTTTAACAATCTGTTCGAGGAGCGGAAGAATTTCCTGAATAGAAGAAATTTTCTTGTCGGTAATGAGTACAAAAGCATCGTCATAAACAGCTTCCATTTTGTCGGTATCAGTTACCATATAAGGTGAAATATAACCTCTGTCAAACTGCATACCCTCTACAACTTCGCTATAAGTTTCAGCGGTCTTGCTTTCTTCGATTGTTATAACACCGTCAGCTGTTACTTTTTCCATAGCCTCGGCAATGAGTTTACCGACATTTTCGTCAGCAGAAGAAACAGTACCTACTCTTGCGATGTCCTCACTGCCGGAAACTTCCTTTGAATTTTCAGTGATGGACTTTACAGCAGTTTCAACAGCCTTTGCGATACCCTTTTTAAGAATCATCGGATTAGCACCTGCTGCTATATTTTTCATACCCTCACGCACGATTGTCTGTGCGAGAAGTGTAGCTGTAGTTGTACCGTCACCGGCAGCG
Source organism: Ruminococcus sp. (assembly GCA_029060305.1). Classification (GTDB taxonomy): domain Bacteria; phylum Bacillota; class Clostridia; order Oscillospirales; family Ruminococcaceae; genus Ruminococcus. The sequence continues at coordinate 115,414 of JAIDUG010000055.1, forward strand.
TCGTTTGTCTTTGTAGCCACTTCCTTTACAAGCTGTGCGCCCATATTCTCGAAAGCGTCCTCAAGTTCGATGTCCTTAGCGATTGTAACACCGTCATTTGTGATGAGGGGAGCACCGAATTTCTTGTCAAGAACAACGTTTCTGCCCTTAGGACCCATAGTGATTCTTACTGTATCAGCGAGTTTGTCAATACCTGCCTGAAGTGACTTTCTTGCATCTTCGCCGTATTTAATATCTTTAGCCATAACAAATCATTCTCCTTTATGAAATAGCGGAATTATTCTACAACAGCGAGAATATCTTCCATTTTAACGATGATGTATTCTTCACCGTCAAGTTTTACGTTAGTGCCTGCGTACTTTGAGATGAGAACCTTGTCGCCTTTGGAAACTTCCATAGTAACGTCGGAAGTGCCTGCACCTACTTCAATTACTTCTGCAACCTCCGGCTTTTCCTTTGCAGAGCCGGAAAGAATTATACCGCCCTGAGTTTTTTCTTCAGCCTCTGTCATTCTGAGGACTACTCTGTCCTGTAACGGTCTGATAGACATAATATATACCTCCTGTAATAAAAAAATCTTTGGCTTAGCACTCTTATTAACTGAGTGCTAATTATATTTTACCACCTTTTCAGAAGAAATCAAGAGTATTCGCAAAACTTTCACAAAAAACGGCTATATATACAATTATGACGTAATTATGTGGAAAAAAATGTAATCTTTCTTCAAAAAATTTTTACGCAGAATGTTTATACGGAAAATTTACCGGAATGACTTGAAATTTACAGAAAAATATGTTATAATATCCATTATATTCAAAAGAACGGAGAGTTTATAATTATGAAAAAGAAATTTATTGGTATTGTAACAGCAGTTTCAGGTCTGGTGTATACTGCAATGTCTATGGGTATGACGGCTTTTGCAAGTGGTGAAACTCCTGCAACAACTTCCACCGGTACTCCTGTACAGGCTGAAACCGGTTCAGTGTTCTGGACTTTGGTGTTTCCGCTTATCATAATGTTTGCACTGCTTTACTTTATGATGATTAGACCTCAGAAAAAACGTGACAACGAACTCAAGGAAATGCAGAACAGTCTTGAAGTAGGCGACGAAATTGTAACCGGTGGTGGTATTGTCGGAATAGTCGTTTCAACCGGTGAAGATACCGTTGTTATTGAAACAGGCGGTGCAAGGCACAAACTCAGAATAAAAACGTGGGCTATTACTGAAAATGTTACCGCTCAGGAGCGTATGAAGTCCGCAAGGGCTTCAACAGCCAAGAAAAAAGAAACTGCACTTGCATCTGCCGGAGTAATTGAGGACGAATCCGAAAAGAAACCTAAGAAAAAGAAGAAAGAATCTGAAGAAGAATAATATTACATTCCTCCGCATAGAATTGTGTGAACAATTATTTTCTGTGCGGAGGTTATTTTTTATGCGTCGTCATCGTAAAAGCGTATGGACAAACAGTATAACCAGTATGACAATAGCAGTTTTTTCCGGAATTATACTCATATTTTTCATATCATTATTATTGTCAGCAGTAATGTACTATATTCTTGGTGATATGCGTGTATCAAAAGTTTTTTCCATAATAGCAATGGTTATCGGTACTTATGTAAGCACTTATTTCTGTGGGAAATTCCGTCGTAAACGTGGACTTGCAGAGGGTATTTTGTGCGGAACGATAATTTATATTATAATAATGATACTGGGATTTGTTTTTGTCGGAGAATTCAACGGAATAAAAAAACTCCTGCTACTGACTGTTTCGGGAGCAGTAGGAGGAGTTAATGGCGTAAATTCAAAACGTCCGAAAAATTTTACAGAATAAAAGGTTTGCCGTTCATTATCATAAACAGGATATTTATTATAATCCCGATAAGTGAAACTGTTCCCCATATTACAGAGTGAATTTTCTGTAAATTATCTGATGTTTTTATATTGACGTTGTAGTGTACGGAAGAATATTTCCATGAAGCTATTCCGAAAAGACTTATAACAAGCGGAATCAATACGGCTGTTATCTTTGGTATATGGTTGCTTACACCGTCAGAATCCCATTGTACCGCAACGCTTTCCGGCAGTACAAGGAACGATATTACACTGAGCAACAAAACAGTAATAATAATTGTTTTCTGTAGTAATTCTGTTTTTTTCATAATTAATAATCTCCGGAAGTATCTTCCATAAGTTTGAATTTTATGTCGTAATAAGTTACTTTGCCGTTCTTTTCGACGTGTGCACATTTTGCAGGTACTGTATCGCCTGCACCATATTTACTGCTTATATTGTCGTAAAGTTCATCGTATGTCATAATAGGCGTACCGTCTATTTCAGTAATGAAATCTCCGGCTTTGAGGTCTGTATTTGCGATATCGCAGTCTTCACTGATTGCGTCGATATAAACCCCTCCGAAGTCTTCGGGGATTTCAAATCCGAGTTCACTTTCAATCATAATGATTTTTTCTTCAGAAGCCATATCAATAAGCTGTATTCCTATTCTGAAACGTCCGCCGACAAAGCCTGTATCTATAAGTTCTTCAATGATTGGAAGAGCGTCATTTATTGTTATTGCAAATCCCAGTCCCTCAAAACTTGAGCTTACATATTTTGAAGAAGTTATACCAATAACCTGACCGTACATATTGACTAATGCACCGCCGGAGTTACCAGGACTTATATCTGCATTGGTCTGAATACAGTTCATTTCAAAACCAGTAGAATCACTGCGGATTTTTCTGTTTACTGCTGAGATTATTCCGTCCGTTACGGTGTTGGAAAGTCCGGCAGGGTTTCCGACAGCTATTACCTGTTCGCCGACAATTGCCTCATCTGAGTTTCCGAGAACAGCGGGTACAAGATTGGCATTATCCACTTTTATGACAGCAATGTCCGTCTTTGAATCTCTGCCGATTATTCTTGCATCATAAACCTTATCGTCTGCTGTATGGATTGCGTGAAAACCGTCTGCATTAAGAACGTGAGCGTTAGTCACAATATATCCGTCTTCAGAGATTACAACCCCTGAACCAGTACCGGACATCTGCCGGCGTGTTTTGTCGGTATAGGTGTATATTTCAACTATTGAGTTCTTGACATATGCGGAAACACCCTCAATAGTATATTTTCCGTTTTCGTCAACAAAGTTACTTAAATCATTAGCACCGTTGGGTTTAGTCTGCTTGTACATTACAACGTGATGTTGTTGTTTTATGTCGTCAATAACTTTCTGACTGTTGTATATGTCAGTTGTTATGCCGTAAATCGAAAGACCTACCGCAAGCAGTATGATTGCTATAAAAAGAAAAATAATAAACTTTTCACCGCTTGTATTTTTTCTTTTTCTGATACCGGAATTTATGTCGGGAGCAGGCGGTTCATAACCATACATGAAATCCTGATAAGCTGTATAACTGTTGTTATCGGGAACAGTGTTATTATTGTTTATTGTGTTGTCGTTTACGGTGCTGTCTATATCGACGGTTTCGTTTTGTGGAATATCCTGATTGTCCTGTATGGGAGTATTTTGTGTTTCCTGTTCGGGAACATTGCCGGAAGTGTAGTTTTCTATGTCGTCCATAAATTCTCCTTTCTGTTTTCGTCATAAAAGATTCTGTTTTTCGGGGACTTGTATCTGAAATTCCGTGTACTCTCCGTAAACGCTTTTTACAACTATATTTCCGTTGTTTATATGGAGTATTTTCCGTGAAATCGAAAGTCCGAGACCGAGACCGGTAATATCTTTACCACGTGAAGAATCCGTTTTATAGAATCTGTCAAAAACCTGAGGTATTTCAGAATCTTTCAGACCCTCGCCGGTATTTCTTATTCCGACTATACACATTCCATTTTCTTTTTCAAAATGAAATGAGAGTTTGCCTCCGGTATTGACGAATTTTACGGCATTTTCTATAAGGTTGTAAATAACCTGCTGTATGAGGTCGGGGTCTACTTCTGCAACAATTCTTTCGCTGTCAAGCTCCTCAATTTCAAGATTTTTGGCTTCTATCTTCTTTTCAAACATAAAGACCGTTTTTATAACAAGGTCTGTGAGGTTTGTTTCCTGAAAATTAGGTTTAAGCGTACCCGATTCAAAACGGCTCATATTTAGCATTGAACTTATAAGGATTTTCAGACGCTGTATTTCGTTTGAAACAATTACAAGATATTCGTTACGGCGGTTTTTCGGAATAGTGCCGTCAAGTATTCCGTCCACGAATCCGCCTATTGTAGTGATAGGCGTACGGAGTTCGTGAGATACATTTGCGATAAAAGTCTTGCTTGTTTCCTCGCTTGTCTCGACGTTTAAAGCAAGCATATTGATATATTTTACGGTTTCTTCCGGAAATACAGTATTATCAGGCTGTATTTTTTCGGAAAAATCCCCCTTTGAATATTGTTTCAGTATTCTTATTATGTCATTGGTGTACAGTGTATATTTATTGGCTCTTTTTTTGACAATAAAGTATGATAACAATATACTGATTATTGCGATGACTGAATAAATCAGAAATATTTTCAGTGTGAACATACTGATATTATGTGTACTTCCGTAAAAGACCGCATATATTTTCACCGGAGACTCGTTGTTATGTTTCAGAATAAACTTGTTTCCATACAGTAAATACGGTTCTTCACTGGAAATGCTTTTGGAATTGATGTCAAGATATTCTCCGTTGTCAATACAGGATTTTATGTCATTCTGTATGTACTGTTTGTTTTCGGGAGATTCTGACAAAATACATTTGCCTTTTTCGTCATATATATAAATCATTATATTATTTTCGTTCATAAAGATTCTGTGGAGTTTTCCGAAAACTTCACTGTTCAGACTGCCGGTATTATTATATTCTTCACTTATACAGCTTATGAAAAGATTGCTTGTTTTTCTGAGCTTGTCAAGTTCTGTTTGTTTATAGAATGATGAGCTGATACTGATTACGATAACTCCGAAAATAATTATTACAGACATTATAAGAAACAGAAAATAATGCAGGAGTTTTATATAGGAATTTCTGTTCTGCAAAGAAAATCACCTCTGTTTAGTAAAACAGGGGACGAAACAAGTCCCCTGTGATTTTATATTTTACGGAATTATTCGTCTTCTTCGACTTCAAATTTATAGCCTACACCCCATACCGTTTTGAGATTCCATTTGTTTGAAACGCCCTCAAGTTTTTCACGCAGTCTTTTTATATGAACGTCAATAGTTCGTGAATCGCCGTAATATTCAAAGCCCCATACTTCGTCAAGAAGCTGGTCACGTGTGTAAACTCTGTTCGGATTGGAAGCAAGGTAATAGAGTAATTCCAGTTCTTTCGGTGGAGTGTCTATATTTTTTCCGTTGACTTTGAGCTCATAACGTGTCATATTTACGGAAAGTTTATCATAACGCACCTCTTTTACTTCCGGCTCAAGATTTGCATTGCCCACACGTCTTGTTACGGCGTTGATACGTGCGATAACTTCCTTTGCATCAAAAGGCTTTACAATATAGTCGTCTGCTCCGAGGTCAAGACCTATGATTTTATCGATAGTTTCGCCTTTGGCTGTAATCATGATAATAGGTACATTTGATTTTTTACGGATTTCACGGCATACCTGCCAGCCATCCATACTGGGAAGCATTATGTCGAGCAGTACAATATCGGGCTTGAGAGCGTTGAATTTCACAACAGCTTCTGCACCGTCATGTGAAAGAATTACACCATATCCGTCTTTTTCAAGATACAGTCTGAGTAAATCACATATATTCTTGTCATCGTCAACAATAAGAACCTTGAGACTTTTTTCGTTTGCCATTTTATATACCCTCTTTCTTTGTTCGGAAATCTTAATAATATTATACTGCAAAATTTTGGGAATGTCAATCAAATTCTGAAATTATCACACGAAAATCATATTTCATATATTATGGAAAATTTTCTGAAACACTTGATTTTACAGTAGTTTACGTGTTATAATATAATTCCGGAAACTGAAAAAGGACGGAGGTATATTCTATGAATTTTACTGGTGAAAAATGTGTCTTATGCGGAAAGGTCTTTGAGGACGGCGACGACGTTGTAGTTTGTCCCGAATGTGGTTCACCACACCACAGGGAATGCTACAAAAAAGAAAACCGTTGTGCTAATTCCGAAATGCACGATACAGGGGAAAAATGGCAGAGAATAAGAATTGAGGAAAAAAAGACGGAAAAAAAGGAATGTCCTCATTGTGGCTTTCCTAACAATCCGCCGGAAAATCACCTTTGTATGATATGCGGTACAAATCTTGATAAAACTGAAAACAATGAGGATTTCACACCTGAAAATGAGGGCATTAATGTAAAACATAATACCGGCTTCAATCCTGATGAGGATATGGGCGGTGCTACTCTCAGGGAAATTTCAATGTTTGTCGGAACAAATACTTTTTATTATATTCCTGTTTTCAAGAGAATGAAAGATTTAGGGTCAAAAATTTCTTTTAACTTTTCGTGTTTTCTGTTTCCGTCATTTTATTTTGCAAACAGAAAAATGTGGTTCTGGGCAGTGATTTCCGCAATAATAAGTGTATTGTTTAATCTGCCTATGTATGTAATCTTAATGGCTAATGAAGGAGTTTTTACCGACAGTATCACTAACATAATATACGAAAATCAGTATCTGCTTCAGGAACTTATTTCGATATGCAATTGGGGAACATGGCTTTCAAGGGTTCTGATGTGTATTTTTGCAAACTGGATTTACTTTAAATTCTCTATAAAAAAACTTCGCCTTATCAAGAAAAGTACTCGCGGACGACTGAATCCGAATCTGCTTATGGTAGTCGGTGGAGTGAAACCTTTAAATATTCTTTTAATTATACTTATTACACTTTCATTATCACTTATTGCAATGGTTGGTATAACAATGTTTCTTAATTTATTTGTGGTGATATAGCAAGTTTACTATTGACAAAAGCACCCTTTTACAGTACAATTATTCTATACTGTAAAATCGGAGGTGCTTTTTTATTGAAAATAAAATCTGAAATGTTTAAAGAATCAGGGGAATCGTTGACTTCACCGTCATTGCCTGTACAGATATTTAAGTTTCTGATAGTATTCCTTATAATATATATACTGGAAGCTATTATACCGTCAATAATTTCTATGGAGCCGATGATGCAGGAAATGCAGTCGCAAGGTATGCTGGACGATACAACAAAAATCAGTTTGAAAGACTCTATGGAGACAGCGACTATAATTTCCGCATATCCGAAAATTATGATACCGTCATTATTATCAACAGTTTTCGGAACAATCACAAGTATAATATATTGTAGAAATATTGAAGTACGTCCGGTAAGTTCAATGGGAGTAAGAAAAAGAAAACTCGTTCCGCACTATCTTATGGGACTTCTTGTTGGTGTTGTTATGATTTCGGCAATAACACTTCTCAGCGTTGCAACAGGTGTGAACAGTATTTCTATATGTAAGAATTTCAATACCGGAATAATATTATTGTATCTGCTGGGATTTTTTGTACAGGGAATGAGTGAGGAATTTATTTTCCGTGGTTACTTTATGACGACAATAGGCGGTCATCATTCTTCATTTCTTGCTGTCGGAATAAGTGCTACAGCTTTTGCATTTGCACACATTTTCAACCCTGGATTCAATGTACTTTCTTGTATCAATCTTGTACTGTTCGGAGTATTTGCAGGTCTCTATATGATATGTTTCGACGATATATGGGGAGTATGTGCTATCCATTCTATGTGGAATTTTATGCAGGGTAATTTCTACGGTATCAGCGTAAGCGGTACTGGTGATACGGAATCTATTTTCCGTACAACTGCCCAGACTACAAAAGGCTGGTTAAGTGGCGGAACATTCGGAATAGAGGGAAGTATTTTTACTACTATAGTACTTCTCACCGGAATAATTATCGTATTATTCAGAATAAGAAAAAATCAATCTGAAAAGGAACTGCGTTAAACAGTTCCTTTTTGTTGTTATTTTATTTCAAGTCTGCGTGAAACAGGTTCTTCATGTTTCTTTTTCGGCAAGTCGATTATCAGTACACCGTTTTTGTATTCAGCGTTTACGTGTTCTGTATCAACGTCAGATACGTCAAAACTTCTTTTATAGGAATTGTAAGAACGTTCACGGCGAATATATTTGTTTTCCTTGTCGTCGTCTGAGGATTTTTTTCTTTCTGCTGAAATTACAAGGTATGAGTCTTTTATATCAATATTAATATCTTCTCTTTCAAATCCGGCGAGTTCAGCTTCCATAATATATTTATCGCCTGCATCTCTTATGTCAGTACGGCACGAATTAGTCTGCATTGTGTCACTGAAAAAATCTCTGTCAATGTCATTGAATACGTTAAAAAGAGTAAAAGGATTTCGTCCGAACGGTGTTATTCCGTACATATAAAATCGCCTCCGTTTGATTTTTTGTGGTAAGTGCCGTAATTATTATATGCTGTTTTCCGTATGATATTCGTAAAAATATCACAAAAATAAAAAAGGCGAAACCATAAGAAGAATACGCATATAGAAGTAATGCCCGAAAGTAGTTTTTCAACTGCTTTCGGGCTTATTTTAATTATTGTTTTATTCGCATAAATCTAATTTATATTCCGAAATGTATCACAAACTTATTCTCTCTTTCAGCCTTTGAAAATAAAGATAACAATTCAGATAGATTATGATTACTCCGAATAATTTCTATCATAGCACACAGAGATTCAGGAGGGATTAATGTTATTCCATAATAAGCTAAACCTGTTTCAGCTCTATCTAATGTATGCCAGTAACATTTCACTTCATTGAACTTTTTTAAAAGAGGAAGAATGTCATCATCATCTACTGAAATGCAATTATATTTTTGAGGTTCATAATGGTCATATCTTTTACTTCTTTGAGGTTGTATTTGCATTATACCAAAATCGTGTTTAGGCATTTCAATCACCTTTTAAATTCCAATTTATCTTATTAAAATTATACATCAGGAGAAGTTATATGTCAATAGAAACGCCTTATTATTTATTCTTCAAAAAAAGTGCTTTTGTATTCTGCAACACGTGCCTTGTCGCCGTAACAGTCTATTTCAATAATTTCACGTTTGAGCAGGTACTTTATTGAAGCAAACAACAGCGTAAAAGCAATTGCATTTGTAAATATACTGAAATATATTCTTATTTTCATTATATTACCAAACATTCCGCCGAGCATTATACCTATACAGATAATGACGATTATTTCATAGATTTTCTTGTCGGGGTCAAGTGTAAGAAATGCGAAACATACTCCGGCTGAAAATACCGAATGTATTATAGCAAGAATCAATGAATAAGGTTCATAAAAATCAAGCCTGTATGAATTAAGCTCCAAGGTCATCATTACAGCTTCTGTAACGATATAAACGGAAAAACATATTTTCAACCAGTTACGCATACGGGCAGTCCGACTTATAAGTATGTCTGAAATAATAAGTGCGAAAAATCCTGAAAATTCACATATATAAGCAGTAATTTCAAGGAATTTAACGAAACTGCTTTCGGGGTCGAAAATCAGATAATACAGATAACATACTGCACTGAACACTATAAAAAGAGCGTTTCCGACAAGTCCGAGGTTAAGCCCGATATTGAGCTTTTTATGCATATCCTCCATTATTTCAGAGCCTTTAATGCTTTTTGTCCGATGTCTTTTCTGTAGTGTGCATTTTCAAAGCTGATTTTTGCAACTCCGTCATAAGCGTTGTCAAGTGCTTTCTGTAAAGTATCACCCTTTGCTGTAACTCCGATTACACGACCACCGTTTGTGAGGAATTTTCCGTCGTCAGAAAGTTTAGTGCCTGCATGGTATACGAAACAGTTTTCAACCTGTCCTTTTTCGTCAAGACCGTTCATTTCAATACCCTTTGGATAACTTTCGGGATAACCACCGCTTGCCATTACAACACACGCACAACTTCCCGAGTGCCACTTTATATCAATTTTGTCGAGTTCATGATTGTATATTGCTTCAAAGATTTCATATAAATCAGCGTCAAGCATAGGAAGTACTACCTGTGTTTCTGGGTCACCGAAACGACAGTTATATTCAATTACCTTAGCACCCTTTGGAGTAATCATAAGTCCGAAATAAAGACAGCCCTCAAAAGTTCTGCCCTCAGCGTTCATTGCGTTGACGGTCGGAATAAAGATTTTTTCCATACATTCTTTTGCGACTTCTTCTGTGTAGTACGGATTAGGGGAAAGTGTACCCATACCACCTGTATTGAGTCCTAAATCTCCGTCTAAAGCACGTTTGTGGTCCATGGAAGAAATCATAGGTACGATTGTTTTTCCGTCCGTAAACGACAGTACAGATACTTCAGGACCTGTGAGAAATTCTTCGATTACGATTCTTGCCGAACTCTTTCCGAATTTAAGATTGTCAATCATTTCGTGAACAGCCTGTATAGCTTCTTCTTCGTTCTGAGCAATTATAACGCCTTTGCCGAGTGCGAGACCGTCAGCCTTTATAACAGCCGGATAGCTGTTCTGTTCTTTGAGGTACGCAATAGCTTTATCGCTTTCGGTGAATACTTCATAGAACGCTGTCGGGATATTATACTTTTTCATAAGCTCTTTCGAGAATACTTTAGAACCCTCGATTATTGCGGAATTTGCTTTAGGACCGAAAGTCATAAATCCCTCTGCCTGTAAAGCGTCAACCATACCCATTACAAGCGGGTCGTCAGGTGCAACCACTACCATATCAGGTTTTATTTCCTTTGCAAGTGCAACAACTCCGTCAATATCGGTTGCGGAAACGTTGAAACATTCAGCGTACTTTGAGATTCCAGCGTTTCCTGGAGTACAGTACAGCTTGTCAACGTGTTTACTTTCGGCGAGTTTCATAATAATGGCGTGTTCACGACCGCCTCCGCCGACTACTAAAACATTTTTCATTGGGATAACCTCCTGTTATTTTTTTTGCTGTACGCATTTCAATAACAGCCATACAGCATACAAGTAAAAATGATACTATATTAAGTAACATAAGAATATTTTGCACTCTTGAAACAAGGTCAATCATTACCCAGTCATCAGAACAAGTTTCTTGATAAATTTCGTCCATTTGTATGTAATTGATAAACAGAAATATCAGAAAACTAATTACAGAATATCTGAGTTTCTTTTTGCCTTTCAGTTTTTCCGAAAAAATACTGATAATGCATACTATAATATATGGTATAACAAATATTATTGAATAGATATAACTTTCTATAAAAAAAGGGGAGAGCTGTTCAAAATATGTTATGTTTTTCCAACATTCATAGGCGTTATAAAAAATTGATTTTGATATATCCACATTATAAATATTTATAAGACTGAGAATTACATAAATTATCGGAAATACTGTTGCGACAACTGTAATTTTTATAATTGCAGATTGTCGTTTTTTAGATATAGAATTGTTTTCTGACATAATATTATCCTTTTTTATATAAATCTTTACCTAAAACTGAAAAACGTCGAGAATCAGGTTTTTCCTTGTCATATTTCCATGAACTGTTGCCAATGTCAAGGATATAATCATAGTCAAAACTATAACCTATACCACATTCACTGCGTGATTCACCGCAATCACAAGCCATGTGTGTAATGGTTATAAGTGGTTCGATATATCCGTCAGATGTTTTAAATCTTATAAAGTCTGTTATCACAAGCAAAACCCATATCAAGAGAACTGCAATAATAATTTTTATTGCAACTCTCTTTCTGGATTTTTTTATTTTTTCCGTTTTCATAAATTTTTCCGTTTTCATAAATCAGTGGTGGAAAAGTCTGATTCCTGTGAACGCCATAGCGATATTGTACTTGTTGCAGGTTTCAATAACGTTGTCGTCACGGATAGAGCCACCAGGTTCAGCGATGTACTCAACGCCTGACTTCTTAGCACGTTCAATATTGTCGCCAAATGGGAAGAATGCGTCCGAGCCGAGACAAACACCTGTATTCTTTGCAAGCCATGCCTTTTTTTCTTCAACAGTGAAAACTTCCGGTTTAGTCTTGAAAATCTTCTGCCATTCGCCGTCACGGAGAACGTCTTCATATTCGTCACCGATATATACGTCAATAGCGTTGTCACGGTCTGCACGGCGGATTCCGTCAACAAAATCAAGTCCCATAACCTTTGGTGACTGTCTTAACCACCAGTTATCAGCTTTCTGTCCTGCAAGACGTGTACAATGGATTCTTGACTGCTGACCAGCACCGATTCCAATAGCCTGTCCGTCCTTTACATAGCATACGGAGTTGGACTGTGTATATTTGAGGGTGATAAGCGAAATCATAAGGTCGTCAAGTTTGTCAGCAGGAATTTCCTTGTTTTCTGTAACTACGTTTGCAAGCAGTTCCTTGTTTATGTCAAGCTCGTTTCTGCCCTGTTCAAAAGATACACCGTAAACCTGTTTTGTCTCAACAGGAGCAGGCTTGTAATTTTCGTCTATTTTCAGAATGCAGTATGTTCCTTTTCTCTTTGATTTGAGGATTTCGAGAGCTTCTTCATCATAATCGGGAGCGATAACGCCGTCTGAAACTTCCCTCTGAATCATTTTTGCTGTGCATACATCAACCTTGTCGGAAAGTGCTATGAAGTCACCGTATGATGACATTCTGTCAGCACCTCTTGCTCTTGCGTAAGCACTTGCAAGCGGAGAGAGTTCGCCGAGGTCGTCAACCCAGTAAATCTTCTTGAGGTCGTCGGAAAGCGGTCTGCCTATTGCTGCACCAGCAGGGGAAACGTGTTTGAAAGATGTGGCGGAGCATACGCCGGTAGCGTTCTTTAACTCCTTTACCAACTGCCAGCCGTTGAGAGCATCGAGGAGATTTATATAACCTGGTCTGCCACAAAGAACCTCTATAGGAAGTTCAGAGCCGTCAGCCATATAAACTCTTGAGGGTTTCTGATTAGGGTTACAGCCATACTTTAACTGCATTTCGTTTGACATAATAATGTCCTCCTTATATTTTTAATTTTTTTATACGTAAAATTTCAGTGCGTATATTTTCTGTCCAGTTTGTATCATTTTCTTTCAGTAGATAAACCCGAAAACCATAAGAAATACCGTTCTGATAGACTGAAATTTCGTCGTCAACGTGCAGGTCTATGTGATACTTTGAGGGGTATTTTGACGGAAGTATTTCATTATTGTTTCCCTGTACTTCTTTTTCGTGACGTTTGCCGTTTATTATGTTGTCAATTCTGATTCCGTAATGTCTGAAAATTGCTTTTATATACCTTTCGGAACGGAAAGAAGTTGTATAAATCCATAGCTGTATATTATTGTTGTTTATCCATTGCAGAAGCTCCGGAGTACCTTTTCTGAGCCTGTCTCTGTAAATCCTGTCCAGCGGAAATTTCAAACTTTCTTCCGCAGGAATTTTTTCAGGATTTATAAAAAGTGTTTCGTCAAGGTCAAATGAAACTATCATACACTTACGATAAAAGTTATTATTAGCATACCGCTCCAGAATGCTCCCGCAAACGCCGGATATATCTTTATGAAGTCAATAAACATATTTTTTTTGTTTTTATTCGGTGAAAGCGGTCTTTTTTGGGCAAGTATTGCTGATATTACAAAAGAATAAAAAATAGCAACAACGAATATAATCATTGCTATATCCACGAATATTGATTCCATTAATATTCCGAAAATAGCCGTCAATATAGCTTCTATTATCAGGTTTTGGTGAAACGTCTTTTTCCATTTTTTTATTTTTTCTTCATAGTTGTAAGTATTTGCAAGTTTATTTATTTTAATAGAAATTTCATTCACTGATTTTGAAAAGTTCGGAAGATTGTCTATAATTATTTCTGAATCACAGTATTCACATTTCACAATGTTACTATTCGGTATTATATGGAGCTGTGCATTGCAGTTAGGACATCTTACAACTTCTGCCATAATATCTCATCTCCTTTTTATACGCTGTCAAAAAATCTGGGCGAGGCAACAAAACCGATAAACAAAATAATCACTGTCATTATTCCGTACAGAATCCACTTTATAATCTGTTTTCTGCCGTTTTTTATACTGAAAACTATGTCCGCAATTATCATAAGTATAAGCACTATTGATATTTTATCATTATAGTACACTGACAGTTCCATTCCTATATCGCAAAGCCAGTGAAAATAATCTAATATATCGTGACTGTTACAAAAACTCCATACTTTATCATAAAGAGTAGGATAAAAAAGTGGTTCATAGTTTAAAATCGTCATAATATTTACAATTATATATGCAATACATAACGGAAAAATCATCAGTTTATCGAATGAAAGCAAAAGTTTTTTCATTACTTGTTTTTATTGACAATTCTTGTCTCCTCTGAACCGTCCTCAAGATTTACATAGCGTACAAACAACGATACTTTATTGTCTTCATTGAGACTGTTCCAAAGTGTATCCGTAAATTCGTCAATACCGCCCTTTATGCCGACTAACTTCGGTTCACCCTCGAAACTCGGAAGCGGATTTCCGTCCCCCATATAAGTGTGAATAAAATGTCCCTCACCTGCTGTGGGATTTGTGTATGTGAAAGTATGTCTGAGACAGGAATCAGGATTGCCGTTTGCACTCTTCAGGATTGACATTGCATAATTGAATCCGCCGTCCTCAAAGTGAAGAATACCCGAAATTCTTGGTGTATAGTTTGGGGCGTCGTCCTCAAATTCTCTTGTTCTGAGAGACTGTTCAAATGTGTACTGCTTATCCATAAGGTCATAAATTGTATCTGTCTGGTCGCCGTTTGTTACGATGAGCTTGTTGCCGAGAACACGCACCGGAGCGTAAATAATGAGATGTGGGTCTGTGAGTTTGGACGGGTCAAAGGCTTCTGTACGGATTCCTTTTCCCTCCTCCACGAAAACACGGTTACGACTGTTTTCGCTTCTTCCCATAATGAAGTATGCTGTAACGGCATATTTACCGCACTCACATCTTCCTATGATTATACCTCTGCCAGGGTATGCGTTTGAACTTAATTCCTTTGCAATATCAAGTTTTTCCATGATAAAACATTCTCCTTTATATTTTATTTATATAATTGTATTCGCCAGTGTCGTATTCAAGCCATGGGGAATAATCATTGAATGAACTGAGGTATACAACTTTGTCATCAAGTATGTCTATTTCCATACCATGTTCGATTTCCCAGTCACAACAACATTCAAGCTGATAACCGATTTTGTTTAAGTCTTCTGGTTCTTCGATTATAAGTGTAGTAGGTTTAAAACATTTCAGCATTTCAAGCGGTGGAGTTTCAGTATTTACGGGTATTGTCAATTCTTCGTCCCAGTCACCGCTCGCAATCTCCATGAAGTCAAGACAGTAGGCTTTTGCACCTTTGCAGATAGTCTCAACCATTTCACTGCTGAGGTTATTGAAGTGTTCTGCACATTTTTGAGCGTACTCAATACTACATTCCTCGTCAATCGAGACTTCTATTTCAGTACCGAATATTTCAGAGTACAGTTTTCCCTCTATGCCATAACAGCCTTTTTTTATATCTGTAATCATATTTTATTCCTTTATCCTGTTAATATAATTTTCGTCGTCATCGTCTTCGTATTCAAGCCACGGCGAATAGCCATTAAATAAACTTAAATACACAACTTTGTCGTCAAGTATGTCAATTTCCATGCCGTGTTCGATTTCCCAGTCACAACAACAGCAAAGCTGATAGCCGATTTTGTTTAAGTCTTCCGGTTCTTGCACGTAAAGGTCAGTAGGTCTGAAACATTTCAGCATTTCCAGGGGCGGTGTGTCTGCATTGACGGGGATTATCATATCCTTTACGTATACATCAATGTCCATGTCCAGAAAGTCAAGGCAATAAGCCTTAGCACCCTTGCATATGATTTCAAGCATTGCAGGGCTTAAATTCTGGAAATGTTCAATACATTTCTGTGCGTATTCAATGCTTACTTCGTCGTCGGCTGAAAATTCCATTTCAGTATTGAAAATTTCAGAAAAAAATTTAAAGTTTTCTATAAAATCAGTCCTTTCCGGAATATCTGTAGATGTCAAGAATATACTTGTCGTCGTATCCGCACTTGTTGAATATATCAATAATTTCCTGTTTCGATATGTTTTCCTGAAGAAATTCGGCAGTTTTTCTGATTGTTTCCTGTTGATGTGCTAATTTATACTCACTTATACATAAAGAATTATCGTAGCCCATAAAATCGGGAATATTTTCGCCGTCGTAAACAATTTTGCACATAGGTTTAGAAATGTTACTTCCATATGGTAATGGTGTATTATTCTGAACATAATATACATCACCGCCATCATATTCACATAGATAAACTATTTTTTCCGGCAAAGTTTCAGTTTTATTCCAGACTGAAATGTTTTCAATATTTGTAGTTCCTTTCCAGTCCGTGTCATATTTATATATGACATCATCAGATTTTTTTATTTCAACATCAACCGCAGTATCGGGAAAACCTGTGCGTAACTGATAGGTGACAGTATATTTTCCGTCAACTGTATTTTCGATTTCATATGTTATAACAGGATAATCAGTATGAGCTTCTTCAATAAAATCAAGAACCATTTTAATAGCTCCGCATGAAGTAAGCATAAACAGACATATTATCAGTGCAGATAATTTTTTCATTTCTTTACGTAAGCTTTTCCGTCAATGATTTCGATTCTGTCCTCACAAAACAGCGAAACAGCTTTCGGAAGTAATTTCCATTCAACGTTTTCCATAATACGTCTTTGTAAAATTTCGGGTGTATCGTCGTTTTCAACGTTCACAGTTCCCTGAAGTATTATTGCACCTGCATCAGCTTTTTCGTTGACGAAATGTATAGTCGCACCTGATACCTTTACTCCGTATTCAAGGGCTTTTTCGTGTACCTTGAGACCATAGAATCCCTCGCCACAGAATGACGGTATCAGTGCAGGGTGAACGTTTATAATCCTGTAAGCGTATTCCTTTGTTACACATTCGTCAAGGATAGTCATAAATCCGGCAAGTACAATCAGGTCGGCTTTTTCCTCACGGAGAACGTTCAGAATAGCTTTACTGTATGTAACACTGTCGGAATATTCTTTTCGGGGAATTACTCTTGTCGGAATGTTGTTATTCTTTGCCCTTTCGAGTGCGTAAACGTCGGGTTTTGAGGAAATAACACAGGTTATTTTTCCGTTCTTTATGATTCCGGAATTTTCAGCGTCAATAAGTGCCTGTAAGTTTGTACCACCACCCGAAACGAGTACTACAATATTTTTCATTACTTTTCCTCCGTTACCATTTTGAAATAGGTCTTTCGTGACTGTCATAGAATTTGTTTATTATAAGTGAAACTAAATCCATAACAGTACCTATTCCGAAACAACCAACAGTACAGAACCATAATATTCCTGTACCGATTTTTCCTGCATAGAAACGGTGTATACCACCCATTCCGAAAAATCCTAAACAGCATAATACAATAGCTGTTGACTTACTTTTTTTTGAAATACCGATAGTAGTATTCGGATTGATAGTTATATTCTGTACTATATTCTGAGTTACGTTACGTGTAACGTCCTGCAACATTTCATTGACTGTTTCACCGGCAGACTGTTCTATGACGGAATCACAGAATTCACATTTTGCGTAACGTGTTTCTCCGCCACAATATGGACATTTCATTATTGAATCACTCCTTTAAATGATTATTGATACTAAAAAAATTACAACAGAAATTATTCCACCTGTTATTATAAAACGGTAATATGTTTCTGTCAGTTCATTTTCGTGTCCCATAAAGTAAAATTCCATTGGATTTTCGGGGTTGTAGCAAATAGTTAGTTCCGTTCCGATTTCATACTTCTGTTTTCTTGAAACGATTGTATATATGGAAGTAATTTCCCGTCCGTCCTCCGTGGTGTATCTTACTACAGGACAATAGCCTTTGTTTGTTTTTTCCTTGTGGTAGTCCGTTATTTCGCCATAAACCGCTATGCTGTTATCAGTATTTTTGCGTATTCTGAATATGTGTCCAAAAAATATAACAGTCATCATTGCGTATATAATCAGAAGTCCGTAAACTATATATCCCATACGGAAAGATACTGCAAGCACTATCATTGAAACAACTGCCCACACTATATCAATTATACTTGTTTTCATAGTTATTTATATGATTTCATACGGAATTATTTTACATTATGCCGGAAGTCTGATACTACCGGCATAACGTTTTTTTACTTAACAGATAATAACGCCGTCTTCTGATTCAACGAGTTCACCAAGAATGTAAGCATCTTCACCGGAAGCCCTGAGAATTTCGACAGCCTTGTCAGCATCATTCTTGTCCACGGAAACTATCATTCCGACACCCATATTGAATGTATTGAACATATCTCTTTCCGGAATATCACCTGTGCGTTTGATAAGGTCGAAAATCGGAAGTACCTGTACAGCATTTCTTTCAATTTTTGCGGAAATTCCTGCCGGAAGTACTCTCGGAATATTTTCATAGAAACCACCGCCGGTTATGTGTGATATTGCCTTTACGTTTACATTGTCAATAAGGTTCATAACAGCCTTTACATAGATTCTTGTGGGAGTGAGCAGGCATTCACCTAAAGTCATTCCTAAATCGTCAAAGTGTACAGCCAGATTATTTTCGTTTACTTCAAAGACCTTTCTTACAAGTGAAAAACCGTTTGAATGTACACCGCTTGACTTTATAGCAATAAGAACGTCTCCGGCTTTCTGAGAATCGGGATTTAAAATCTTATCCTTGTCAACAACGCCTACTGAAAAACCTGCAAGGTCGTATTCGTCAAGGGGCATCAGTCCAGGGTGTTCAGCAGTTTCACCGCCGATTAAGGCACAACCAGCCTGTACACACCCCTCTGCAACACCTGATACTATCTGAGCGATTTTTTCAGGGTAATTCTTTCCGCAAGCGATGTAGTCGAGGAAAAACTGCGGTTTTGCACCACAACAGATAATATCGTTTACACACATTGCAACGCAGTCTATTCCGACTGTATCGTGCTTGTCCATAATGAATGCGATTTTTATTTTGGTACCTACTCCGTCAGTACCTGAAACAAGTACGGGTTTTGAAATGCCTGTCATATCAATTTCGTAAAGACCGCCGAATCCGCCTATACCGGAAATTGCACCTGCTGTCATTGTACGTGCAATGTGTGTTTTCATAAGTTCAACAGCCTTATAGCCGGCTGTAACGTCCACACCGGCTTTTTCATAGCTTTTTGAAAAACTGTTATTCATTGGGGTTAGTCCTCCTTATATTCGTGAATGGTCTGTCTGATTACCATTCTTTATGTTTTAATTATATCAGTATTTTTTGGTATTGTCAATCTCAAAATATTATTTCAAAACCTGTTTCCGTAAATGAAAACAGGTTCTGAAAATTGTATATAGAATTATTCTTTTCCGCTCCAGCAGTAAGTACAGAGCTGACATTCAGGAAGTCCGACAGCTTTTACTTTGCCTTCAAGTGACTGAAATTCAAGTGATGTAAGTTTCAGTCTGCGACAGATTTCGTCACGCATACGTTTGCCACGTTCAGTATTTGTGTCGCTGTACTCTGCAAGGTACTTTACGCCCTCTGCACCCTCAAACTCGTCAATAATCTGTCTTGCAATGAGTTCAAGTTCAGAGTGACTGCGTGAGAAGTTAAGGTATTTACAGCCGTACATAATCGGCGGACAAGCTGAACGCATATGCACTTCTTTTGCACCGTTTTCATACAGAAATTCTACTGTTTCCCTCATCTGAGTACCACGCACTATACTATCATCTACAAAGAGAAGTTTCTTTCCCTCTATAAGTTCGTGAACAGGAATGAGTTTCATTTTTGCAACCTGATTTCGCATACTCTGATTAGTTGGCATAAAACTACGTGGCCATGTAGGTGTGTACTTGATAAATGGTCTTGCGAAAGGTATACCGCTTCTGTTTGCATAACCGATAGCGTGAGGAGTTCCCGAATCGGGAATACCACACACATAGTCAACATCAGGAAGTTTTCCTGCTTTTATATCGTTTTCCGCCATAATTTCGCCGTTGCGTGTTCTCATTACTTCAACGTTCACACCCTCATATACTGCTGTAGGATAACCATAGTAAGTCCACATGAATGTACATATCTTCATTTTAGAGGGGTTGCCGTCGCTGAGAACCTCACAGCCGTCAGAAGTGACTTTCACAATTTCACCTGCTGTAAGTTCCTTGTGTATTTTGTAGCCTAATTTCTGAAATGCGAATGATTCCATTGAAACGCAATAGCCGTCATTTCTCTTTCCTATAATAATCGGAAGTCTGCCGAATTCGTCTCTTGCAACAATAATACAGTCTTTTGTCATAATAATCAAAGTCATATTGCCTTCGATTTTCTGCTGTGCATAACGTATTCCTTCAACAAACGAGTTTTTCTGTGCAATCAATGCACCTATAAGGTCACCGGAGTTTATACTTCCACTGCTCATTGTTTCAAAGTTTGCACAACCGCTTTCAAGGAGTTCTTCAACAAGTTTTTCTGCGTTTCTGATTATTCCTACAGAACATACAGCGTAAAGTCCGAGTTTTGAACGGACAAGAATAGGTTGCGGGTCTGTATCACTTATACTTCCGATACAAAGTTTACCACACATTTTTACAACATCGTTCTCGAATTTTGTTCTGAAAGGAGAGTTTTCAATGCTGTGAATACTTCTCTGAAAGCCGAGTTCTTCAGAATATGCGGTCATACCGCCACGTCTTGTGCCTAAATGTGAGTGGTAGTCTGTTCCGAAAAATACATCTGTAACGCAGTCATTTTTGGAGGCTACACCGAAAAATCCACCCATAGAATTATTCTCCCATAAGTCTCTTCATGATTTCCTGATAAGCCTCTTCAACACCGCCCATATCACGACGGAAACGGTCTTTGTCGAGTTTTTCGTGGGTTGTGCTGTCCCAGAAACGACAGGTATCAGGTGAGATTTCGTCAGCAAGAATAATAGTTCCGTCGGAAGTTTTACCAAACTCAATCTTGAAATCGATGAGGTCGATGTTGAGACCTTTGAAGAAGTTAATCATAAATTCGTTGACTTTGAATGCGTACTTTGCGATTGTGTCGATTTCTTCCTTTGTAGCAAGACCGAGTGCAAGTGCATAGTAGTCGTTTATGAACGGGTCGCCGAGGTCGTCGTTTTTGTAGCTGAATTCAAGGATAGGAGTGAGAAGTTTTCTGCCCTCTTCAACGCCCATTCTCTTTGAGAATGAACCGGCAGCGACGTTTCTTACGATAACCTCAAGCGGAACGATTGAAACCTTTTTAACGATAGTTTCACGGTCGCTGATTTCCTCAACGAGATGTGTCGGAACGCCCTCTTTTTCGAGCATTTTGAACATGAAGTTAGTCATTCTGTTGTTTACAACGCCCTTGCCTGAAATTGTGCCTTTCTTCTCACCGTTGAAAGCGGTAGCGTCGTCCTTGTAATCAACGATTACGAGGTCGGGGTCGTTGGTGGCATAGACTTTCTTAGCCTTGCCCTCATAGAGCTGTTCCTGTTTAACAATATTTTCCATTGTTTTTTCCTCCTGTGAAATATATATACAAGTCCACGTCATTGTGAACGAGTAAAGCATTTTTTATTCTT
Organism: Ruminococcus sp.; assembly: GCA_029060305.1. Lineage (GTDB taxonomy): Bacteria > Bacillota > Clostridia > Oscillospirales > Ruminococcaceae > Ruminococcus. The sequence goes on from JAIDUG010000055.1 coordinate 137,069, forward strand.
CTGTCTTGTCGATTACGATATTTCCGTTTTCGTCGAGCAGGGGAGTAAGTCCCTGTGATGCACCACCGACGGTATTAAGATAATTAACGCCTGTAACGGTATCAACAATAATCTGTACAGCACCCATACCAAGTCCGTGACTTTCCTTGACAATAAAGCGTTTTTCTTTCTTCTCAAACATTTTTTATTTCCTCCTGTAAATCAATATCTTTCTGACGTACACCATCAGCCATTTTGACTTTTTCGTCTGATAATTTCTTAGCGAGTTCGTCGTCTGATATTGCAAGCATCTGTACCGCAAGTATACCCGCATTCTTTGCACCGTTTATTCCGACTGTAGCGACCGGTACTCCGGGGGGCATCATAACGGACGATAAAAGAGCGTCCATTCCCTCTAAAACAGAGGACTTCATAGGAATAGCAATAACAGGCAATGTTGTATGACCCGCAACTACTCCTGCGAGGTGTGCTGCCATTCCAGCGGCACATATGATTACTCCGAATCCGTTTTCCTTTGCCTTATCCGCAAACTCGCAAGCCTCAACAGGTGTGCGGTGTGCAGACATTACACGACATTCAAATTCAACACCATATTTTTTCAGCTCCGTGAGGGCTGATTTAACAACAGGAAAATCGCTGTTACTGCCCATTATAACTGCAACTTTTTTTGACATATCTGAAACTCCTTTACTGTAAAATTTTTATGTTTCTTCTTGTTCCTCGTTTTCGGAAGTATCTTCTGTTTCTTCCTGCTGAGGATATTCGGGTTTGTCCTGCGTGAACTTTCCCGAAATTGCTGTGAGATTGTTTTCTGAATATCCGCTGAACTCCACAACCGCTGTATACTCGTCACGGAGAATATTTTTTCCGCTTTTTTCGTCGGAATACTCAATTTCTGTATCAGCAGTTACAGAAACTGCATAGTGTGGTATATCGTCATCGGAGCGTACCGAATACATAAATATTTCGGAAATATTCAGCAGTTTCTTTGAAAGAATTTTGTGGTCTTCCGGAAACATCTGCGTGAATCCTGAACGTTTTCCGTTACTTATATTTTCAAGAATATCATCATTTCCGGTATATGCGTACTCAATATATTTTCCGGTGATTTCCGTCATCTTTTCAAGCATAGCAACACTCAGTTTTGAAAGCAATATCCTGCTGTTTATACTCAGTACGTAACTTCTGTCAAGTGTTTTTCCGACTATCTCTGCGGATTTCAACCGGAAACCGTCTTTGTTTATGGCGTACTCATACGTTGCACTGTCGGTTTTCAGAGTTATTTCATTGTCGGAAAGGCAGTAGCTTTTCCATGAACGTCGGAAACACGGTACAAACCTGCCGTCATATATTACGCACGAATTATCTTCGGAAGTTGCTGTATAAAATTCAAATCCGTCTTCCTCATTGTGTTCAATGTCGTTATATATCAACGGTACAATTACATTTCCCTCATAGTCTATACAGCCCGTCATAAGTTTTTCGTTTATACGCTGACGGGCTATACAGATGTTATTGTCAGTGAATTTGAGTTCATGCCATTCGGGAGCAACGATTATTCTGTCACTGCCGTCTATTATTCCGGAAAGTCCGCTGTTATCCTTGAAAATTCTGTTTCCTGAATCGTCTGTATCAATGCTGTTGATAATATCCGTCTGGAAAGTATTATTTCCGGTGCTTGGTGTCGTATCTGAGTAGAATTTTCTGATAGCAACGGCAAGCATTATTATCACTATGAAAAGTGCGGAAACTATAAATCGTGTCTGTTTATTCAGAAATCCGCACCTCCTCAATTATTTGTCGGAATTTTCCTTGTTTGCGTTTTTCTGCTTTTTCTTACGATAAAGTTCGTCCGTTTCCTTGGCAATATAAATAGGACGATGTTTGGTTTCAAGGTAGGTTTTTGAAAGATACTGTCCGAGTATTCCGGTACAGAAAAGCTGTAATCCGCTCAGCATAAAAATTATACATATAACTGTCGGAATACCACTTCCGCTTTCTTCGAGGATAAGAGTTTTAATAATAGTTATGATTATGAGAATGAACGATATAACACAACTGAGTACGCCGAGAAGTGAAGATATTGCAAGCGGTGCTGTTGAAAACGCCATTATTCCCTCAAGCGAGTATTTGAAAAGTCCCCAGAATGACCATGAAGTTGTACCTATTGTACGTTCTACATTTTCATAAGGCAGATATTTTACATTGAATCCTACCCAGCTGAATATACCCTTTGAAAATCTGTTGTATTCTGACATTTCAAGTATAGCGTCAACCATCTGTCTTGTCATGAATCTGAAATCCTGTGCGCCGTCAACAATTTCCGTCTGCGAAATCTTATTCATGATTTTGTAAAATTTCATTGCAAACCATGAGCGGATTTTTGACTCACCCTTACGGTTTGTACGACGTGTTGTTGCACAGTCATATTCTCCGTCCTTGACATATCTGTACATCTCGGGCAGAAATGACGGTGGGTGCTGTAAATCAGCGTCCATTACAACCACATAATCGCCCTTTGCGTTTTTAAGTCCTGCATACATACCGGATTCTTTGCCGAAATTTCGTGAAAAAGATATATACCTTACTCTTTTGTCTCTGTCGGCAAGTGTGCGGAATACTTCCAGTGTCTTGTCTTTTGAACCGTCGTTTATGAAAAGAAATTCAAACTCAAGTTCGGGAAAATCTGCTGACATCTGGTCAGTGACCTTTGTAATTTCCTCATAGAAAACAGGTAATACTTCTTCTTCATTGTAGCACGGTACAACTACTGAAACGAGTTTCACGTAACTCCCCCTAACATTTTTATTAATACACTAATAATAATACACCAAATCTCCGGATAATGCAAGAGTAATTTCAGATATTTTATATTTTTTTGTTATTTAATTTTATTGCGGTATTTCATATATGTGTTTTCACAATTTTTTTAAAAAATTTTTATGGTATTTTTGACGAAAAAATCAATAACATTTTGTTGTTTTTACCGAAAATTTTGTAAAACGTATAATCAATAGTGCAAATTTTTCAGAAAGTGTTGATTTTTCAGGCTTCATATTGTATAATGTATATGTATTTGGTGGCACACGCCGTTGTGTTCCGGAAAAATCGGCTTTCACTGCCATAAAGTGAAAACTGTATGTTTATTTTTATAGAAAGGAAGAAATTATGGAAATTACACTTGTTGCTTCTATTATGAATGATGATGTTCATGGTACTGATAATGACAAAAAAACAGGTTGTGGCATAAATCTCCAGAAAGGTGACAACATAAACAAATACCGTCGTGGCGGTAAGACGGAAAACCTTAAAGGAATTACCTGTGAAAGATGTAAAAATGCTTTTGCAAAGAAAATGATTAAAGCTGACCAGAAAGAAAGAGCAAGACTTCTGAAAGAAGAAAAGAAACGTGAAAAGGCTGGTCTTGCCGATGAGGGAATAATTCCTTTAGGTGGCACGGTTGCAAAGATTACTTCTGTGCCGAAAGTCGCTGAGCCTGAGCCGATACCTCAGGAAACTCAAAATATTCCTGTTTCGTCTCCTGAACCGGAAGTACCTAAGCGGACTATTGCCGGAACGGGTATAGCTCTTGACAGCAGTCTTGCACAGTTTAATATAACTCCGCCTCCTGCTGAAGAACCTGCTCCGCCCAAGAAAGATGATTTTCTTGCACAGTTTGCAGTACAGAAACCTCAGCCGGAAGAAGTTAAACCTGCTCCGGCAGTAAACAAACTTCAGGACGATTTTCTTGCACAATTTGCTATTGATGTACCCTCTCAGGAAAAACAGGAGGAAAATTTCACACCGGAAGAATCTATTGATTTTTCTGAAATAAATCCACCTCTGTCTGCTTATGAAGAACCTGAAGAACTTCCGAAGGAATCAGAAGAACGTCCGGTAGGGCTTATAGACGAAGACGATATTATGAAGATGTTCGCTTTCGGAAATGTGCAAGCGTCTTCAAGTCAGTCTCCTGCCGTTGATAATTCAAACTATAATTATATTACTCCTGTTTCTGAAAAACCGGAATATATTCCCGAATCAGTTGAGGAAGTTTCTGCACAGGAAGATTTTACCGGAAATACTGATTTGGACTATGTAGCAAACAGGCTTTTCGGTATTGAAGAAAATTCACAGGCTGAACCTGAACCGGAAGAATCTCAGGAAATGTCAGATATTGAACTGCCCTCAATGGACTATATTTCACAGGAAATTGAACCAGTACCGGAATATTCTGCTCCTGCATTTGACGATATAGAATTACCGCCTCTTGACGACGTTTCACCAGCATATGAAGAACCAGTACCGGAATATTCAGCTCCTGCATTTGACGATATAGAATTACCGCCTCTTGACGACGTTTCACCGGCATATGAAGAACCAGTACCGGAATA
>JAIDUG010000055.1:141562-182617 GCA_029060305.1 Ruminococcus sp.
GCATATGAAGAACCAGTACCGGAATATTCAGCTCCTGCATTTGACGATATAGAATTACCGTCCCTTGACGACGTTTCACCGGCGTATGAAGAAGAACCAATACCAGAATATTCTGCTCCTGTATTCGACGATATAGAATTACCGTCCCTTGATGACGTTTCGCCGGTATATGAAGAAGAACCAGTACCGGAATATTCTGAACCTGTTTTCGATGATGTAAAATCGGACTATGAAGAATATGAACCTGTACAAGAAGAATTTGTACCTGAATATGAAGAATCAGTTGAAGAAGAAGATAATAATTTCCCGACACTTGACGAAATGGTTTCAATGATGGAAGAACAGGAAGAAGTTGCAGAGGAAACTGAAGAATCTGAACCGACAGAAGAAATTCCTCAGCAACCTACATATCCTGAACCAGCCGTTCCGGTACAGCCGGTTATACCTCAGACTCCGCCTGTACAACCCATACCCACACCGGTACAGCCAGTGCCAAATCCAACTCCTGTACAGCCTGTATATCCTCAGCAACCTGTTTATCCACAACAACCGGTATTCCCTCAGCAGACACCTTACACTCAGCAACCTATGATAGGACAGATTGTAAATATTCCGCAGTTCAACGGTTACGACCAGAACAATCAGCCTGTATATATGTATGTGCAGATGCAGTTGACAGGTTACGGTCCAAACGGTCAGCCTATATATATGCCTTTGGGACAGCCTGCTATGCAACAACCTGTTATACAACAGCCTTTTGTACAGCCTGTTCCGCAACCTGTACAGCCTAAGCCTGTAACTCCTGTTGCACCAAAGAATGACAATCAGCCACTTACCCCTGGTCAGAAGATTGCAGCCGCTGCCGCTGCTAAAGGTGGTATGCCTGCAAGTGCTGCCAATATATCGAAAATTGCGGTTCACGAACACAGCCGTTCAACATCTCAGGTATTTATAAACGCTATCGCTGAGTCAAAAGAATACGCTAACAAGAGCCTTACGGAAACACAGGGAAATCAGGCAAGAAATATGCAGGTACTTGGTTCTGTTGAAGATATGCTGTCATTTATGGGGGATAACTCCGAAAAGGAAAAACGTCAGAAACAAGAAAGTATGAAGAAGAATGTTCCTGTATATCAGGAATATAAAGCATCTTCCGCAAATACTGTAAGAACAAGTCCGTCAAGACCGCAGAAATCTGCTGAGCCGTCAAGACCGCTTACAAAGGCAGAACTCAGGGAAAAGAAAAAGCAGGAAAAAATTGACGCAAAATTCAAGAAAGACCTTGCCAAAAAAGGTTTTTAATAACAGTTTATGTTGAGTAATGAGCTTTATATGGAAATCCGGCGTGTTATTCAGGAGGAAACACGGAAATTTGCTGATATTGTAACTGAAAAATGTATCGAACTTATTGAAGATTATTCTGAAACAAATACTCCGGATTTTCTTTTACAGGAAGATGAACCACCTTGTACTATGCCGGTACTTGATACGGTTGACGATATTATTTCTGTTATGGCGGAAAGTTTTGAAAAAGCCCGTCAGAAACAGGAATCAAAAACTGAAAACTATATGAAATGAGGAAATATTTTATGTCATATGACGAAATTCTTGCAGACCTTAAGTCTAAACTTACGGATAATATTAAAGAAAATGATACTATGCTTCGCAAGGAAGCTGAAAAGTTTGCAAAGGAAAAAAATGCTGATGGTGTAAAAGCTGTCGGAAAACTTCTTGTTGACAATATGCCGGAGGAAGAACGTGAAGAAATCAAACGTATCACTCACGTTGACGGCGTGAGACTGGATGTTATGCACAATCAGATTGTTGAACTTATTAACAAGCACAGTGCTATTGAAGCAAAACCTGTTGCAGAAAGACTTTACAAGAAAATTATGGTTGAATTCAAAGAGGGCGAAAAAGCTAAATTTGTTTCAACAAGAAATCCTTTTGAAGATAATCTGCTTCAGATTCTTTTCAAACAGAACAAGATTCTTAACCGTGCTCCTTTTGATTTGGCAACATATCTTACAACATATGCCTATATAATTACTGAAACAGGTTCACCTTTTGACGCTATACCTGTTCTTAAACAGGCTATTGAATTCAATCCTGTTGACTGCGGACCTAAATTTGAACTCGCTGAAGTATACAAACTTCTCGGAAACAGAAAAAGACTTTTTGAGATAACACGTGATACTATAAAAGTAGCTTCTTCACCGATTTCACTTGCAAGATGTTACGCAAATATCGGTTATATTCTTGTTGAGTCTCAGGACTATGACGATGCTTCTGCTTTCTATACGGCAAGTGCTATGATGTATCCGCACCGTGCTATTCCGCTTGAAATGCGTCATATTGCACAGCTTAAAGGTACTCCGATAAGACAATTCAGTCATGAGCAGATTATGAATATTTTCAAGAAGTATGAGATAGAATTTGCTTTTAATCCGGAAGTAATAAAGGTTGCCTCACAGATGTCAGCACACTATCTTGAAGAGAGGGATATTCCTAATGCTCTCAATTCTCTCAAAATTACTTACAATATGACGAGAGACGAAAATATTAAAAATATTATCCTCAAGTATGAACCTGATGCTGAACAACGTCCGCTCCGTGACGATGACAAAACCCCGAATATTACACGCACTAAATAATAATTCTGAAAAATAATAACACCGGACTGCTGATTATAAAAAAATCACGGCAGTCCGGTTATTTATGTATAAATCAGAAATAACAGGAATATCATTATCTGAGATATTTTTTTCGGAAAAATTACCAATAACACTTGACAAATATGATTTTTTTTGATATAATAAACTTGTAATAAAAAGTTACATTAAATTCAGAAAATGTAAACAATTTTATTTTAACCAATTGCCTGTACATTTTCAGGGTTGATTTTTAACTATTGCTTGTTCCAACTCTTTTTTTCATAAAATTTTCCTTTTATTTTTTTTGAACTTTTTGTTAATTTTTTGCCTTATTCAACGGGTTTACGTTGAATGAGGTGCTTTTTTTGTCCCCTTATAGAAAAAGAATACTGCGGAGTTCTTTTTTATATTTATTTGTAAGGAGTGTACAGAATTTGGAAGTTTTTGCAAAAGGTAAGAATATTCCTACATATGCTTTCGGGAATCTTTTCACACAGGGCGAAAGATTCGCCGATACAATTACGTTGACCGTTGACAGATATTACAATGACATTGACCTGAATGAATGTAAATTTATGATTGTCGGTATAACTGAGGACGGCTGGGAAATCAGTCAGGTCTTGACAGCAGGAAGTACGGAAGAAAAATATACAAGGCTGGAATGGAAAGTTTCAGGAGACTTCACCGTCAATGCAGGAAAACTCTGTCTTGAACTCAGGGCTTTTGAGGAAAAAGACGGGGAAATAAATACTGTTATAAAATACAATATGTCACCTGTTTACGTAAAATCCACTGTCAGCGGAAAAAATGAACCTCTTCCGGATACTGCCGAACAGTTTATTAACAGTATGTCAGTTTTGACTGCTGAATGTATGGAAAAACTTCAGAAAAAAATGGACGATTTCAATCTTGAACAGACAGAAAACCGTATGAATCAAATGGAAAAAAATATTGCAGTTTATCTTGAACGTCCGGAAGTAATTCCTGTTTACAAGGTGGAATATGATTCAATACAGCACAGGAAAAACGCACTTTATGTAATAATAGGGGAGGAATGATTTTTTTATGAACGGAGCAGGCACACAGGAAAATCCGTACATCATTATGAATGCAGATGACCTTTATTCTATGGGAACACTTGGCGGTAGTCAGGTATATTTTTCTATTAATAAGGATATTGATTTGAATAATACTCAATATTCCGAAAAGTTTGTTCCTATAACTTTAAACTGTAAAAAACTTATCGGCAATGGTCATGTTATACGTAACGTTAATTACAGCAGACTGAACGAAAATGTAAGTATGTTCAGTGTTGCAGGTGATGACGAAAACAATGATATTACGATTGAGGGTCTCAGAATAGAAAATATAAAACTTGCCGGAAAAAACAGTTTTATTTTCGGAAACAGCAGTGAGGGAAAAATAAGTATTTCACTTGACAAATGCGTTTTTATAATGAATGAAATGTCATTTATAGCATCAGAACCTTGTTCGGAAAATGACCGTCGTTGTGTTATTCACGATAAAAATATAACTGTTTCGGCTGATTACTGTACTTTTGTTTCAGATGTATATTTCCATAGAATACAACCTTTGTTTTCAGGCGATACACTTTCACACTGTCAGTTGAAATTTTTAATAAGCACATATAATTTAGTAAGTACATCAGACAAATACAACGCTCCTATGTCGGGAGTAACCATTTCGGATTCATATTTTTTCGTGAAGATAAATCGCAGAATCAGCTCAAGTATAGAATCAATGGCTTTTTCTTCTTCTGACTGCACATTCAGCGGTTGCTATATGGTATGCGAGGTTATTGCCGGTGTTTCGTCAGTTTTGTGGAACGGTAAGGTAGGCAATATTTGTTTTTTTGACAAAGAGGTGATTTCAAAGAACGTAAAAAGTTCATCTATGCGAAACGATACAACGGGTTATTCTTATAAAGTTGTCGGTCTTACTACCGAACAGTGCAAAGATGCTGTTTATCTGCGTTCAATTGGTTTCAACTGTATGGGGGCGGACGAATGAGTTTTTATATTGACGGAATAAAAAATGACGGTTATCCATATATACAGGATATGCCGGAAATGCCGTCCACAGATATGAAAAAGCCATATTACAGCTATCTTTTCATTACGGACAAAAATAAAAATAATGGTTATCCGTCTTTTGAAGGTATGGAAAACATGAAGTCAACTGTTATGAGTAAACCATATCCGCAAAGGTTTATGATTTGTATGGGCGAAAAGGTGAATGACGGTTATCCGCATATTTCCGGTATTGACAATATGTTTCCGCAGAATTTTTCTTTGCTTTATTTCGGAGATGAACATATTTCAAAGATGTATTACGGAGATGTATATATTTCTGAGGCTTACTGCAATGACAAGAAAGTTTTCAGTATGAGATATACAGAAAAATGATACATTAACGCAAAAAATTAACGGTACTTATTTTTTATTTTAAGTACCGTTTTATTTTTATTTGTTGTCAGGATTGTTGTTGTTGAAATTCGTTGACACTTTGAGTGTATTGCTTATTTTTGATTTCACTAATTTTATATTCTGAAGATTCTTTGTGTAGTTTGCTTCTGTTTCGTTAAGCATTTTAGCAATGGAAAGTGCAGCATTCTGCTGAATACTTTTTGAAGCGTTCTGTGCTTTTGTAATCATATCGACGGCTTTTTTCCTTGCTTCAATAACAATTCTTTCTTTCGATACAAGCTGTTCGGCTCTGTCTTCAGCACGGCGGACAATGTCTTCAGCACTTGCTTTTGCATTGTTCAGGATTTTCTGACTTTCTCTTTCAATTTCCTTGGCTTCTTTCAGTTCCTGATTCATGTTCAGACGTACATCGTTTATCAGTTCCCTGAGACGTTCACCGTCTACAACCCTTTTATGCTGGACAAACGGTACAGATGCCGAATTATCAATTAACTCGTCTATTTCGTCGAGGATTTCTTCAATATTCATTCAAAGTGCGACAAATACCCGAATATCTTTCAAGTCGGAATGGAATGTCGCTCCCTCCTTTCATTTTATCTGATATGAAAAAATAAAAAAATATATTAATAAGCGTAAAATAAAAACATTCTGAAATACATCGGAAATATATTTCTTAAAGTTTCAGCTGAAATTTATCAGCTTTCTTTTATAAGTCTCTGCTTTATGTTTTCGAGAATTATTTCCGGTACAAAGTGGCTTATATCACCGCCGAAACAAGCAATCTGTTTTACAACGCTTGAACTGAGATACATATTTTCAGCGGAAGTGGTGAGGAATACTGTTTCAGCACCGGCGTAAAGTTTTTTATTTGCAAGTGCCATCTGAAATTCGTACTCAAAGTCGCTTACTGCACGGAGACCCTTGACTATTGCAATAGCACCTACATTTCTTACATAATCGGCAAGAAGTCCGTCAAGAATATCAATAACAACATTGTCAAGGTCGTGTGTGACAGCCTCTATCATCAGCATTCTTTCGGTAGCCGTGAAACTGGGTGCTGATTTTCCTGCATTACGTGAAATAAGTACGATTACTTTATCAAAAAGTTTTGAAGCTCTTGTAATTATATCAAGATGTCCGAGTGTTATCGGGTCGAAACTGCCCGGACAGACTGCAATTCTTCTCATTCTTCGGACACCTCCGGAGATGATTTGCAAAGTATAGAAACATTGATTTTTCCGTAACGATAGGTTTTCCTGATAGTGAAACCCTCAGGTACAGACGGTTCGTCAGCTTCCGATTCGTATTCACATATTATAAGTCCGCCGTTTCTGACTTTTTTTGCAACAAAAGGCAGAATATTGTCGATATGGTTGTGACGATAAGGCGGGTCAAGGATTACTATGTCAAAAATATTCCGTGTAAGTTTTATATAGTCGTAACTGTCACGGCTGACAACTTCCGACTGTTTTTCAAAACCTACTGAACGGATATTATTGTTTATACAGCGGACAGCCCTTTGTGAACTGTCAACGAAAACGGCTTTTGAAGCACCACGGCTTATAGCTTCAATGCCCATCTGACCACTTCCGGCGAAAAGGTCGAGTACATGAGTTCCCTCTATTTCAAATTGTATCGCTGAAAAAACAGCTTCCTTTACTTTATCAGTTGTCGGTCTCACGTCGAGACCCTCGGGGGCGTTGATACGTCTGCCCCTTGCAATACCTGTTATAACTCTCATTTCGATATGCTCCGTAGCCACACGTAAAAGTGCGGTTTTCCGCATTTACGGCATACGGAACGCCGGATTTATATAAAACTTATTATACCTTATTTTGCGTTATTTGTCTATATTTTTTTATAAAGATAGGTAAAAGTCCACAAAAAAATTTTTTCCTCTTTGTGAAATATGACATAGATTATTATATTAAGTTATTGTCTGTTGAAATAACCAATTCCGCCGGAGGGCTTGAAATACGTTCTTATATAGCCGTCAGTGGAAAGTATTACAAATTCGTTTGACTGTTCTATGTAGTAAACGCCGTCACCGTCTTCTGCTTCCGTCTTGAAAAGTGCTTCGGGATTATTTATAACGTCGCTTGCACCTTTTTCATATTCTTCAGCGGTTGAGTAGTCAAATTCCCCTCCGTGTTTTTCAAAGTGCTGACTGAGAAGTTTTTCGTTGCGGAAATGGTATTCAACATAACTATTGTCATCTGTGAAATATTCCGTTGCTTCTTCCGAAAATATTTCAGTAATCACTTCTGTATCAGGTTCGGTAACTGTTTCCGGAAATGTTTCAGATGTTGTGATAGTTTCAGTTTCTGTTGTTGTAACGCTTGTTTCAATAACCGGACTTTCGGGAATGTTTTCGGGTTCGTCGTTGACGTTGAAAACAATTATTCCTGCTCCTGCTAAAAGTGCTATTATACCGGAAATAATACCTGTTATTTTCTTATTCATAAAACAATGTCCTCAAATTTTGCGTTTATTGATTCGGCGAGTTCAGCAGGCGACAGACGTATCTGTGTACCTATTCTTCCACCGCTTATGTAGAATAACGGAAGTTTTTCTGCTGTACTGTGAATGACTGTTACAAATTGTTTTTTCATTCCTATCGGCGTACAGCCTCCACGTACATAACCTGTGATTTTTGTTATGTCCTTTACGTGTATGAGTTCTACCGATTTTTCACCAACGCTTTTTGCAGATTTCTTTAAATCAAGTTCCATTGCAACAGGCAACAGAAAACAATAATAATTACCAGTTTTTCCTTTTGCAACAATCGTTTTGAAAGTTTCTTCAACAGGCTGTCCCAAAGCATTTGCACAGGTTATGCCGTCTATAAATTCCTCGCACTCGTAAGTCTGCATAGTATATTCTATTCTGTTCTTTTCAAGAAAACGCATTGCATTTGTTTTGACTTCTTTTCCCATAAAATCACCTTTTTTCTGAATTTATTTTACTGTATATACACCCACAGTAATTCTGTCTGTAAAGGTTATACTGTCTTGAAAGTTCTATCGAATGTTTGTAGCCGTCGTGTTTCTTGAAATCCGAATAAAGATATTCAACTCCGCACTTGCCGGAAATTTCTGCACCCCGTTCATTTATGAAAGTACAGTCTTTGTGTGGACTTATTGTCAGTGTGGTTGTGAAGTAGTCACAATTCAAATCTTTGGCTTTCTGTCCCGCCATTTCGAGACGGTAAGAAATACATTTCTGACAGCGTTCACTACGTTCCGGAAGATTTTCAAGACCTTTTGCAAGATTATAGAAAACTTCCGGAATATATTTTTCTTCTATTATCTCTATACTGAGACCCATTTCACTGACAAGTCTTTTCAGTTCGTCAAGGCGATATATAAATTCGCTTTCCGGTGAGATATTCGGATTGCAGAAATACAACGTTATATTGAAGTATCTGTCAAGTACTGTCAGCGTATGGCTACTACACGGTGCACAACAGGCGTGCAGTAACAATGACGGTTTTTTTCCGGATTTTTCAAGTCCGGAAAGCGTATCGTCAAGGATTTTTCCGTAATTTAATTTCTGCATTATTTTCCCTCAAGTTTTTTAAGATTTTTCATTTCGTCACGGTTGACCTTTATTTCTGCATCTTTCAGCAACTTTACTTCACTTCTGTCAAGGATAACCGGTACTTCTGATTTGTCGGTCTTTATACGGAGCTTTCCGGTAATCAGGTTTGCTTCCTCAACGTGACCTTTTACACCGTCAGGAGTTACAACAATCGCTCCTACCTTTGGCGTTATTTTCAGGAGTGCTTCATAAGCATTCTGTTCATTTTTCAGGCAACACATAAGTCTTCCGCATGTACCGGAAATCTTTGTCGGATTAAGCGATAAACCTTGTTCTTTAGCCATTTTTATTGATACCGGCTGGAAATCTCCCATATAGCTTTTACAGCAAAACTCTCTACCGCATATTCCAAGACCGCCAAGTATTTTGGCTTCGTCACGCACGCCTATCTGTCGTAATTCTATACGTGTACGGAATACAGATGCCAAATCCTTTACAAGTTCACGGAAGTCAACACGGTTTTCAGCAGTAAAGTAAAAAAGCAGTTTGCTGTTATCGAAAGTACATTCTACATCTACAAGTCGCATTTTGAGTTTGCGGAAAGCTATTTTTTCCTCACATATCCTGAAAGCCTCTTTTTCTTTCAGTTTGTTGCGTGCAATGATTTTTATATCATTGTCATTCGCAATTCTTATGACAGGTTTGAGGGGGGAGGAAAATTCATAGTCCTGAATCTGCTTGTTTGCAATTACAACTTCTCCGCATTCCATTCCGTTGGCAGTTTCTACAACAGCCATATCGCCTACATTTGCCTGTATTCCCTCAGGGGAAAAATAATATACTTTTCCCACTTTCTTGAATCTTATACCTACTATTTCTTTCATAAGTTATTCTCCTGTTTTTTTAAAGTATTGTTTCAAAGATTTCCGCACACATAGCTGACATCGCAAGCGTTATATTTACATTACATTCAACTGTATGCCACGCACGTTCTATACAATTGTGAATTTTTTCCGCCTGTTTTGAGGTCAGCATATATGAAAGTTCAACAGCACCCTCACGGAAACACCCGATATTTTCCGCCTGCATATCCTGCGTTAAAACTGCGGAATCTCTTATGAGTTTGTCCAGCATTGAAAGCACTGTACGGACATTATTACGGTCTTTTCCCAAAGTAAACAGTGCCGTGTCAAGTGCATATTCGTCTTTTCTAATTATACTATCAGCAAGCATTTTTGTCAAATCCACCTGTTGCCGTAAATCCTCATTGTTTATATATTCCGTACAAAGTCCTATATTTCCGTGAAAACAGCTTACAGCTTTTTTTATATCGTCCGGACTGAAATTTTCGTCAATGAGTGCTTGTTCAGCTTCTTCCTCACTGCACGGTGAAACTCCGAAACATACACATCTTGAAATTATCGTCGGCAGAAAATCCGACTTTGTTTCAGAAGTGAATATGAAATATGCATAATCGGGTGGCTCTTCAATGATTTTCAGTAAAGTATTCTGTGTGCGTACGTCCATGTTATGACAGTCACGGAATATATATACCTTGCAACCGCTGTTATTGTTTGGTTTTATGAAAGCATCAGAACAGATTTTCTTTGCCGTATCTACTGAGTAGCCACCGAGTTTTCCGGAAGTTTCCACATATATAACATCAGGGTGTATGTTTCTGTCTACGTTTTTGCAGGCACTGCATATTCCACAAGGTCTATTGTTTATAGGATTACTGCACATCAGAAGACTTGTATAGAATTTCGTCATAAGTTTTTTTCCTGTACCTTTTTCACCGTAAAAAAGTACCGTATGTGCTGTACGTCCTGATTTCCGCATATTGCAGAGATTTGAGATTAAAAGATTGTTTCCATATATTCTTTTCATAATTTTTACCTGCCGAAATAAATTTCAGGGCATGACAACACGCCCTGAGTTGTATGTAATTCTATTTTATCACAATTACGTCTGAAATGCCATACCTTACAAAAATATTTATTGAATTTCTGTCAATACGTTCACCGCTTGCGACAATCGGTACTGCCGGAGGACAGGGGACTTTCACGGAAGCACATATGCGTCCCTCAGCTTTTTCAACCGGTATCGTCTCACATTCAGAAAATACCGCTTTATGTATACTTGTTACACGTTCCGGAAGTTTTATATCAAAGTCCATAGTATAAGGCGGAAGTTTTTTACATTCAGAAACGGCAATATTCAGTGAATCGGAAAGTCTTTCATAGTCGTGTTTTGTGCAGACAGGCGACATAAGCAGTATTACAAGCCATTTGTCAGCGTATTCACATTCAACTCCGTTTTTTCTGAGAAGTTCCGAAAGTTCGTTTCCGTCCAGACCGCTTTCACTTGTTTTTATTGTAATGTGAAAAGGTTCACCGTCCGCAAACACAAGTCTGTCAGAAAACTGACTGCGGAGATTTTCAAGAAAGACGAGGTTATCATTTATATCGGAATGTATTTTTTCTGCAATGTACCTGTTGCACAAGTCAAGCGACATCATTATAAGATATGACGGACTTGTTGAACCAAACATATTCATAGCTTGTTTTAACAACGGAACATATTCAGGTACGGAAGTGTGGAGCATTGCAGAACCTGTAAGGGCAGGCAACATTTTGTGTGCGGAATCACAACACATATCTGCTCCCAAAGTAATCGGGTGTATATCTTTCGGCATAAATTTCAGATGTGTGCCGTGTGCATTGTCAACAATAAGTCTTGCACCATATCTGTGACATATTTCTGCAAGTGCGGATATATCAGCGGTTTTTCCTGTATAGTCTGGAGAAGTCACATACAGTGCCGACGGTTCTGAACATTCTGACAGTTTTTTTTCTACTTCTGAAATGTTTATGTTTCCGGAAAGTATTCCTCCTGAATATTCCGGAAGAATCCATTCAACGTCAATGTCAAGCAGTGCGGAAGCGTTCATAAAAGCACGATGTACATTTCGGACAGCGAAAATTTTTCTGTTTTCCGACTTCATAATATAAAGCATAGTCTGTATACATAAAGTTGAGCCACCTGTTGAATATATTGTTCCGGCAGTACCGTAAAGTCCGGACATATTTTTTTCACTCTGTGCGATTATACCGTCTGCTTCAAAAAGACTGTCTGCTCCGGAAATTTCCGTTATATCAAGTGCGTACATATCAGAGAGTTCCGAAATATCTGAAACCCCTTTGTGAGCAGGCATATGACATCTCAGTGTACCAGACTTTGCGTATTTTTTCAGAAAATCATATATAGGTGTTTTCATCTGCAACGCTCCTTTTAAAGATTCTGTATTACTTCCCACAACTCACGGGCAGTATCTGAATTTATTCCGACTGTTTCCGCAAGTTCTTCCGGAGAGGCTTTTTTAAGATTGTCTTTTGTCTTGTACTTTATCAGAAGTTTTTCTGACTTCTTTTCACCTATGCCCTTTACTGTTTTAAGTTCAGAAAGATATGTTTTCTTTTTGTGTTTCGAGTGCATATAGTTCACTGAATACCTGTGTACTTCGTCCTGTATGCGTGTTACAAACATAAAGGCTGTCTGCAAATGATTAATTTGTATCTCACGTCCGCCGGAAGCTATTGCACGTGTGCGGTGTTTGTCATTCTTTACCATTCCGAAAACTTGTATATCAAGTCCCAAATTCTGTATAAGTTCGGTGATTGTATTTACGTGCCCTTTTCCTCCGTCAAGCAGAATAAGGTCGGGTGTACGGCGGAAATATTCGTCACCGTCCTGATTGATTATGTGCATAAGTCTGCGTGTCAAAACTTCGTACATACTTTCATAATCGTCCTGATATTGAATCTGTTTTATTGTGAAACGCTTGTATGCTTTTTTCAGAGGTCTGCCGTCCTCAAATACAACCATTCCTGCAACTATCGACTCATCTGACAAGTTGGAAATATCATACGCTTCGATATATTTCGGAGGTTTTTCCAGTCCGAGAAGTTTTCCCAGTTGTTCAAGTGCAATAATTTCCTTGCCTGTGCGGTTGGTTTTCAGCGAGGCATATTCCGCACTGTTGCTTTTTGCAAGCTGTAAAAGTTCATATTTTCTTCCTTTTTGCGGTATTCTTATATCTACCTCTCTGCAAGCCTGATTTACGAGCATTATCCATATAATATACTCATCAGCTGGCATATGGTCTGTTATTATTATTTTCGGAATATCGTTTCTTTGATAATAAAACTGTTCCATAAACAAACTTAAAATATCCTCTTCATTTTCCGTTTTTTCCATTTCAAACACAATCTTGTCTGAAAGACGGTTTTCACGGTATATCAGAACGGAAATATAGGCTATGTTATCGGCAATCACTATCCCGATAACGTCTGCCGATTTTATGCCGTTTTCTATTATATTCTGCTTTTCGGAAGCTTTCTTTATCGCATTTATGCGGTCACGGAGTATTAACGCTTTTTCAAAGTCAAGGTTTTCTGATGCTTCATTCATTTCCTTTTCCATACGTTCTATTGATTCCGTACTGCCGTTCTTTATGAAATTTTCAGCCTGTTTTATTATGTCTGAATATTCGGACTTGCTTATTTTTCCTGTACATATTCCCATACAGTTTTTTATGTGATAGTTGAGGCACGGACGGCTTTTCCTGAAATCCTGCGGAAACTTCTTGTTGCAGGTCGGCAATCTGAAAACTCTGTTTACTTCGTCAACGGTTTCCTTTACAACAAATCCGCTTGTGTATGGATTTGAGTAAGTGCCGGATTTGAGCATATTTTTTTCGGCGGTTATACGAGGGTATTCGTCATCGGAAATTCTTATATAATTATACCCTTTGTCGTCTTTCAGCAGAATATTGTATTTCGGTTTATGCTGTTTTATCAGACTACATTCAAGTAACAACGCTTCGTATTCGCTGTCTGTCACAATGAAGTCATAATCGTTGACGTTTGAGACCATAGCAGAAACTTTCGGTGTATGGTCGGGATTTTCCCTGAAATAACTGCTTACACGTCTGTGAAGATTCTTGGCTTTTCCTATATAGATAATGTTGTTGTTTTTGTCTTTCATTATATAAACTCCGGCAGATGTTGTAAGTCTGGAAGTTTTTTCCCTTAAATATGGAAGTCTTGTATTCATTTCTGTACCTCATTTCTTATGTATTTTTTGTCAGAAATAATATTTCATAATTCTGTACATTCTGATTCTTGCACGGGACATTACTGCTGATACTGCCTGCGGAGTAATTGCAAGCTGTTCTGAGATTGCGACAATATCCATTTCCTTGAAATAGTATAACATAATAATTTCCTTTTGTCTCGGAGTAAGCTCATTATTAATTACTTTTAACAAAAGTTTTTTCAGTTTTCTGACGGAATCTTCGTCGTCATCGTTTTCAAGGATAGTACGGATACTTTTATCAGCTTTTCCTGTGTATGTATCTGAATAACTTTCACGTCTTGCCACGTTCTTCAACCCTCCTTGTATAGTTTGTAAGATGTTCAATAATTTCCCTCATCTGTGCGTATTCCACGTATAAAAGACGTATACGCTGTTCGAGATTGAGGTCTTCAGCAATCTGTCTGTTTCCGGATTTTATAAGCTGGTTTCGCTGTTGAGTGAGAACTTTTATTCTTTCCTTTACTAAACAGCAACTCTTTTTATAATCCGTGATAAGTGAGTACATAAAAACACCTCCTTTTCTGCAAATAAAACAAGAACAAATGTTTATATATTCTATTATAGAACGTAAGTTCTGAAATGTCAAGTGTTTTCTGAAAAATTTTTTTGTTTTTTTATACGATAAAAAATATTTCCGGAAGTAGTGACATATAAAAAATTTTGTGATATAATATTCCTGTACCATATTTTTTTCAAAAGGACGTGCTGAAATATGAATGTTAATTATGACGTTATTATTGCCGGTTGTGGTGCAGCCGGTCTTTATGCGGCAATAAATCTGCCGTCATCACTCAGAGTACTGATTGTCTGCAAGCGTGAACTCAGTCTCTGTAATTCCTCGCTTGCTCAGGGCGGTATTGCCGGAGTGTATAATTCCCCGACAGACAATATCCATTATCACCAGAACGATACTCTCATTGCAGGAGGTTTCAAAAATAATGTTGATGCTGTTCATACTCTCGTAAGTGAGGCGTGTCAGGATTTGGAGCGTATTATTGAACTCGGCGTTGATTTTGACAAGAATCCCGACGGAACATATCACCGTACACTTGAGGGCGGTCACAGTCACCACCGTATATTCCACCATGCCGACGCTACAGGTAAAGAAATAACTTCAACTCTCCTTGAAAACGTTCAGAAACTCGAAAACGTTACAATAATGGAAAATACTATTATCTGTGGCACTAAAAAGACTTCTACAGGATATTCCGCTTTTATGAAAAATGAAGACGGTTATCAGACTTATAACTGTCATTTTATGATACTCGCTACCGGCGGTATCGGTCGTGTTTACGAATTTACAACAAATTCCGCTATCGCAACAGGTGACGGTATCACTTTCGCTTATGAAATGGGTGCGAAAATCAAGAATCTCAGTTATGTACAGTTTCACCCGACGGCTTTTAACAACAGAGCTACACGTGAATGTTTCCTGATTTCAGAAGCGGTAAGAGGTGAGGGTGCTTATCTTCTCAACTGCAAAAAAGAACGTTTTATGCAGAACTATGATGAACGTCTTGAACTTGCTCCGAGAGATGTTGTTTCCCATGCGATAATACTTGAATCAAGAAAACAGAACTCTACTGAATTTTTCCTTGACATAAGCTACAAGGACAGCGATTTCCTTAAAAAGCGTTTCCCTATGATTTATCAGAATCTTCTGAAACAGGGTTTTGATCTTACTAAAGAACCTGTACCGATTTTCCCTTGCCAGCACTATCTTATGGGCGGTATCGACGTTGACAACAATTCTGAAACAAGTCTCAGAAATCTTTTTGCGTGCGGAGAATGTTCACATACAGGCGTACACGGAAGTAACCGTCTTGCAAGTAATTCACTTCTTGAGGCACTTGTATTCTCACGTCATGCTTCTGAATGTATAAAATCAAGACTTGACAGCGTACCTCAAGACTTTGAGCAGGCTGAATTTGACGCACATATTGACGGCGAACATATGCCAAAAGGTTTCCGTACTGAAACACGCCGTATTATGCAGAGAAGTCACTTTGTTATTCCTGACAAGGCAGAAGCTACTGAGGGTTTCAAGCGTATAAAGGAAATCAGGGAAAATCTTCTCAATTCCGGATATGTTGTTGATACTGACTATGTTCTTGCTAAATCAATAGTTACAGTTGCATATATAATTCTCGGTGAGGTAATGCAGTAAAAAAATTCACCTTTGCACGAATATATGAATAGATATATTCTGTGAGGTGATTTGTGAATGAATATTAAATGTAAAGTCACTTGTATAGACGGTATTATTATTGTAAACAAAAGCTATCCGTTACCGGCAGAATACAATCCTATGGGTCTGACTGCCGGTACACTGAGGGCTTTTCGGAAAATGGCTTGTTCTGCCCGAAAGGAAGATATCTGTCTTTGTGTGTATTCGGGATTCCGTTCATATGAATATCAGGAAAAACTCTACAATAGATATGTTTCTGAATACGGACAGGAAACCGCTGATACATTTTCCGCACGTGCAGGATATTCAGAACATCAGACCGGATTGGCTATTGACGTGAACTCTGCTGACGATTCTTTTGACGGTACACCAGAGGCTTTATGGCTTGCGGAAAATTCATGGAAATACGGTTTTATAATACGTTACCCGAAAGACAAACAACACATTACAGGTTACAAATATGAACCTTGGCACGTGCGTTATATCGGTGTGCAGAAAGCCAAAGATGTTTACTGTTCGGGACTTACTCTTGAAGAATACCTCGGAATAGATTCAGTATACAGGTGAATTATGAAAGGAAGATAAAAATGAAACTTTTACAGTGCTATGTTGACAATATAATAACGACCGCTCTTATGGAAGATATAAATTATATCGATGTTGCTTCTGACAATCTCATTCCGGAAGAACACAAAAGTAATGCCTATTATGTAGCAAAAGATACAGGCGTTGTATGCGGAATTGAAGTCGCTAAACGTGTTTTTGAACTTGCAGGCGGTGACGTTGATTTTCAGATACTTATGGAAGACGGCTCAAAGGTTAAAAAAGGTGACATTATTGCTACTCTCAACGGTAGCACTCTCACACTTCTCAAAGGTGAAAGAACAGCTCTGAATCTTTTACAGCATATGTCGGGAATAGCTACCGCTACAAACAAGTGCGTTGAACTTGTTGCAGGTACGAGGGCTTCAGTAACCGACACAAGAAAGACACTCCCCGGACTGCGTGCGTTGCAGAAATATGCTGTTACTGTAGGCGGTGGAAAAAATCACAGATTCAACTTGTCCGATTGTGCAATGCTGAAAGACAATCACATTGACGCTTACGGCGGAATAACTCCGGCAGTTACTGCACTCCGTGAAAAAATCGGTCATACAGTAAAGATTGAAGTTGAAGTCCGCACTCTTGACGAACTCAGAGAGGCACTTGACAACAAAGTCGAAATAATTATGCTTGACAATATGTCAAATGACGATATGAAAAAAGCCGTTGAGATTACTGACGGACGTGCTTTACTGGAGGCCTCCGGTAATGTTACCGCTGAAAATATCCGTTCAGTAGCTGAAACGGGCGTTGATATAATTTCCCTCGGAGCGTTGACGCACTCAGTAAAGTGTTTTGACATCTCAATGAAAATCAACAAGTAATTAATCTGAAAGGATATATTATTATGAAAAAATCTAAAAGAATTATTACTTCTGTTATAGCAACAGTTTTGTCTGCTGTTAGTATGGTGGGAATGACTGTTTGTGCAGATAATTCAGATGATATTATTATGGGTGATGCCAATGCAGACGGCAGATTCACTATTGCTGATGTAACTTTGTTTCAGAATTGGCTTATGGGAAATAATGTTACTTTGAATAACTATCAGGCTGTTGACTTCTGTGAGGACGGTGTACTTGATATTTTCGACCTGTGTATGATGAAAAAAGAACTTCTTAATTATAACACTTCAGAAGAATATCCGGTCAAAAATCCTGTTGTGATTGATGAGTTTACTCCCTGTACTGATACTATTGAAGATAAATTTTTTAATGAATTTTTTACTATTACTATAAAACATCAGTACAGTGACCCTGAACGTGTATGGACGGTTGACGACTTTAAGGGTATAGAAAATATTAAATCTGTTCAACAATATTATTCCACCAATCCATACAGGCATTTTTTATGGATTACTCTATATAATCCGTCTCACGAAAACGTATTAAAGGCTATTCACGACATTGAATCACTTAACATTAAAGAAATCAAAGAAATTCAGACATACAAAGTTTTTGGAGTGCCAGACCCTGATACAAAAAAGTAATATATATAAATATTTTTTCATATGATAGTAAAGCAGTTTTCGTCATCAGGAAACTGCTTTTTTAATTTGTAGCATATAAACGTTGTACCGCATATAATATCACAAACCACTAAAGGAGGTTATTTTTTATGTGCGGAATTGCAGGAGCGATAAGTTTCAAGGAAGATATGCGTGCAGATATGAAAGTTTACGAAAATATGCAACACGCTATTCTCCATAGAGGTCCTGACCAAAGGGGAATTGTTCTCACAAAAGAAGTTGCCCTCATTCATACAAGACTTGCTGTTATAGATATTCAGAACGGCAGACAGCCTATGACTTTCGGAGAATTTACAATAGTATATAACGGCGAACTTTACAACACGAACGAGGTACGTAATGAACTTGAAAAGGATTTTGATTTTGAAACTCATTCCGATACTGAAGTTGTACTTAAAAGTTTCATTAAATGGGGCGAAAAATGTCTTGACAAATTCAACGGTATATTTGCTTTTGCGGTATACGACGAAAAAAAACACAGACTTTTTCTTGCACGTGACAGAATAGGTGTAAAACCGCTGTTCTATTACGAGAATAACAATAAACTTATTTTTGCTTCTGAAATACCGGCACTTCTTGAACACCCTGACGTACCACACGAAATAGACGAACAGGGAGTTTCAGAACTTCTTCTCATAGCTCCGGGAAGAACTCCGTCGTGTGGAGTTATAAGAGGAATTAAAGAAGTTAAAGCTGGCTGGTGCGGATATTATACGGCGGATGGTCTCGAACTTCACGAATACTGGAGACTTAAGGCTTTTGAACTTAATGAAACGTTTGAACAGACTGCCGAACACGTCAGGGAACTTGTTATCGATTCAATACGCCGTCAGCTTGTATCGGACGTTCCTGTATGTACGTTTTTGTCAGGAGGACTTGATTCAAGTCTGATTTCTTCTGTTGCTTCTTCCGAAATGAAAAAACACGGAAAAATACTTGATACATTTTCCATTGACTACCGTGACAACGACAAGTATTTTCAGAAAAGCCATTTCCAACCCGACAGCGACCCCGAATATATTAAATGTATGGCAGAGTATCTCGGTACTAATCATCACTGGACAGTAGTAGATACACCGGAACTCGTAAACGCTCTTTATGAAGCTACGGAAGCTCGTGGACTTCCTGGAATGGCAGACGTTGATGCTTCACTTCTTATATTCTGTCGTGAAATAAAAAAATATGGTACTGTTGCATTATCGGGAGAATGTGCAGACGAAATTTTCGGCGGTTATCCGTGGTACAGAGACAAGGATATAAGAATGACAGACGGTTTCCCTTGGGCACAAAGTACAGCGTACAGAAAAAAATTCCTGTGCGATTACTATTCAGAAAAGATAAACGCTGAAGAATATGTTTACAGTGCTTACCGTAATACTGCCGACTATGCTATGAAATTACCGTCAGATAGTCCGCTTGAATACCGTATGCGTGAAATGACCCAGCTTAATTTCCATTGGTTTATGCAGACTTTGCTTGACCGCAAAGACAGAATGAGTATGTATAGCGGTCTAGAAGTACGTGTTCCTTTCTGTGATTACAGGATTGCTGAATATCTTTATAATGTGCCGTGGAAATACAAGGACTATCAGGGCAGGGAAAAAGGTCTGCTTCGTGAAGCAATGAAAGAATGGTTACCGGAAAAAGTTCTTTGGCGTAAAAAGTCCCCTTATCCGAAAACTCATAATCCGGCGTTTCTTAATGCAGTCACTGAAAAGTTATCCGCTGTAATGGAAGAAAAAAACAACATACTTTTTGAACTCGTAAAGCGTGAAGAACTTGAAAAACTTCTGAGACATGAAGACCATATACAATGGTACGGTCAGTTAATGAATCTTCCTCAGACAATAGCATTTTTTATACAGCTTGACCATTGGTTGAAACGTTATAAAATAAAACTTATATGATTAATCACTTTTTTTGGTTATTCTGAAAAATTTTTCTTGACAAAGTGCTGAAATAGTGGTATACTTGATAAAGTATTTTCAACATTGAAATACAGACTTTCAAAAAATTCTGACAATTACAAAAGAAAGGAGCAGGCTAACTGTGAGTAAATCAATGAATCCCGAGTTTAAGATAAGAGAGGTAGCAGAACGAATTAAAGCTGTTCGTGAGTCAGTGGGTCTTACTCCGGAAGAAATGGCTGAAAAAATTGACGTTTCTGTTTATGAATACCTTGCCTATGAGGGCGGAGCTAAAGATTTCAGCTTTACTTTTATTTATAAATTCGCAAACGCTACAGGTGTTGAAATAACAGACCTTATGGAAGGTGAAAGCCCTAAAATCTACAGTTACGACATAACAAGAAAGGGAGGCGGTCTTCCGATTGCACGTCGCAAGGGTATGAGCTATATGAGACTTGCACCTAAATTCAGAAACAAAATCGGTGAACCGTTTCTCGTTACGATTCCTTATGTTGACGAACAATTCAGAGTACCACACCCACACACTCACGAGGGGCAGGAGCTTGACATAGTTATAAGCGGTCAGCTTAAGGTGAAAATAGGCGACAATGAGGAAATACTTCACGAGGGCGATTCCATATATTATGACAGCGGTGAACCCCACGATGAATGGGCTGTCGGCGGTAAGGAATGTAAATTTTATGCCGTTGTTTTCGGAGTGAATCAGCCCCATAACGCTTTGCAGAATCTTGACCCTGTAATTCTTCCTGGGGTGACTAATTTCGACCTCGCACAAGTTGAAAATCCTGTCATTGATAAGTTTGTAAAGACTGAAACGGATTCCGAAGGTGCTTTGAGTAAAATAACTTTCACCAATGAGGAAACTTTCAATTTCGGTTTTGATATTGTTGACAAACTCGCTGAAAAAACTCCTGACAAGACAGCACTTATATATGTTTCCGACAGTATGGAAGAAAGAAAATTCACCTTTGCGGAAATCAAGAAGTATTCCAATATGACAGCTAATTATTTCCTCTCTAAAGGAATTAAAAAAGGCGATACTGTAATGCTTGTTCTGAAGAGACATTATCAATTCTGGTTTTCAATAATCGCACTCCATAAAATAGGAGCGATAGTTATTCCGGCAACTAATCAGCTTGTACAACATGATTTTACGTACAGATTCAAGGCTGCTGACGTTAAAGCTATTGTCTGTACAGGTGAGGGCGATACCGCACATCAGGCAGAGCTTGCTATTGAAGAATGCGGAATGAATATCAAGAAAATTATGGCAAACGGTGAGCATGACGGCTGGGATTCTTTTGATAATGAAATGTATAGTTTCAGTGACGTTTTCGAGAGACCGACAGACCCTGAAAAACTTTCATGTGGCAGTGAACCTATGCTCATGTTCTTTACTTCAGGAACTACCGGCTATCCTAAAATCGCTATGCACAGCCATAAATACGCTTTGGGACATTTCATTACCGCACGTTACTGGCATAACGTTGACCCGAATGGTATTCACCTTACTATTTCTGATACCGGTTGGGGTAAGGCTTTATGGGGAAAACTTTACGGTCAGTGGATGAGCGAAACCTGTATTTTTGTTTATGACTTTAACCGTTTCGATGCCAACAAAATTCTCCCTATGTTCAAAAAGTACAATATCACTACTTTCTGTGCACCACCTACAATGTACCGTTTCTTTATAAAGGAAGACCTGTCGAAATACGACCTCAGTTCCATAAAGTATGCGACAGTTGCCGGTGAAGCACTCAATCCGGAAGTATACAATCAGTTTCTGAAAGCAACAGGCGTTAAACTTATGGAAGGTTTCGGACAGACTGAAACTACTCTTGCTATCGGTAACTTTGTCGGAATGACTGCTAAACCTGGTTCAATGGGCAAGCCGAGTGTTCTTTATGATATAGACATTGTTGACCCTGACGGAAAAAGCGTAAAGACCGGTGAAACAGGTGAAATAGTAATCAGAGTTGACAAGGGAATCCCTTGCGGACTTTTTATGGAATATTATCGTGACGAGGAAAAAACAAAAGAAGTATGGTACGATAATATGTATCATACGGGCGATACCGCTTGGCGTGACGAGGACGGCTATTTCTGGTATGTGGGACGTGTTGATGATGTTATAAAGTCTTCAGGTTACAGAATAGGACCATTCGAGATTGAAAGCGTTATTATGGAGTTGCCGTATGTTCTTGAATGTGGTGTAAGTGCTGCCCCTGACCCTGTAAGAGGTCAGGTTGTAAAGGCTTCAATAGTCCTTACTAAAGGCACCGTCGGCACTGACGAACTCAAAAAAGAAATTCAGGATTATGTAAAGAAACATACTGCACCTTATAAGTATCCAAGAATAGTGGAATTCAGAGATGAACTTCCTAAAACTATCAGCGGTAAAATAAGACGTGTTGAATTAAAAGGCTGATTATGATAATTATTCCGGACGGTTTTGATAAATCGTCCGGTTTTTATGTATGAAAGAGTTTTTACAAGGATATTCCAACATTTTTATAAACAAAAGGATAAATAAAAAAGATATTATACTTTTTGTAAATTTTATTTTGTGCAAAATACAGAATTTTATTGTGCAATTTACACAAATCCCAAAAAAAGCCTTTAAATTACTTGAAAAATATGTTATTATATATTCGAAAGGTTAAACAGTTTCGCGGAGGTGATATTATGAAAATCAAGTCAGATTATACTAAGAGAATAATATCAGCATTTATGGGTATGCTGATGATGGTGTTATGTGTTAATTTCCCGATAAAAACAGCAGGCAGTGAAGAAACGGATTTAAAGGAAATGGCAGAGCAGATAATTGTTCTTGTAAATGAGGCAAGGGAAGAAGCCGGTCTGAATCCTGTATATGCTGTTCCTTATCTTAGTGATATGTCATATGTACGTGCAAGAGAATGTATAGCTCAGTTTTCGCATGAACGTATTGACGGAAGTTCTTTTGTTTCTTTGATTGATGAAAACCTTGTTCCGTGGGAAAGGGCTTATGAAAATATCGCCGCTGGTATGAATACCGTTGAGGCTACTTTTGAACAGTGGAAATCCTCACCGAAACACTGGGCAGCTATAATGAATCCTGATGTTACACATATGGGAGCAGGCGTTGCTTATGAACCTAACAGTGAGTATAAATGGTACTGGGAGCAGATGTTTATTCAGGTATGGGACGATGTGGAATCGATTTCCGGTCAGTATTATCCCGATAAATATAAAGTTGTTCCTAAGTCTACAGGCGATATTGACGGCGACGGTATTCTTGATGGATTTGATTATATTATGCTTATTAAATATCTTGCAGGAGAAGTTACATTTAATCCTTTGCAGATTGAAAGTGCTGATGTATTAAAGGATGGTGCTATAACTTATTCTGATGCTGCTATCCTCAAGAAATATATTCTCGGTGAAGTTACTGAACTTCCGTTAAAAC
The DNA here is from genome assembly GCA_029060305.1 of Ruminococcus sp. Taxonomy (GTDB): domain Bacteria; phylum Bacillota; class Clostridia; order Oscillospirales; family Ruminococcaceae; genus Ruminococcus. The sequence goes on from JAIDUG010000055.1 coordinate 165,056, forward strand.
TTTTCTGAAAATTTATAGGTGTGTTCAAATATATACAAAACGACTGCTTTTTTAAAGAACAGTCGTTTTTGTTTTGTCGTTATGTAATAATTTGTCGGAAAATATATTTATAAAAATATTCAGGTATTTCAATTGATAATTAATGAAAAATATGATATAATTTACAAGTATGATTTTTTTATACCGAAAGGAGATTTTATAATATGCCTGAAATATGTCTTTTAGGTACTGGTGGAATGTTGCCCCTTAAAAACAGATTTCTTACGAGCTTGTATGCAGAATATAACGGAAAAGCTGTTCTGATAGACTGCGGAGAGGGTACACAGGTTGCACTTGCACAGCACGGTCTGAAAATGAGCCGTATCGAAAATATCTTTATAACTCACAGTCACGCTGACCATATAACCGGATTACCTGGACTGCTTCTGTCTATAGGAAACTGTTCACGTACTATGCCACTTGATATATATCTTCCGGAAAGTGCAGAAGAAATGGTAAGGAATTTAATATCTGTATGCGGTGGACTTCCTTATGAAGTGAAAATCCATTTACTTCCTGACAGAAATACAACAGCTTTCACAGCAGAAAAAATTGACCCTCTGCTGACAGTTTCAACCATACCTCTTGCACACAGCGTAAACTGTATCGGTTATAAACTTACTCTTTTAAGAAAACCGGTCTTTGAACCTGAAAAAGCAAGACAGTTAGGGATTCCTGTAAGATACTGGAAAACTCTGCACGGCGGTGTGGGAGTTACTCTTGACGACGGAAGAAAAATTTCGCCGTCTGATGTTATAAAGGAACAACGTAAGCCCATAAACATATCTTATATTACAGATACTCTCCCCGTTGACGAAATAACGGATTTTGTGCGTAACTCTGATTTGTTTGTGTGTGAGGGTATGTATGGAGATATTTCAAAAAAACAGTCAATGAATGAAAAGGGGCATATGCTTATGCAGGATGCTTGTGAAATAGCTTCAAAGGCAGATGTCAGAAATTTATGGCTGACACACTACAGTCCGGCTGAAAGTAATCCGGAAGTCTATGAGGACGAACTGAAAAGTATTTTTGAATCTGTTAATATTTCCCGTGACGGTGACAAGTTATCTTTATAAGTCAAATTTTTTGTGAAAAATTATATTTTTTTTCACGACTGCTAATATTGAAAAGGTTATGTTGCACAAAATAATATTAAAAAATTTTCTGCAATTCACAATTATATAAAAATGTATAAAAAAAATTTCCAAATTCAATATAAATTATTGCAATTACAAAGTGAATATGATATAATATTTGTATAAGTTTAACAATATGTTGTGCAAGCCTGCCAGCACTTCATATCTTGTTTGTTACTTGCCATCGTATGATTTGATTTTTTGTAGAATAATTGCTGTTTTATGCGTGATATATTACTTTTGGTATAAAAGTTGTTGAATATTGATAAAAAAATACTGATTATTTATGTCAAAAAAACAATTGAAATGTAACTTTTAAAATGATATAATGGTTATTATTAAGGTGGCATATTATCCCTAACTTATAAAATTTTTTTATGGAGGTGGTTTTATGAAGAGTTTTTCCTATGTCGCACAGGACGCACGTGGCAGACAGCAAAAAGGCGTTATAAATGCCGAAAACGAACAGGAATTTCTTGAAAAGGCGAAAGAAAGAGGTCTGTATGTCAAAGACTTTAAGGAAAGCGATTCAACCAACAAAAAATCTATCTACAAGTTCAGCACCAAAGAGCTTACATTCTGCTGTCGTCAGCTGAGTGCTATGCTTACTTCCGGTCTGACCCTTGTAAAAGCAATCGACATTCTCACCAAAGAACAGGAAAACGATAAGGCTAAAGCTATCTGGCAGGACATTTATGAAAATGTTCAGAAAGGTGAATCCTTTTCGTCTACTCTCGAAATGCACGCAGGCTCATTTCCTGACTTTCTTATTTCAATGGTCGGTGCAGGTGAATCAAGTGGTTCACTCGACGTAATTATGACACGTATGGCAGACCATTACAACAAGGAAGGTAAACTGAAGAACACAGTAAAGAGTGCTATGGTTTATCCTGTAATACTTCTTGTTCTCTGTGTAGTTATTGTTATCTTCCTCTTTGCATTCATCATGCCGACGTTTATCGCAATGTATGAAGACCCCGACGATATGCCCGCACTTACAAAAATGATGGCTGGTATTTCTGATGTTATCCAGCATAAGTGGTACATACTTATTGCAGTTGCAGCCGTTCTCTTCTTCGGAATAAGATATGCTCTCAAAGTTCCGAATATCAGACTGAAATTCGACCGGTTGATTATGAAAGGTCCCGGCTTTGGTCCTCTTATCACGAAAATCTATACCGGACGTTTTGCACGTACACTCTCATCACTTTATTCAAGCGGTATTCCTATGGTTGAATGTCTCGAAAGAGCTTCCGCCGTTCTCGGCAATTCCTACGTTGACGAAAAATTCCTTGAAGTTGTTGACGAGGTAAAACAGGGTGAAACACTCTCAAACGCTATTACAAGGTCTGAACTTTTTGAAAATATGTTCTGCTCCATTCTTTTCGTTGGTGAAGAGTCGGGTGCTTTGGACTCAATTCTTGAAAAGACTTCTGACTATTATGAAGAAGAATCCGATGCAGCCGTACAGCGTCTTGTAAGTATGGTAGAGCCTGTTCTCCTTATCTTCATGGCTATTATCATCGGTCTTGTTGTATGTGGTATTTACCCCGCACTCTACGGCTCTTTCGACTCTATCGAAAACGAATAATTCACGGAAAGGTGGAAAAGATAAATGCTTTCATTTGATATTACTGACAGAAATATACGAGTAGTCAAAGGTGCAGAAAGTAACGGAAAAATCAAAATCAGTGCTGCTGCGTCTATTGACATAGATGAGGAACTGATTGTTAACGGTCACATCAAGGACGTTCCAAACGTTGCCACTCTTATAAACGGTGTCCTCAAAAAGAGTAAAATAGCTGACAAAGAAGCTATCGTCAGCATTTCTTCAAACCTCACTATATTCAAGGAACTTGACGTTCCGAAAGTAAAACTTGCTGATATGCAGAAAACTGTAAAACAGCAGATGCTTGCCGAGCTTGGTCTCGATGATATTTACAGTGTTTCCTATACTATCGTTGACGACGGTGAGGGTGATACATATAAGGTACTTGCAACGGCCTGTCCTTATGAAATCGTAAACAGCTACAGAGAGATGTTTAAATTGCTTAATGTTTCCCTTAAATCTGTTATGATTGGTTGTAACTGTATTACAAAGGTACTTCTTGCTGATACAAAAATCCAGTCTAAAATGCCTTTGCTTGCTGTACAGATTGATGACAACTTCATTTCACTTAACCTTTATGAAGGTAATCAGCTTTCATTCTCTCGTTTTGCTTCAATCGACCCTGCCGACTATAATTATTCAGAAGACTATGTATTTGAGGCAGTAAACGAAAATATCTTCCGTATGCTTCAATTCCACAGAAGCCGTAATACAGGCGAGGTCATTGAAAATATCATATTCTATGGTGATACTCATGACTATGTAAGATTCACTGACGAACTTGAAAAACTTGACCTTAACACAAGTCTTATAAACGTACCGCCACAGATTCATGGTCATGAAAATCTTGAATTTTCACTCTATGCAAACGCTATCGGTGCTATGTTCAAGAGAGACAAGGACAAGGAAAAAATCAATCTTCTTGAGGGTGACTTCAGTTCAGTTGTAAGAAGCAAGGGTGCTAATGACGGAGCAGGAAATATATTTATGCTTGTTGCTGTTGCAGTTGCCGCTGTATTGATTGTCGCTGTATGGGGTGTTCTCACTGTAAAGGACAAAGGACTTCAGGACGAAATTCAGGCTTGTATTGATTTCATTGAAGACCCTGCAACAGACAAGAAAATCAAGTACCTTACAAGACTTGAGGGTATCAAGGAAAAGGTTGATGCTTACAATACAAGTATGGTAAACGCACATGATGCTTTCTATTCACAGCCTGTTATCAACGGTGACAAGTATGACCTTATTGAACAGCTTCTTGCTGAAAAGGCAGAAGAGCTGAGTGTGGAAGAAGCTAAGGTAAAGTCTCCTCAGTACGTTGACGGTATTTTCTCATTCAGCGTTGAATACAAGGCTATTGACGGTGCATATCAGGAACTTCCTGCATTGTTGATAGACAGTATCGTTGCCGAAGAAGATTTTGATGCTGCATCATATTCAGGTTATCGTATAAATGATGTTGTCAAGTCACAGGACGAAGACCCTGAACGTATGGTACAATTTGAAGTTTCTGTAAAACTGAAAGGCGAACAGAGTGCTTATCATATTGAAGAAACTGAAACTGATTCCGAAGAAGAATCGGCAGAATAAGGAGGCTGATTAAAAATGAAACTGAATTACAGAGACAAGGTAATCCTTGGCATACTGCTTGCGGTCGTTATTCTTATTGCAGGATTCGTTGGTCTTATTAAACCGAAAAATGAGGAAATCAAGGAAGATGAGGCTACTCTGATTGCAAAGCAGGAAGAGCAGGCAGACCTTGAAGCAAGAATAGCAAAGATTGAACCCCTTAAAACAAATATCAACAAAACTTACGAGGAAACCAATAAACTTACTGCTGATTTCATACCGCTTGAAGAAATAAGCAATGCAACTCAGCTTGACCAGTATATGCAACAGTATGCTGAAGAATGTGGTGTCCGTATTGATAACCTTGAAGTATCTACTGCAAAGGAATCAAATATAAACTATTACTATAATGAAATAGAAGATGTTCCTGCTTATGATATGTTTGCTTCCGCAGACCTCAACGGCGATTATGCAAAGGCTCAGAGCGAAATTATGGCGGAGAGTACTGCACTTTCTCAGCGTAATGTTGAAACAATTATCCAGTCACAGTATGGTGTGAAAGTTACAGGTACAAAAGAAGCTGTATGGAATTATCTCAAAGCTGTTGAAGAACTTGAAAAGACTATGATTGTAAATCAGGTTAATATTGAAGACTATTCATTCGGTGCAGACAAGGCAGGGGAAGAAGGCAGACAGCCCGCAACTCAGGCAGAAACAGAAACTCCAGATACAGATAACGAAAATGCTGAACAGCCAGCAGATGATAACAATGCAGAAAGTGAAACTCCTGCTGATACCGGTGAGGAAACTCCTGCTCCTGCTTCTGCTCCGGCGGTTCTTACTATCGACGACGCAAATACATCTTCAGTACAAATTGTAATTAGCTTATATTCAGTTTACGATATGCCAAAGCCTAATACCGAAGAATAATGACATTCGCTGTGTTATCTGAAAGGCGGTAAATTTATGAAAACTGATAAAAAACGAAGTTTCAAGGGTGCTGTACTTTTTACTGTAGTATCAGTAATGTCACTCCTGATAGTATTTCTTACAAGTACTCTGGTGCTTGCGACAGCCGCAAACAACAGAGCTCACAAGTCTTATTCTTCGTCACAGGCAAGTTATACGGCACGAGCTGCTATTGACAGTATTCTGAAAGCAGCAAGTGAAGATGAAAATTTTGCAACTGCTATGACTGCACTTAGTACCGGCGGTGGATTTGATGTAGATGTTACTATGGAATCATCTGCTACCGGTCTTGGTAAGGTTGACAAGGCAAGAATTGAATATGCTGGTAAAAAACAGTTTTATGATGCTTCAAAACAGGAATGGATTGAAAGAGACCTCATTTCAATAACCGCTGATGTTACTTCCGGCGGTGAAACAAAAACTGTAACAGCTTACGCTCTCAAGAATCCCCCTGTACCTGGCAGTGGCAGTGGCGGTGGCGGTGGTTTCGTAGCCGTCGGTACAGCAGGAACTGCTAACCATACACTCGCATTTGGTGGTACATATCTTGGTATCGGTATGTCAAAAGGTGCAAGATATTATCAGGGTGACTATTATCTTCCCGGCGGTCAGATGGTAAGCCTTGAAGATAAGTTCTATCTTAACCGTAAAGATAATCTCCCCGGTGTTAAAGACGAAACCACACAAATGCTCATACCTAATCTTCCTGAAACTGTTGACGCTGACAATATAGTTACTTATTCATTCGGTAACGAGGGCAGTATTGAAGCCCCTGTTGTTATAAACGGTAACTTCTATTCAAACACACAGACAGAAATTTATTTTCCGACAAAGGGAACAGGTATGTCTGTATGGGGAAATATGAAGTTTCAGAATGAAAGCAGTTTTAAGTTAGCGTCTAATCCAAATATAACACCTGAAAAATTCAACGAAATACCTTATATTTACGTTGACTCACTTTTTGAGGCAAACAAAACTGAACTTAAATTCAACACAAACGGCGATTTTCCGCTTAATATGTTTTGTGGTTCTGTAAACCTCAGAAACGCAAATATAGGTGCTGATATTTATTGTCAGGACAGCAATAAAACTTCTGTTCTGTCAGGTGACGCAAACACTACTCTTTACAAATGGAGTGATTCTGTAATAAACAGGTCTTCATATCTTGACAGTGCTATGTCAGGTAACTTCTATTCAAAGGGTAGTGCAATAGTTAAAGACACAAACAACTGGGTAACTATCAACGGTGATATGGTTATTGAAAAAGACCTTGAAGTAACTGGTAAACTCAAAGTAACAGGAAGCCTTGTTGTCGGCGGTACTCTGAAATGTGACGGCGAACTTGACGTTACAGGTAATATCAGTGCTACCAATGCAGAGGGTTCAAAGATTTCAAGTAATTCCGTAAAGAAAATGGCATCAAACGGCATTGACGAACTCTATGAACAGCAGGAAAGAATTAAATATTATGTTCTCGGAATCAATGTACAAGTTGGTACTAATAATTATCTCTCAGCATGGCTTTCACCTGATGTTATTACTGCATACAGTCTGCCTGATTCTGACGGCGACGGAATTGTTGACGGCAATTACCGTGATTTCAGCGGTATAGATGTTGACCCCGCATTCTTCGTTGAAGAAGTAAACTGGGACGATGTTACATCAGGTGCATTTGACCTTAATACAGAAATAAAAGAACATTCACATGAAACTGTATGGGTGAACAGAGACAATCCGGCAGACGTTACAACAAATGAAGCTGATACTTTTGAAGCAGGAAATCTTGTATACAACGGAACTGTAAATATCGGCGACCCGAGTCTGTACAAAGCTGTACATAATAATGAGCTTTTCCCACGTAAAGCTGAAAAGGCTGTAATTCTCGGTCTTGAGGAAATCGGCGACGGTACACCTGGTAGCAGTTCAAAGGTACTTAAGTATGTTGACGAAGTTGAAGACGATTACAATTTTAAAACAAAGTCTATAACGAAAATTCCGTCAGAAGGTAACTATCTTGCAGACGTAACAGCAAACGTTTATACAAATGATACTCTTCCGGCAGAAATTACCACAAGCTGTACTCTCTCAGGTACATTTGATAAAAACATCATTATCAAAAACACAAGTACAAATGATATATGGGTGAAACTTGATAATTTCACTTTACAGAATAATGGCGACATCATATATGACGATTCAATGCCAAGTTGTGGTAATCTCAATATTTTTGTTGAAAATTCTGCAAACTTCCTCACAGGACGTAGCATATATTCAAAGACTTACAAAGACCTTATTGACAATCACACAAAATTCCAGATTGCAACTTATAGTAATTGTTATTTAGATGAGGCAACAGGCGGTGTAAGGGTTGAAGCTCCGAAAATCAATATATATTCCAAAGAGATAGAATACAATCTTGACACTACTGTAAAATCACAGCCATATTTCAATATGTCAAATGGTGCATCTATCGTTACTGCTTGTATCGAAGCCCCTCATATGAAGTTCAATATCACAAACGCTAAGAATCTTTCAGGACAGGAAATTTACTACAACGGAAGAAAAATCAGCGAAGCCCCTGGTTATAACGGAAGTGTAGGTGTAATCGGTATCCTCAATATCGCAGAGGGTGATATGCAGAATAACTGGGTATTCCTTTATACACCGAAAACTACAAGTTGTACATGTCCGCCCAGTTGCGTTTGCGGTGGTGCTTGTACTGACTGTAAGTGTAGTGAAAGTAGTTGGAGTGCAGATAAGAGTTTTGATATTATGTACTATGAAGGATTTTAATGGAGGTGTGCTATGAATAACCAAAATAACAAAACATCACGTAAAAAACGTGGTATGACGCTTGTTGAAGTTATCATCTCCATTGCTGTAATGGCGGTGCTTGCACTTCTCCTGACGACTGTAGGAGTGACCATTAATAACTATCGCAAGGACACCAAAGCAAGAAACGATAAAATCGCTGTTGAGGGTCCTGCTGCTGAAAGCCGTGATACAAAGGATTCCGGCAGAGGAAAACTCATTGACGACGACTTCAAAATTACTGTGAAAAGAAGTGGCGGAAGTGAAGTTGTTGTAGAGGGTAAACTCTACAGCACAAGCGACGAACTTACAGATACAGGAACGGTCAACGCTGACGGAAAGCACGTTTACAGCGGTAACACAAAAGGTCATTTCAAGTTTATTGATATTGGCAAGTAAGGAGGATAAGCGTGAAAAACAAAAAAAATCTCAAGGGCTTTACCCTCATTGAACTCATTGTCGTTATGGCAGTTTTCGGAATAATCATGCTTGGTGCTATGCAATTCCTCGACCCCGTAAGCAGAATGATGAAAGGTGCTTCTCTTCAGGAAGCTAACTCCGCTACTGTTGACAATATCAAACGCTATTTTGAGGGTACTCTCCGTTATGCAAGTTCCATATATGTACATAACGGCAACCTCAAATATTATGACGGCGGTAATCCTGTTGTAATTACTGGTGCAAACGAGGAAGCCCGTCAGAAACAAGCTGTCACAAATTTTGTTGACGACTATTTCAGAGACAGGGCAGACAGTAACAATAATCCTATTAATGGTCAGGTTCACTTAATGAAGATTGATAACGACAATCAGGGAAAAATCACTGAAAGTTTATTCGATTTCACAGCCGGATATACTTATAAAGAATGGGACGGAAGTGGTTGGAATATTACACAAACAAAAGATTGCACTGTAACCGTTTCAAGTATTGACCAGTCTGTTATAAATGATGTCTACTACAAGGACTATTCCATTTTTGCAACTCTTGGTTATAATACTGTAAATCCTGTTAACGCCAGTGATGTTTCCGCACTTCCTGCAAAAGTTACAAAGGACCAGCATTTCGGACGTATCAATCCGGTTATGATTGACAATGGCGGTACTCTTGCACCATATACTTTTGGTTCTGATATGTTTTCATTCAGTTTTGTAACTTACAAAAAAACTGACGGTACTAAACAGTATCACCACATTGTTGACGGACAGCACCTTTTCGGCTCGCCTTACTCTTCTTCAAACGCTACTCTTGCACTCGTGAATATGAAAAGCGGTTTTTGCGACAGCTATAATACAAGTCTCAACAACCGCCCTGTAAGACGTAATGGCATAGGTGACGACGGAATAAATTATACACCTACAACTCCGGTTGACGTAAAAGATAAAACAGGCGCTAATATCAAAGATGGCAAATGGGACTATGAATCAAGTCCTGCTAAAAACTCATTCTCTGTTATTGACTCAGGCAATTTAGCAGGCGGTAACAACATCTATATTATTTACACTCTTCCAGACTGATTTTACAGACAAAAAAACAGGCAGTAGTAATAATACTGCTGCCTGTAATATTTTTTGATGTTTTTTTACTGAACCGGAGCAGTCAGTAAACCAATATACCACTGGGCAATATCGTTGCCCCATAAAGCTCCTATTGCTATGCCGATTGAAAGATACGGTCCGAATGCGAATTTTGATTCTCCGGAAACCATTTTATTTATCAGTCCTGCAACGGCGGCAATAACTATTCCAAGCAATGCTGAAACGATAACAGCCTTTGTTCCGAGATAAGCACCGGCACAAATCATCAGAAGTGTATCGCCGAGTTCGATAGCACGGAAATCTTCCCCGAACTTCTTTTTTATAAAGCCACGGCTTACTTCTCCGATAATGAAGAACGGTACGCTTATTATCAATGCTCCAATAATTCGTTGCTGTATGGTTGACTGGTCGGTGAAAATCTGCGACGGAATTACAAGTATGGCTATAAGTCCAAGTATTCTCTCGTCAATTTCCATAGTGTCCCAGTCCATAAATCCCACCACAACAAGCAGTGACATAAGAACACAGGTTATTATGGATTCAGCATTAATGTCAAATACCCAGAACGTAAGTACAAAAAGAAAACCATTAAGACTTTCTACAATCGGGTATCTCGGCGATATTTTTTCGCCACAGCTATGACATCTGCCTTTCAGGGCGAGCCAGCTGAATACCGGTATCAAATCCCTTGCACGTATTTTTGTACCGCAGGTCATACAGTGTGATGACCTTTTTATAAGTGATTCGTTGAGTGGAAGTCTCAGTATCACAACATTGAGAAAACTTCCTATACTTATGCCGAACAGAAATACTACAGCATAAAACGAAATCAGGAATAACGGCGAAACAAACTCGTTATGAAGCATATTTGTAAATTCACCCATTTTGTTTTACCCTCCTTTACATTTAATATAGTGACATATTTTATTATAGCATAATTTCCGGAAAATTCAAGTAAATTTTAAAAGTTTGTTTTCAGTACGATTAATATATAGATTAATTATCTGAAATTATACTTTATTAATAAAGAGCGGAGGTTTTTTATGAGAAATGAGAAAATAGGCGATTACTTGATAAGGCAGGGACTTATCGACCAGGACCAGCTTATGCAGGCTCTTGAAAAACAGAAAGAGTCAAACGGAACGAAAAAATTCGGTGACGTTGTTGTTGAACTCGGATTTATGTCCGAAGCCAACTTTACAAAAGCACTCGCCGGAAAAATGAGAACACCATACGTTGACCTTGATTCAGTGGAAATTAATTCAGAGGCAGTCAACAAAATACCTGAAGCACTTGCAAGAAAGCATACTGTTATCGCAATAGGCATTACAGGTAAAAGACTTACACTCGCAACGAATGACCCTGTAAACTTCATTGTATTTGAAGAAATCAAGAGTTCAACCGGTATGGACTGCGTGCCGGTACTTGCTACTACTACTGCTATCAACAAGGCTATCGGTAAAAATTACTCTATGCAGAACGTTGACAGCGTGGTTGACAGTCTCGCCAGCCTGAACGGCGGAGATAACGGCAGTATAGAAGAACAGGAGTCAAACGACAGAGTAGAAAACGCACCTATCGTTAAACTTGCTACTACTATTATTGAAAACTCCTACCGTGCAGACGCTACCGATATTCATATTGAACCATTCAAGACATATACAAGAATACGTATCCGTGTAAACGGTGACCTTGTTGAATTAATGAATATGTCAAGTGCTGTACAGAGTGCGTTGGCTACACGTCTTAAACTTATCAGCGGTATGAACATTGCTGAAAAGCGTGTGCCACAGGACGGACGTTTTACACAGGTTGTTGACGGTACTACTCTTGATGTCCGTGTATCTTCACTTCCTATGGTAAACGGTGAAAAAATAGTTATCCGTATTCTTTCAACCGGACAGATTGCACTCCGTAAGATTACAGACCTTGGTATGTCTGATTATAACTATCAGTTGTTTGAATCAATGTTGCGTGTACCTCACGGCGTTATACTTGTTACAGGTCCTACCGGTTCAGGTAAAACAACTACTCTTTATGCCGCACTCGGTGAACTTGCTAAACCGAATGTAAATGTAATCACAGTTGAAGACCCTGTCGAAAAAGCTATTGACGGTATCAATCAGTGTCAGGTAAACGTAAAAGCTGGTATGACTTTCGCTGCCGCACTTCGTTCAATTCTCCGTCAGGACCCTGATATTGTTATGATAGGTGAGATGCGTGATACTGAAACTGCCGATATTGGTATCCGTGCCGCTATCACAGGACACCTTGTACTTTCAACACTCCATACTAACGACGCTGCTTCAACGGTTGTACGTCTTGTAGATATGGGCGTTGCACCTTACATGGTTGCTACTTCTCTTATCGGCGTTATCGCTCAGCGACTTATTAAAGTGCTTTGTCCTGCCTGCAAACAGCCGGTTATTTCAACGGAAGAAGAAAGCGAACTCATGGGCATTGACCAGCCTATACAGATTTATAAACCTGTCGGCTGTCCTGAATGTAACAATACAGGTTACAGAGGAAGAACGGCTATTCATGAAATCATTCACTGTACTGCTAAAGTTTCGCAGATTATTGCGGCAGGCGGTGGCAAGGAAGAAATCGAAGAAGCTGCACGAAATAATGGTACAAAGTTACTCCGTGACAATGCGGCAGAGCTTGTTATTGCAGGACAGACTTCTATCGACGAACTTGTAAGAACTACATTCTCAGTATAATTTATATATAATTCAAGGAGGTTATAATTTTATGGGAGTAATTGAAATCAACAGAATACTCGACGAAGTACGACTGCTGGGTTGTTCTGACTTGCACTTTACTTACGGTATCACTCCGGTTGTACGTCTCAACGGTGCATTAAGAACTATGGGTTCACGCTATCCGGTTATGGACGAGGAAGAAATACTCGACGTTGTACATCAGATGACTAACGAAACTCAGCAGACAAGCGTAAACCAGCATCACGACACAGACTTTTCTTTCCAGACAAGAAGCGGTTACCGTCATCGTGTAAACGTGTATTTCCAGAAAGGTAAACCGGCTATTGCAATACGTCTTCTCAGAAACGATATTCCGACACTGGAAGATTTACAGCTTCCGCCGATTCTTTCGGAATTTGCAATGCGTCCCCGTGGTCTTATACTTGTAACCGGTCCTACCGGTTCAGGTAAGTCAACAACTCTTGCGGGTATGATGGATTTCATAAACGTAAGCAGAAGCGCCCACATCATTACGGTTGAAGACCCGATAGAATACGTTCACGAACACAAAAGATGTATGGTCAATCAGAGAGAAATCGGCGACGATGTTCCGAGTTTTGCACTGGCTCTCCGTGCTGCTCTCCGTGAAGACCCTGACGTTATCCTCGTAGGAGAAATGCGTGACTTTGAAACAATTCAGGCTGCCGTTACCGCTGCTGAAACAGGTCACCTTGTTATGAGTACACTTCATACAACGAGTGCTTCAGATACTATCAACCGTATTATCGACGTTTATCCCGAACATCAGCAGAATCAGATACGTACACAGCTTGCAAATAACCTTGTTGCCGTTATTTCGCAGACACTTATTCCGAAAAAAGACGGTACAGGACGTATTGCCGTACAGGAAATCCTCAACGTTACCGATGCTATTTCGGCTATGATTCGTGACAATAAAATCCACCTTATACAGTCGGCTATTCAGACCGGTAAACAGGCAGGAATGCAGTCGCTTGATATGGAACTTGCAAAATTTGTACACGGCGGAGTTATCAGCGAAGTTGATGCTCTTGAAAAATGTCTCGATAAACAGGAGTTTTACAGATTCCTTGCACAGCTTGGCGGAGCACCGAAACAGTAATTACACGGGCAGACTTAACGGTCTGCCTTATTACTTTGAGTATAATGTGAACATTCTATTACTTAAAAAATTTAAAATATTCACAAGCTATTGTGCAAATTGACGAAAAATACAAAAAAAATTGGCGGTTTCGAGGGGCGTATGTAAAATCTGACTGCTAAAAAAATTTTTTTTAAAGAAAGTGTTGACATTTTATGAATTAAGTGCTATACTAATATTACAGAAAAATGAGTCAGGTGTGAAATATTACATAGGAGTTCCGGCTGATACGTGGTGTAGTTACAACTCTCTGTATATCCTGACTGCTCAGACACGGCTTTGGTGTCGTACAAAATATTTTATGAGGAGGTTTTCTATTATGAAAACAACTAAAAAGGGCTTTACCCTTATCGAGCTTATCGTTGTTATCGCTATCATCGGTGTACTTGCTGCTATTCTCGTTCCTTCAATGCTCGGCTATGTAAAGAAGTCTAAGATTCAGGGTGCTAACACAAGTGCTTCAACATTCCTTAACTCTTTCAACGCTGCTGCTTCTGACCTTGACGAAATAGACTCTTGGTTTGCAGATGGTACTTTTACTTTTAATGGCGATGGTACTGTATCAGAATTATCTGAGGGTGCAGAAATCGGTACAGCGAATATGATTGAAGCTATTCAGCCTTTCTTCAGTGATGTAAAGAAGATTAAAGCTAAAATAAAGGTTACAGACGGCATTGGTATAGCTTGTGCTGTACAGAGTGGTAAGTATTATGGTACAGCTCCTCAGGCATATACAACTAAGAAGTATCCGTCAAATTTAAGTTATCAGGATGCTTTGGACGCAGCTATTTCTAAGGCTGAAAATACAACAACAAAAACACCAGCACCATCAGGTTCATGAGCAAGTTGATTTCTGATAAGTGATTTAAAATTTCACGAGTTATTAATTTAAAAAATACCTCTCTCGTATCGGGAGAGGTTTTATTTGTAAGGTGATATAATGGACAATGATACCCGACACGTATTGGTTATATTAGGATTTGTCGCTTGCTTTGGTGCGGGTTACTTTATCTGTAAGGGCGAAAACAGGGATATTCTCAAAACCGGCGAAAAGCTAAATACATTTACTCGCATTGAAAATGAACTCGACGGTAAAGCAAATCTTGATTTCAAAAACGAAAACAAGGCGGTTGAAAATGCTGTAAATGCTTACTATCAGACAAATGACAGATTTTTCAATTATAATTATTATGATGATTCTGTTGACAGTACGTCAGAATCATCAGAAGAAAAAACTTATGATTATCGCAATAAATATCAGATGATTGATGATATAGCTTATATAAACTGTTCGCATTTCAACTTTTATTCAACTCAGGGATTTACGCATTTTTTCAGAGACAAGCCGGAAACAGCAGGTCTTATTATTGACCTCCGCAATAACGGCGGAGGAAATACGGAAGACTGTGCAAATATTCTCGGACATTTCATTTCTGCACGTAATATTGTTAAACAATATTATTTTGACGGTGCAACGGTAGACGTTGCAACACCTGAAATCGATTTTCTTTATACTAATGATATTGTGATTCTTGCAAACGAAAAAACTGCAAGTGCTTCTGAAATATTTATCTCTGCTATGAAGCAGTTCTATGAAGGAAAAGTTACTGTAATCGGAACAAAAACATACGGCAAAGGAACGTTTCAAATGAATCAGTATCTTTCAGATGACGAAGAAGTCAGATACACTGCCGGTTACTATACAGTAGGAGACTGGAACTGCTATGACGGTATCGGAATATCTCCTGATATAGAGGTATCTATGGAATATGCCCCCGATATAATATGTACTGATGATGATGTACAGCTACAGACGGCAATCGATTTATTTAAATAGTTTAATATATATTTTCTGTTGACAAATTATGAATAAAATGCTATAATATTTTCAGAATGGAGGGTTTTATATGAAAAGCAAATTAAAAGGTTTTACACTTATTGAACTTATAGTAGTTATCGCAATTATCGGCGTTCTTGCCGCTATCCTTGTTCCTGCAATGTTAGGATATGTCAAAAAGGCTAAAATTCAGGGTGCAAATTCAAGTGCAGCTTCTCTCCACAGGGCTATCAGTGCTTATATCCACGACCTTGATTTTGAAGATGAGGGTATATCTGACGGTATACACACTATCTCCGACGGTACTTATACCGAAACTGATGCTATGAAAGATTTCGGAAAAAGTATGAAGCCTTATTTTTCCAAAATAGATGACATTGAAGCAGCTTTCTATATCCAAGAAGGCGAATGTTCAGCAGCAGCAGTAAAAAGCAAAAAATATTACGGAACTTATCCACTTTTATTCAACGGCAACAACTGGCATAAATATTCCAGTACAGTAACAAGTCCTACAGTTGCCATTAATACATTAATTGCAGAAAGAGGTCTTGAATAAAATTATCCGGTAATCTGCACTAATTTATGCCTGAATTTTGTGCATTTCCACCTCTGTAAAGTTGTTGACAAATTATGAATAAAATGTTATAATATCTATAGATTGGAGGTTTATGCATATGAACAAAAAATTAAAAGGTTTTACCTTGACAGAACTTATAATCGTTATCGCTATTATTGGTATACTTTCAGCTTTACTTGTACCGTCGTATATGGGTTGGATTGTGAAATCAAGAATCAGAGAACAAAACAACAATGCAAAAATTATTTTCAATGCCGCACAGACCGTTGTGCAGGACTATAGATTCAAAGAACGCAAAATGGAAGATTCAAAGAAAAATGTCGGTAGCGGAAAGTTTGAGTTTTACTGGGATAAAAATACAGGTGCGAGTGCTTCTGGTGACGCTTCAAAGGTCACGGACACGGCTTTTATAAATGAATTTGCACGTCAGGTGAACAGAATTTACGCCGACCAAAGTGAAACTACTTACAAGATTTATGTTGAAAATTATATGGTAAAGTCGGTTGTTTCCGCAAGCGGTAATTCCAACCGTCACAAAGGTTCTTATCCTACAAAGCAGGACAGCATCAACAGTACGACTATACAGGGTTTTGATATGAGTACGATAGTTCTTTCCTGAATTATTACATTAATTTAATAACTGCCACCGGGTAGAATATAAGCATTTGCACACATCATTAGGTCTTTGAAGATGTGTTGCAAGTGCTTTTTTTGGAGGTTATACAATGGAGAAGCTGAAAAACTATTTTTCAAAAGGTGAAATTGTACTGTGGGTTGTTTCTGTGACCGCTATTGTGATTTCGTTTGTTATGTTCAGCAATGACGGAATAATTACTCTTATTGCATCATTAATCGGAGTTACTTCAATAATTATCAACGCAAAAGGCAATCCGGCAGGTCAGGCAATGATGATAATTTTCAGTCTGCTTTATGGTTTAATATCTTTTGGTTGTGCTTATTACGGAGAGATGATTACATATCTTGGTATGACAGCGCCTATGGCTGTAATAGCCCTTATATCGTGGCTCAGAAACCCTTACGGTAACGGCTTGGAAGTAAAAGTCAATCACATAAAATCGCCGGAAATTTTACTCATTGCAACTATCGCAACAGTTGTAACAGTTGTTTTTTATTTTATTCTGAAATTTTTTCATACCGCTAATCTTATTATAAGTACGTTTTCTGTTATGACAAGTTTTATTGCGGTGTACCTCACATTTCGCAGAAGTGCGTTTTTTTCGCTTGCATACGCCCTGAATGATATTGTTCTTGTGATTCTTTGGGGACTTGCTTCTTTCAGTAATATGTCATATATTTCCGTTGTAGTCTGCTTTGTGATGTTCCTTGTCAACGATATTTATGGTTTTGTAAGCTGGCGTAAAATGGAAAAAAGACAATTTTTTGAACAAGTTGAACAAAAAAACATAGAAAATTAATGCAAACTTTTAGTTGACAAAATTCGACAATTGTGATATAATAATAAAGCTGTCAGATATGGCAGTAAATCACAATCCTAAAAAAATTGAAAAAAGTTTTTGAAAAACTCTTGACAAATCGGACAGGTTGTGATATAATAATTAAGTCACTTTCGG
>JAIDUG010000056.1 GCA_029060305.1 Ruminococcus sp.
ATGCGTCGGCAGCGTCAGATGGGTATAAGCGTCATATAATATATAAAGTTGCTTTGATATGTATATTTTGTTGAATATTGACTTGCATATTTTAGGCAATATGCGAAAATAATATAAAAAACCTTTTAATAACATTTTTTTTGTGTTATAATGGTAATAAAGCCGTAAACTGTAGTATTATGTGTTTTTACGGTAATAAAAACAAGAGGAGTTATCATGTATAAAAAGAAAATACTTACAATGTCATTGGCGGTCGGACTGGGTGCGTTGACTGTATTCGGCATTGGTAAAGAAATAAGTATATACGCTGATACCGTTCAGCGTATGGGAGACGTTAATAATGACGGTTTAATCAATGCCATTGACGCAACCTATATACTTACTGAATATGCGAAAATTTCAACAGGTGGAAAAGGTACGTTCAGTGACGTGCAAAAAACACTTGCGGATATTGACAAAAACGGTTTTATTGATGCTGTTGATGCTACATATGTACTTTCGTATTACGCATATATATCCACAGGCGGACAGCTTGATATTGAGAAGTGGAAAGAAAGTCAGAACAATAATACAACGACCACAACAACTACTGATACTACTACGACTGTAACAACAGCATATACTACAACAACTACAACAGTAACTACTTTGTCGGGATATATTGCAACAACGGTTGTTACAACGGAAAATACAACAAGTACTGTTGCGACAAGTGATACAACGGCAAGTACTGTTACAACAGATTCTACTGCGACAAGCGATACAACGGCAAGTACTGTTACAACAGATTCTACTGCAACAAGCGATACGACAGCAAGTACTTCTGCAACTACAGATACAGCCACCACTTCCTCGACGGAAATTTCACAGACTACAACAACCGTTACAACTGTCACATCTTCCGTGACATCTTCTGAGACTGTAACGACTGCAACTACAGTTTCTTCCGGTACACCTCCGACAATTACCGGTATAACTCTTACACGATATGATATTGATATACCAATAGGTGGTAAAGATATTTCATATGTTGTGATGTACCCTGAAAATGCTGTCAATAAAGATGAAATATGGACAACTTCAGATGAAAAAGTTGCGACTGTTGACGGTCTGGGATATATTACCGGAATTTCTGAGGGTAGCTGTATTGTTACGGTTACAAGTGCAGACAATCCGGCTGTAAAGGCTGAAATAAAGGTAACTGTACGCAAAGCACAGGAAAAGGTACAGGAGATAAAGTTATCAAAGTACAATATGAATCTTGCGGTAGGTGGAAAAGATTTTGCAGAAGTGACAATGCTTCCGGAAACCGTTGAGAATAAAAATGCTGTATGGTTTACTTCCGATTACGATGTAGCTACTGTTGACCCATTCGGAAATATTACCGGAGTTTCAGCAGGTACTTGCATAGTAACCGTTACAAGTGTAAGCAATCCCGAAGTGACGGCTAATATAACTGTTGTTGTAGGTGCTGACGGTAAAATAAACCAGATAAATCTTTCAAAGACAGAAATGAATATTCCTGTAGGCGGTACTGATATATCGTATGTTACAATGTTACCGGAAAGCGTTGCAAACAAAGATGAAATATGGACTACTTCCGACGAAAAAATAGCTGTTGTTGACAAGTGGGGAAATGTTACCGGAGTTTCTGCCGGAACTTGTATCGTAACCGTTACAAGTGCGGATAATCCGTCAGTAAAGGCAGATATAAAGGTTACAGTAACCGACCCGAACAAGATAAGTGAAATAAAACTCAGCAAGACTGAAATGAATATCGGTATCGGTAAGCAGGATATTTCATATGTTACAATGCTTCCTGAAAACGTTGAAAACAAGGACGAAATATGGACTACTTCAGATGAAAAAATAGCTGTTGTTGATAAGTGGGGAAATGTTACCGGAGTTTCTGAGGGTACTTGCATAGTAACTGTTACAAGTGTTGACAATCCGTCCGTAAAGGCTGATATAAAAGTTACTGTCACAAAAAATTCAAATACAAATTTCCAGCAGATAGACGGACGTACATATATTGACGGTATTCTCATAGCAAACAAAAGCTATTCACTGCCATCCACATACGACCCTGGTATTGATGCCACTACTATGAAACAGTTCGGTATACTTTCAAGTGATGCATCTAAAGAGGGGCTGGATATATATCTTTCGTCCGGTTACCGTTCATATTCGGCTCAGCAGGGAATTTATAATAATTATGTTTCGTGGTACGGTAAGACAGTAGCAGATACTTTTTCCGCACGTGCAGGACATTCAGAACATCAGACAGGTCTTGCAATAGATGTCAATACTATTGACGATTCATTTGCAGGTACTCCGGAAGCGATATGGCTTGAAAATAATGCACACAAATATGGTTTCATAATACGATACCCGAAAGGTAAGGAAAGTATAACAGGTTATAAGTATGAACCGTGGCACATACGTTATTTAGGAGTAGAAAAGGCAACGGAAGTATATAACAGCGGTCTGACACTTGAAGAATATCTGGGCATAGATTCATATTATCATTAAAATAAAAGGGAACTGTTTTTTATAACAGCTCCCTTTTTTGTTTTATGAAACTTTTTCAACTGTATAACCCATTTCCGTGAGTAAATCGTCAACGCCTTTGTCACCGGCATAGTGTGCCGAACCTACCATAAACAGATAATTCTTGCCCTCTTTAAGAAATTCGGACGCTTTTTCTGCCATACCTTTGTTGCGGTTGTAAAGCATTATATCCATATAGTCTTCATAATCGTCTTTGAGGTCTTCCGGCAATTCTTCAATTTCTTCTGTTTCCTCGTCAAGCATAGGGTCAACTTCACCCTTTGCCCAGCAGTCATAGAGTTCGCCGAGACTTTCGGCATATTCGTCAATATTGTCTATTTCTTCTATTGCCTCTGAAATCAGGAAGTCAACAAGTTCATCGCTGTAACCGTCTATTGCACCGACCTGAATATCAAGAGTTTCAATATTTACTACTTCTTTTCCGTCATTTTTAGCATTTTCAATAAATGTTGAATCAACTCCGGTAAGGCTTAAATTTTCAAGTCTGAGTAACATAATACTTGAGAGCTGGTTATACCAGTAACCTGCTGAAAACTGGTTTAACGGTTCACTGTAAGCACCTATCGTTTCAAAATAAGCCTTTACCTTATTGTAAGTATCTTCGGAAATGTGGTCTTTTATTGTTGTACCGTCGTCATACATAAACATTTTCTGATAAGCACTTAAAGCACGTATGTCACTCTGAATCTGTGTAACATCATATTCAACGGCTATACCGTCGCTGTTTTCGTAAACGTCCATGACATAATCGGGAAATTCCGTGAAACTTTCCGGCAGTACGTGGACAGTACCCATAACATAAATTTGGTTATTTGTTTCAGGGTCAGTTACTTTCCACATAGGCGGAGTGACTTTTGTGGCAGTAATGTATTCGCTGAAATCTCTCATTGTACCATATGCGGAAACTTTTTCTTCTGACTTGCTTTTTTCTGTTTTGGATTCCTGTTCTGTTTCATTAACTGTTTCTTTTTCCTCAACTGTTGAAGATTCACTTTCAGAACTTGATTCATTATTCTTTGTACTGATAGTTTTGTTATTTTCTTCTGATTTCTGACAGGATACAGCGGTTACACAAAGAAGTGCCGTCAGAAATGCACATAAAATTTTTCTGTTTTTCATTTTATAAACCTTTCTTTCGATATGATACAAATAATATAACACATATTTGATTATTTGTCAATTGTCGGAATTTACAGTAGTTGTCTCAGTCTGTATAGGTAAAGTAGTAGTTTCTTTCGGAGTACGCTGTATTGATACTTTGTAATTTGTAATCGCCCATATGTTGTCATATTTCGGACAAGAGAATATTACATCATAAATAAACTGGTCTTCTGTTATATTAGCGTTCAGCAGATTAACGTTTCCTATTATGTCGTTGGGAGTTATCTTTTCTATAACGTCTTCCGTACCTACAATTTCGATACTCAGACTTGGCGTGATTACATTGTAATCGTAACCATTATTGGGAGCATTGCTTATATTAACACGGCTCTGGTCAAGTGTTATCTGTTTTGTCTTAAGGTTTTCAGAATTAACCAATACAGTAATACTTGTTGTTTCGGACATATTTATGCACCCTTGTGTTTCAAGTATCTTGCTTAAATCGAAAGTCTTTGAGTAATCGGGGGTTATATCACTGAGTATGATTTGACCTATTTCAAGTTTGTCCGGAATTTCCGCCTGACTGTTTTTTGAAGCAATTTTTATAGTATCTGCAGACATTTCGAGGTTAAGACAGCTCTGGTCAAAGTTTGCAGGAGCGTTGACAATCTGTACATAAACGCCTACTTCCTTTACAGTTAGAACAGGTATATTTATAAGGAAATTCGTATTGTCAAAAGTCATTGAGGAGCTGTCGATGACAGTGCCGTCTTCTGCAAAAAGCTGTATTTCGTCACTGCTGAGGGCATAGGAAGAATCAAGTATCATTTTACGGTTTGAAGAAGCATAAACTGCACTTATCTTTTTAATCTGTGATGACGGTCCGGTGATTGTTACGATATTCGGCTCACATGAAAATTCAGTGGAATTTATCGTCTTGTTGTCATCGAATTTTACATTAGGTATTTTCGGAAGTACCGGAAACTGTACGGATTCATATTTATCAAAAATCACTTCAGCGGTTGAGGGGTCTACAGAATCCACTTCAAACTCTATACCGTTTGTACTTCTGACTTTTATCGGAAGATGTTTTCTGCCGGTTGAATAAACATTATCGGTGTCCACATATGCGGAAAGTGTGTCGCTGTCAATGTTCGCAATCTGTGTACGACTTCCTATTACTTTCACTTTTACATTTTCAACATCACACGAAATTACATTCAGTGTACTGTCGGAAGAGGCAGTAGTACCTATCGCCAAATCAAGAGGGACTTTTTCAATGGTTTTCGGTACGGACGGGTATAGCGTAAGTGATACCGCAAACCATACCAGTATCGCTATTATTACAGAATACAAAGCAAGTGAAAAGTTTGTCTGACTTTTCCGGCGGAACAAGTCACGTATAGTATCAGGAATTTTCATTTTTTTGTTTTCCTCCTTTACCGCCGTCAGAATATTTCAGGTATTGTTTTTCGTCCGTTATCTCCTTGTAAAGAAGCTGACGGAGTTTTTCGTGTGTGTAGTCACGGGTCAGAACGCCATTCATAGCTACTGAAATCTGTCCGGTTTCCTCAGAGACTACTATAATAATAGCATCGGAATTTTCACTCATACCGATTGCCGCACGGTGTCGTGACCCCAGTTTCTTGTTGATAATGGCATCATTCTGAGGTTTGGGCAGAAAACACGCCGCCGCCAGTATAATACCGTCACGCATTATTACAGCACCGTCGTGAAGCGGAGTTTTCGGATAGAATATATTCCCGAAAACTTCTTTACTGGGAAGTGCGTTCATTATAGTACCTGTTTCAATCTGCTCACCGAGACGTACTTGTCTCTCTACAACTATCAAAGCTCCTGTACAGGTTGCGGATAGTTCCACGCAGGAATCGCATATCGATTCAATAGCATTTTCCCATTTTTTTACAATTGAATCGAAACCTTGTCCGAAACCGAAACTCAGTATATCGAATTTTGTTCGACCGAATTTTTCCAGAGCACGTCGCAATTCCGGCTGGAAAAGTATAATCATTGCAATCAGTCCTATGTCAAGGGCTGATTTCAGAAGATACTCCACTATTTTGAGTTCAAAGAATTTACTTAGAAAATAACCTGCAACCAGAAGCAGAATACCTTTTATAAGCTGACCTGCACGTGTTTCACGTATAAGTTTCAGTGCAAGGTAAATTATGTAAGCGAGAATAGCAACATCTATTATGTCAATGAATTCAAGTGTACTGAGAATACTGAAAAATGCGTCTTTTATGTCATTGAAAGTCATCTGCTCACCTCCTTTGTTATGTAAAGAGGGACTAAGCCCTCTGTTAGATTTTTCTGTATGTGCATACCTATATTATTATTGTATCACAAATTCAGATAATTTCAATAGTTTTTTGTGATTTTTCTGAAACTGTCATATTTTTCACAAGTTCAGCAAGTCTGAGAGCATCATTTTCGTTACTGAATACAGACGGTGAAAAACGTACTGTACCGTTTTCAGTACCGAGCTGAGTGTGTGCAAGTGCTGAACAGTGATAACCTGCTCTCAGGCAATAACCGTACTGAGAAAGGAGTGAAGCGGTTTTTTCCGGCATAACGCCCTTTACGTTGAATGATACTACAGGCACGTATGAAGATTCCGAATTTCTGTAGATTATTATATCCTTGTTTTTTTTCAGTGAGTTTATGAAACTTCTGCAAATCCTGTCCTCGTGTGCGAATATTTTTCTTATACCGATTCTGTTTATAAATTCAATGCCTGCTTTTATGGTCATTGCCCCTGTAACATTCAGCGTACCGCTTTCAAGTGAATCCGGCAGAAAGTCCGGCTGATACAGACTTGAAGAAGTACTGCCCGTACCACCTTGAATAATCGGTCTGATTTTGTATTTTCCGTCAGTGATAAGAAGTCCTGTTCCTGTTATTCCGTACAGCCCTTTATGACCTGCTGTACAAAGAATGTTTATACCGTCACTGAGTTTTATATCAATTATTCCGCAAGCCTGTGCGCCGTCCGCTATGAAACAGATATTTCTTTCACGGCATAGCTGGGCGATTTCACGGTATGGCAGAATCTGTCCGGTAACGTTGCTTGCAATTGTACATACTATCGCTTTTGTATCCTTGTGAATAAGTGACCTGAAACTTTCAACTGTTCTTCTGTCGTCGGGAAAAACCTGTGCGACAGAAAGAGTTATTTTTTTGTTTCTTGCAAGTTCCGCTGACGGTCTTGCAGAGGAATTGTGTTCCATTCCGCTTATAATCATATGACCGCCACCGGACATAACCCCGTGTATTGCCATATTTAAAGCCTGTGTGCAGTTCATTGTAAAGACAACGTTTTCCGGCTGTGAACCGAAAAAATCAGCTATTGTTTCACGGGCGGAGTATATGGCTTCTGAAGTCCTCATTGCTAATACATGACCGCCACGTCCTGCATTTCCGCCGAAATTTTCCATAGCAATGACAGCACTTCTGCGGACATTTTCAGGTTTCGGGAAAGTAGTGGCAGCGTTGTCAAAATTTATAATCATTATACACCTCCGTATTGTCTGATAGTATACGGAACTGAATATCTGTCTAAAACTTCTGAGGCTTTCCGGCAGTCGCTGAAAATATACAAAGCATAACCGCAACCCTCTTTTGAAGTTGATTCAATACGTCTTATTTCGCATGGATACCCTCTTGATTTCAGGAGCTTTTCACCTTTAATAACATAGGTGTAAGAGGGCATTGACATTATACAATTTTTCAAAAAATATTCCCCCTGAATCAGTCTGCACGATACAGCGGAATTTGTGATACACTTTATTATATGACATTTTTCTGAAAAATGTGAGGAATGATATACTTTTACTATCGAAATAAATTAAAAAAAGAGGACACATAAGTGTCCCCCCCTTTTTGTATTTAATTTATTAACTGCCTATTATTTGCTTGAAACAGTATTGAGTTTTTCTGTTGTCATCGGGAAATCTGAAGTTGAGATGAGTTTAGCCTGAGACATCTGAATAGCAAGAGCGTCCATATTTGTGAATTTGCTTCCGTTGTCTATAACGTCGCCGTTGAGCTGTCCCTGTTCAGAAACCGGATATTCACTCGGATTGGAGATTGACTGCATAATGAGTACAGCGTCAGAAATGTTTACTGCACCGTCAACGTTAGCATCGCCCCAGAGTGTAACTTTAAGTTCGGGTGCAGTTGTTGTAGTGGTAGTTGTTGCTTCTGTGGAAGTAGTTGTCTGAGTGGTTGTAGTAGCAGAAGTTGTTGTTGTACTTGTAGTTGTTGCACTTGTTGTAGTTGTAGTGGTAGTAGCTTTTGTCGTTGTAGTCGTTGTTGTCTGAACGTTATAGTAAACTTCTATATTATCAATTGTAATGGCATCAGCTTCGCCATAGTAATATCCGAAATAGAGTTCACCGGTCGGGTCAATGAAGTTATTGCTGCTGCTTGCAACTGTACTTGGAACAATCCACATTATTTCAGCTTTTTCGCCAGCATCGAGTACGCAGTAATCGCCTTTTTCCTGATACCAGTATTCCTGTTCTGAGGGAGCGTCCTTTGTAACGCTTGAACCTGTATTATATACGAGCTTGTTAACTTTTGATTTTGCGGAAACGTCGAAACGGATAGCATAAACGTCCATATCTTCTTCAATTCCGAGGTCTTCATACTTTACATGGAGAGCGTTTTTAGTTTCGTCACCGTGTTCAATCATTTCGCCGACTTTCTTTGCGATTGAAGCTGTATAAGGTACTGTAACTTCCTTTGTGTATGTGAGTACTGCACCTGTAAGTTTTACAGTTTCGAGGAGGGCAGGTTCAGTAGCACCTTCTTCCTGTTCAGCTTTTGTGCCATACCAGTACTGGAAAGAAATTTCGTCATCTACCTTTGTATTCGTGTAAGGCTGTACCTCTGCCGGAACTTCCCAGTAAGCCTGAATATAAGTACCTGCTTCAGCGATTGTAGCACCTGCCGAGGGTTTTATTTCAAATTTAACGCCTGCTTCTTCAAATTCTTTGAGCTGGTCTTCACCGCAGTCATTGTACCAGTAGCCAGCAGTTTCTTTTCCCTTGATACCGGCTTCCTTTTTAGCTGATTCTGTATCAGCAGGAGAACCATTTTGTACATTGAGACCGCCACCGTACATAAAAGTATCAGCAGGGTCATCAGTTTCAATGATAGCAGTAAGCGATTCAATTGTAACGCCTGTCATATCAGTGAGACCGAAATCAGAATACTTGAATTTGTGGCTGTTTATCGGGTCGTCCTCACCAGGAGTTTTACCCTCGGAAGCGTACTGGTCTTCATCATATCCCTGTGTAAGAATAATCGGGTTTTCACTTAATTCAATCTGTCTTGCAACAGTTGAACGGATAGTAGCTGTACCGTCGCCGTTGTCCTTGAAAGACCAGTTGTCACCGCTTGTTGTCTTGTTGTTGTGAGGAACGTTAGTAGTAGGCTTTCCTGTATTTGGCTTATTGGGGTCGGAATCGTCCGGAGTTTCGGGAGCAGGAGGTGTTTCAACTTTTCCGTTAGCTTCAATCTTGTCAATGGTTATTGAACCTTTTGATTCGCCTGCATAGTAGTTTCTGAATTCAAATTTACCAGGGTATTTGTCAGTCTTAGGGTCATATTTGAGGTCGAGACCGGAAAGGTCAAAACCGATTGTTACAGGTTCACCCTCTTTGCACGCAATCTGAGTAGCAGTTATGTCAACAGTACCGCCCTTTGAATCAATGAAACCTTTTTTAGCGTCATATTCAAGCCAGTACGGCTCTTTTGCAGTTCCGATACCGAAACCACAGGAGAAGTTACCTGTAAAATCAGGTGTAAAAGTTATGTTTATAGTTTTAAGTCCGCTTGTAGCAACGTCAGCAGTGAAGCCCTCGTATTTGTCGCCTACTCCGATACCTGAACCTGCTTTTTTGTTAGCGATGATGTCAACAACCGGTGAAGCACTTACAGCTCCGGCAGGAACGGACAGCATAACAGCAGGTACGCATGAAGCAGTCATTACGAAACTCATAACGGAAGCCTTTAAACGTGTGGAAAAGTTTCTTTTCTTCATTGTAATCAAATCCTCTCTTAAAAATATTAAATATTCGTTAACAAGTTCTGTATAAAATTATTATATCACTTTTCCATACGGATTTTGTTACAGAATTATGAATATTGGGTGATTATTGAATGAAAAATAATAATTTATACAAAACTTACTGATAGTATATGATTAGAATCAACTTATGTATATATGAAAATTATAATACATAGAAACGTTAAGTAAAAATTTGTTTCCATTCGACTTGACTTCCTGTGTGAAATAATATATAATTACTAATGTATATTCCCTGAAAAGCCGTTCATAATAAAGTGAGAATATCCGGAAAGTGAGGGAATATATTTTTGGAAACAAACGAAAAGAACGAAAAAAACGTTACAGAGGAAAAAATTGACGAGGCAAAACTTGTCGCTGAAAACGGTCAGAGCATTTCGCAGAACTCAAAGCACCTTATACACTGCCTTACTGTTATAGGACAGATAGAGGGTCATTATGTACTGGCAGAACAGAACAAGACTACAAAATATGAACATATTATACCGGCACTTGTGGCGATTGAGCAGGACAGAAGTGTTGAGGGATTGCTGATAATTCTGAATACAGTAGGTGGAGACGTTGAAGCAGGTCTCGCAATTGCAGAACTCATTGCAGGAATGAAAACTCCTACGGTATCGCTTGTTGTAGGTGGCGGACATTCAATAGGTGTACCGCTTGCTGTAAGTGCGAAACATTCCTTTATAGTGCCGTCTGCCTCAATGACTATTCACCCTGTCCGTATGAACGGCACTGTTTTAGGCGTTCCGCAGACTTTATCATATTTCGATAAAATGCAGGACAGAATTATTAATTTCGTCACTTCAAACAGCAATGTAAGTGAAGAGGATTTCCGCAGTCTGATGTTGAATACTCAGGAGCTTGTGCTTGATGTGGGAAGTGTTTTAGAGGGAAAGAAAGCCGTTGAAATCGGGCTGATTGACGAATTGGGCGGTCTCAGCAATGCTATGGACTGCCTTTATAACCTTATTGAAAATTCGGAAAAACGATATGTTTAAAAAGAATATTGGGCGGACTTTGTTCGCCCGTAAATACCTGTTCGGAGGACTTACAATGGCAGATGCTAAGAAAAAAAATAAAAAAAATCAGCCGGATTTATTGTTTGAAAGATTCCTGCCGTCTGTAAATGACAAGAATAAGTTTTGGTCAATAGTATTGTTTGGAGTGGGAATGCTTATTTTTTTCATGATGGTTGTGAAAGGTTCTGACGGCTGGCTGAAAGCACATAATCTTTTACTCGGTATTTTCGGTATATCAATACCTTTTGTGCCTGTTCTTCTTATGTACATATCAGTCAGGATAGGAAAGGAAAAAGGACCGAATTGCATTGCAGACCGTGCAATATGGGGAATAGTCATTGCTTTTCTTATCAGCGGTACATTGCAGATTTTCTTCTCCGGCAAACTCAAAGGAAACAATTTTGACGAACATATCAGGAATCTTTACAACGACGGTGTACGTTTAAAGGGCGGTGGTGTTGCCAGTTATCTTATGGCTGGACCTCTGCTTGGTTTTTTCGGAAATATCGGTGCAAAGATTATCACTGTGATACTTTATTTCATTGCCGGAATGTTCTTCACCGGAAAAACTCTTCCGGAGTTTCTTGAATTTATATACGGATATTTCAAAAATCTTGGCAGTGTAATGCAGGGGCTTTTTTCAATGCTTATGGGTGGAAAATTCAGCGACTTTTACGACGATGATGATTTCAATGACGATATTGAAAAAAAATCATTCGACGCAGACCTTGAAGCCATAGAGATAGTAAATAACCGCACTGAACCTGAACCGAATCCCGATTTTGTGGAGATTTCAATTCCTGTCAACACCGAACCCGAAAAAAAAGACGAATTTTGGTTTGACGTACATCTTGAATCCGACAAACTTATTGAAAGAAAACCGGAAGAAAATGTTGAAAACGATGTTCTGAAGATACCTGAACCGGAAACCGTTGTTGAGAACAGTGAAGACGAAAATCTTGAAAAACTTATAAAACGTGCAACAAAAAAAATCAAGCAGAAGAAAACTGACGTTGAAACGGTGCAACCTGAAACTTCTGAAGATTTGCAGTATAAACTTCCTCCACTGGAACTTCTTGAACTTCCTGAAAATAAACTTAATGATGATGAAACCGCTGTTGAAATGCGTTCAAAAGCTGACATAATCGTCAATACTCTGCAAAGTTTCAAGGTTGAGGTGAAAATACGTGACATTCTCAGAGGTCCTTCAATTACACGTTATGAGGTTCAGCCAGGGGTGGGCGTTCAGGTAAAGAAAATCAAGAATCTTGAAGATGACATTGCTTTGAATCTCGCAGCACAGGGTGTGAGAATCGAAGCTCCTGTACCTCGGAAATCTGTTGTCGGAATAGAAGTCCCCAACGAAAACAAAGATATTGTTACTATACGTGAAATGTTTTCTTCACCGGCATTCCGCAACAGTACAAGTAAACTTACTTTTGCAGTAGGAAAAGACATAGCAGGAAATATTATTTTAGGCGACATTGCCAAAATGCCACACGTCATTATAGCCGGTACTACAGGCTCGGGAAAATCCGTCTGTACACGTTCAATAATAATGAGTATTCTCTATAACGCTACTCCCGAAGAAGTAAGAATGATACTCATTGACCCGAAAATAGTTGAATTTAAGGTTTTTGACGGCATACCACACTTGCTTATACCGATAGTCACTGAATGTAAAAAAGCTGCCGGTGCTTTGAACTGGGCTGTAAACGAAATGATGAGACGTTATCAGGTGTTTGCTGAAGTAGGTGCGAATGACCTTAAATCCTACAATGAGTACGCTGAAAAGAATGCGGATATTCAGAAAATGCCACAGATTGTAGTATTTATTGACGAATTAGCTGATATGATGCTTGTTGCAGGAAAAGAAGTTGAGGATTATATCTGTCGTCTTGCACAGATGGGACGTGCTTCCGGAATGCACCTTGTAATCGCAACGCAGAGACCTACAACAGACGTTATCACCGGACTTATAAAGGCTAATATTCCGAGCCGTATAGCACTTTCCGTAATGTCGCAGATTGACTCACGTACTATTATTGATATGGCAGGTGCGGACAAACTTCTCGGCAACGGTGATATGCTTTATATGCCTATCGGTACGAGTAAACCCGTACGTGTTCAGGGGTGTTTTGCTTCTTCAAACGACATAAATGCTACTCTTGATTACATAAGATTGCAGATTAAGGGAGAGTACGACAACGACATTATACAGGCTGTCGAAAATTTTGTTCCGCAGTCCAAAGGCTCGGGCAGTAGTGGCGACGCCAGTGGAAGTGTTGCAGTTACCGACAGCGACTTTGTGGAAAAGGCAATTGAGGTTGCAGTGAATAACGGACAGCTTTCAACGTCTATGTTACAGCGTAAACTCAAACTTGGTTACGCAAGAGCGGCGAGAATTATGGATGAACTTGAGGAAATGGGCGTTATAGGTGCAAGTGAGGGTGCAAAACCTCGTAAAGTGCTTATGTCAAAAATGCAGTACGACGAAAGAAAAATAAGAAAATCGGAGGGGAATTAATTGCCGGATTTAATAGGTATGCTTAAATATAAGGGTTTGGAATATAGAAAAATGGCTGACGAACTGAAAAATTATTACAGGAATGCTGTTATTTTACGTTGTGAGGAAACACATGATATTCCTACGGGTTCAAGCAAAATGGGCGGATTTCCCGATTTACCGCCCGAAATAGAATATCCCACAATGTCGGAATGTACAATAGGATGGGAACATTATGAAAAATCTTCCATGCAGTTGGTTGCACAGATTAATTTGTGTGAACTTGCGGAATCGGGTGCGGACGTTGAAAATCTTCTGCCGAAAACGGGTATGCTTTATATATTCTGGAGTGGTGAAGTTTTTGAACTTGAAAGCAATGAATATTTTGAAATGGAAATTGCTGAACCCGACAAAACGGCATTCCATAAAGTTATTTACTGGGACGGCGATATGTCAACATTAAAACGTACAGAACCGCCATGCCCTTATTACAGCAAGTACTTTGAAGAATGTTTTGAGGAATATTCTGTCACATTTGATTCTGATTCGGAATACAGTGAAGATTCAGCTTACAAAATAGACGGTCTTGAAGAAGCTGTTGAAACATATTCTTCTAAATTTGCAAATCGTGGCGATAAGATGTTAGGATTCCCGAAAGGTACAAACGTTCCATATCTTGACGAAAACACTGTTAATCTTTTTCAGTTTGATTATTCTATGGGTTGTTTGTGGAGTGAGTACTGGCTCATAAACAAGGAAGATTTGAAAAATCGTGATTTTTCAAAAGTTGTATTTAGTTGCGATATGGATTAGGAGGTGGTATGCTTGTATAAAGGATTTTTACCGATTTCAAGAAAGGAAATGGACGAACTCGGTATTAAGCAGTTTGATTTCATATACGTGACCGGTGATGCTTATGTTGACCATCCGAGTTTCGGAGCGTCTATCATTACACGACTTATTGAATCAATGGGTTTTACTGTCGGAATAATTTCACAACCCGACTGGCATTCCGACAGGGATTTTAAAAAATTCGGCAGTCCGAAATATGCGTTTCTTGTGACTTCCGGAAATATAGATTCAATGGTTGCACACTACACATCAGCCAAAAGAAAGCGTTCCGACGATGCTTATACTGCCGGAGGAGTTGCAGGAAAACGTCCAGACCGTGCTGTTATAGTTTACTGTCAGAAAATCCGTGAATATTTCGGTGATATTCCTGTTGCGATAGGCGGACTTGAAGCCTCACTGAGACGTTTTGCACATTACGACTACTGGGACGATGCTGTCCGTCCGTCGATACTCGTTGACAGCGGAGCGGATTTGCTTATGTACGGAATGGGCGAACATCAGATACAGGAACTTTGCAAAAGACTTGCAGACGGCGAAAATATCAGAGATATTCACGATATACGAGGTACTTGCTATCTGACCGAGCCTGTAAATACGCCGTTAGGGTCGGCACAATGTCCGTCATTCGAGCAAGTGAGAGACAATAAAGTTGAGTATGCAAAGGCTGTAAAAATTCAGTACGACTGGCAGGACGAGGTATACGGCAAAACTATAATTCAACGTCACGGCAAAATGATGCTTGTACAGAATCCTCCTGCATACAGTCTCACAACAGAAGAACTTGACTATATATATTCATTGCCTTATATGAGGGCATATCATCCGTCTTATGAAGCACTGGGCGGTGTACCTGGTATTGAGGAAGTCCGTTTTTCGATAACTCATAACAGAGGTTGTTTCGGTTACTGTAATTTCTGTTCGATTGCGTTACATCAGGGACGGCGTGTTACTTGCAGGAGCGAGAAGTCCATACTTGAAGAAGCTGAAAAAATAACAAAAATGCCGGATTTCAAAGGGTACATACACGACGTTGGCGGACCTACTGCAAATTTCAGAAGTACGTCGTGTGAGAAGCAGTTAAGTAAAGGTCTTTGTATGGGAAAAAAATGTCTTGCACCTCAACCTTGTCCGGCTTTAAAGGCAGACCATACTGAATATCTTGCGATTCTCCGTAAGATACGTAAAATCAAAGGTATAAAAAGGGTTTTCATACGTTCAGGAATACGTTATGACTATCTTATGCAGGACAAAAACGACGAGTTTATGAGGGAACTTATAAAGTATCACGTCAGCGGACAGTTGAAAGTCGCTCCCGAACACTGTTCGGCTGTAGTACTTGACAAAATGGGAAAACCTCATATTGAAGCATACAAGGCTTTTCAGAAACGCTTTTATGAAATTACAAAAGGTATCGGCAAAGAACAGTATTTAGTACCATATCTTATGTCCTCACACCCTGGGAGTACTCTCAATGAAGCAATAGACCTTGCTGTTTTTCTGAAAGAAAACAAAATCCGTCCGGAGCAGGTACAGGACTTTTATCCTACCCCTGGGACGATTTCAACAGCTATGTTCTATACTGGACTTGACCCATATACTATGGAAAAAGTATATGTTCCGAAAACTCCTGAAGAAAAGTCTGCACAGAGGGCATTGTTGCAGTACTTCAGACCGCAGAACAGGGAAATAGTTCTAAAAGCACTCAGAAAGGCAGGACGGTATGATTTGATAGGTACATCTCCGAAATGTCTCGTTGAGGATACTGCAAAGAATAACGGAAAGGCAGGTGTAAGAAATTGGCAGGATTCAAGCTCACAGAAGAACAGAAAAAATCACTCGGCAAGTACGCACAACAGGCAAAACAGAAATACGACAGTCAGAACCCGAAACAAAAAAAGAAAACCTTGAAAGTAGCGATTCCTACAATATTGCTTATGATAGTAGGTTTTGTTGTATGGAATGTTTTTGGCGGAGGTTTTGCACCGTCTCTTGAAGAACTTTCCGTACATTACATAGACGTTGGACAGGGCGACAGTATTTACATAACTTCCGGCGGTGAGGGTATGCTCATTGACTGCGGTGAATCAGGTGATACTGACAGGGTTATTTCATACCTTGACAATATGGGCGTTTCAAAAATAGACTACGTTGTCGGCACGCACCCTCATTCAGACCATATGGGCGGTATGAGTAAGATTGTTGAACATTACGACATAGGCGAAATGATTATTCCACATATAGACGACAGCGATACTCCGACTACAAAGTATTTTGAAAAATTCCTCAATGCGTGTGCAGTAAAGAATCTTTCGTTGACGGAAGCGGAACTCGGCAGGGAAATTAAAGTCGGTGACGCTGACCTGAAAATTATTGCTCCGAACAGCGAGGATTACAGCAACGTCAATAACTATTCTGTAAGTTTCATAATGAACCACGGCGACAACAGTTTTATATTTACAGGAGATGCTGAAAAACTTGCTGAAAATGAAATGCTTGAAAAGAACGTTCTTGAGGATATAGACGTTTACAAAGCAGGACATCATGGAAGTGATACATCATCTTCTGAAGAATTTCTGAACGTTATAAAACCTGATTATGCGGTTATTTCGTGCGGTGAGGGAAATTCTTACGGTCACCCGAAAGATATTACTGTTGAAAATCTCAGCAAATTTACTGACAAGATTTACAGGACAGACCTCGTTGGAACAGTTGTATTTACTTCTGACGGAAAACAGCTTGATGTTAAAACGGAAAGGAATTGACAGATGACAGTTATAGACCGTTTTGAAAATAACATAGCCGTTCTTGAAAGCGACGGTGTAATTATTGAAACTGACCGTTCATTACTTCCTGAAAATGCAAGAGAAGGCGATGTTGTGGTTGAGACTGACGGACAATGGACTGTTGACGTTTCAGCAACAGAAGAAAGACGTACACAAATACGTGAATTAATGAAAAGGCTGATGAAAAAATGACAGATATAATTATAATAGGCGGAGGAGCTTCAGGGTGCTTTACAGCGGTACAGGCTTCACGTTTCGGGAAAAGCGTACTCCTCTTTGAAAAAAACGAAAAATTAGGTCGTAAGCTGAGAATTACCGGAAAAGGTCGTTGTAATGTAACCAACAATTCCGATGTACAGGAACATATGAAAAATATTCCTGTAAATCAGCGGTTTATGTACAGTGCGTTTTCGGCTTTCGACGCTTATAATACTATGGACTTCTTTGAGGAAATCGGCGTACCTCTTAAAACAGAACGTGGCAACAGAGTGTTTCCGGTAAGCGATAACGCAAACGATATTGCAGATGCTCTTGTGAATGAGATGAAGAAAAACGGCGTTAAAGTCATACATAAACGTGTAACAGGACTTATCACTGAAAATAAAACCTGTATCGGAGTAAAAGCAGGCAATGAGGAATATTATGCCAAATCCGTACTCATAGCGTGTGGCGGAAAGTCCTATCCTAATACAGGGTCGACAGGTGACGGATATTCGCTTGCGGAAAGCGTTGGGCATACTGTTACTGAAATAAAACCCAGCCTTGTACCGTTGGTTTCACCGGATAAGTATTGTGCCGAAATGATGGGTTTGTCCTTGCGTAACGTTACCTTGAATTTATACGACCGTGACAGACTTATATATTCCGAAATGGGCGAAATGCTTTTTACACATTTCGGAGTTTCAGGACCTCTTGTATTGAGTGCAAGTTCACATATCCGTGAAATGTCACCGGAAAGATACAGGATTCTTATTGACCTCAAACCCGCACTTTCACCGGAACAGCTTGATTTACGCATACAGAGAGACTTTGCGGAAAATCTCAACCGTGACTTTGTGAACGGAATAAGAAAGTTACTTCCTGCAAAACTCATACCTGTTATCGTAAGACTTTCGGGAATTTCACCGGAGCAGAAAGTAAACAGCATAACTAAAGAACAACGTCATAAATTCGGCGAAATCATAAAGGCTTTTCCAATAAAAATTTCGGGATTCCGACCGGTTGACGAGGCTATCATAACAAGCGGAGGCGTTTCGGTTAAAGAAATAAATCCGAAAACTATGGAGTCAAAAATTATTGACGGACTTTTCTTTGCCGGTGAAGTTATTGATGTTGATGCATATACAGGCGGTTTCAATTTGCAGATAGCTTTTTCAACTGCTTATTCTGCATCATTATATATGTAAAGGAGTTTTTTAATATGATAAATATTGCAATTGACGGACCGGCAGGAGCAGGTAAAAGTACTGTTGCTAAAATGGTTTCCGCACAGCTTGGGTATATATACGTTGATACAGGGGCTTTATACAGGACTATCGCCCTCTATATCAAGGAAAACAATATTTCTGATGATGACATTCCCGAATCTCTCGGAAAAGCTGACGTTTCACTGAAATTCATTGACGGTACTCAGAGAGTATTTTTAGGGGACAGGGACGTTTCCGGACTGATAAGAACTCCTGAAATTTCTATGGAGGCTTCGAGGACTTCCGCAATGCCTGCCGTGCGTGAATATCTTTTCGGTACACAACAGAAAATTGCAAGGGAAAACAACGTGATTATGGACGGCAGAGATATTGGCACAGTTGTGCTTCCAAATGCAGAAGTAAAGATTTTTCTTACTGCCACACCGGAAGAACGTGCAAACAGACGTTACAAGGAACTTATGGAAAAACCTGACTGTCCGTGTTATGAAGAGATTCTCAGTGACATTATTGAACGTGACCACAATGATATGAACCGTCCGGTTGCTCCGCTTAAACAGGCAGAAGATGCTGTTCTTGTGGATACAACAAATCTTACTCTTGAACAGTCGGTTAATGAAATTATAAGAATCATTGACGAAAAAACAGGCAGGTGATATTAATGATTTACGCTATTATAAAGGCACTTGTCAGGCTGGCATTGAGTATAGCTTTCAATCTTCATTATGAGGGCAGGGAAAATATTCCGAAAGATACCGCTGTCATATACGCTTCAAATCACCGTACAAATGCAGACCCTCCGCTTGTGGGTTGTGCAACACCTGGTAAACACGCTTTTATGGCTAAAGAGGAACTCTTTAAAAATAAAATTTTCGGCGGAATCATACGTGCAGTAGGAGCTTTTCCGGTTTCAAGAGGTAAGGGCGATACAGGTGTTATTGACAAGTCGGTTGAGGCTCTCAACTCAGGAAGAAGTCTGTTTATTTTTCCTGAGGGTACACGTTCAAAAGACGGTAAGATTCACAAAGGTCATTCCGGAGCTGCACTTATTTCTGCACGTTCCGGAAAGCAGATAATTCCGGTCGGAGTTGTTTTCGGCGAAAAACTTAAATTCCGTACAAAAGTTACGGTTATCTACGGAAAACCTATAAATCCGGCTGATTACTGCGAGATATGCGACGAACCAAATCCACGCCAGCTTGTAAGACTGAAAAACCGTTATATGAAAGATATAAAAAGCCTTGTTGAAGGGGAGCAGGAGGAAGTAATTGAGTAAAATTGTTGTTGCAGAATCAGCAGGTTTTTGTTTTGGGGTTGACAGAGCTGTCCAGATGGTGTATAATGAATTAGATAAGGGAACGAAAGTCGCAACGCTTGGTCCTATAATTCACAATCAGGACGTTGTAAACGATATGGCAAAACGTGGTGCAAGAATTATTGACTCCGTTGACGAACTTCAACCCGACGAAACTGTCGTTATACGTTCACACGGTGTGGGGAGAGACATTTATGAACAGATTCAGCGGAAAGGTAACAGAATGCTTGACGCTACTTGTCCTTTTGTCTCAAAAATTCACAGGATTGTTGACGAAAAAACAAAAGAGGGTTGTTTTATTCTGATTGCAGGTGACGCAAATCACCCTGAAGTGCAAGGAATCGTTGGTCATTGTGACGAAAACTGCCTTGTTTTTAAAGATAATTTTGAGCTAAAACACTTTTTTGAAAATCTGGACAAAAATTTTCAAAAAACGCTTGCTTTTGTCGCTCAAACAACGTATAATATATTAATATGGGGAAAGTGTTTAGAAGAAATTCCGAAACATTATGAAAACGTTGTTATATTTGATACAATCTGCAATGCTACCGATGCACGTCAGACTGATGCCCGTGAATTAGCACAGAAATCTGATATAATGATTGTAGTCGGCGGTCATCACAGTTCAAATACCGTTAAGCTGTATGAGGTATGTAGCCGTTACTGTAAAACATATCATATTGAAAATTCGGACGAGCTTGACACTTTAAATCTCATCTATGCTGAAAATGTCGGCATTACTGCCGGAGCTTCCACTCCGGCTTATATAATTAAGGAGGTACTAACCAAAATGGCAGAAATTGAAAAGGAAACAATTCAGGAAGAGGAGAATTTTCAGGAATTACTTGACCAGTCATTCAAAAAAATACATACAGGAGAAAAAGTTAAGGCTACAGTAGTATCCGTAAATAACACAGAAGTTGTTGTTGACCTCGGAACTAAGCATACAGGATATGTTGCTCTCGACGACCTTACAGACGATGTTACAAAAAAGCCTGAAGACATCGTAAGCGTTGGCGACGAAATCGAACTCATTGTTATTAAAGTGAATGACGCTGAAGGTACTGCCTCACTTTCCAAAAGAAAAGTTGACGAGCAGGCTGGCTATGAGAAGATTGTAAAAGCTAAGGAAGAAAAAATTATCCTTGAGGGTACTGTACAGCACGTTGTAAACAAGGGTGTGACACTCAATATCTATGGCGTAAGAGTATTCATTCCGGCTTCTCAGACAGGTCTCCCGAGAGGTGCAGAACTTGAACAGCTCCTCAAGAAGAAAGTTGAGTTTATCGTTATTGAAGTTACTGAGGGCAGAAAGAGAGCCGTTGGTTCTATCAGAGCCGTACAGAATGCACGCAAGGAAGAAGCTAAAGCTAAATTCTGGGAAACAACAAGTATCGGTGATACTTTCACTGGTAAGGTTAAGTCTCTCACAAGTTTTGGTGCTTTCGTTGACCTCGGCGGTATTGACGGAATGGTTCATATTTCCGAACTTTCATGGAAGAGACTCAAGCACCCGAGCGAAGTTGTAAGCGTTGGCGATACTCTCGAAGTTTACATCAAGGATTTAGACAAGGAAAGCGGTAGAATTTCACTCGGTTACAAGAAAACTGAAGATAATCCGTGGGAAATCTTCATGAATAATTACAAGGTTGGCGATATTGTAAAGGCTAACATTGTATCTATTACTTCATTCGGTGCATTCGCTCAGATTGTTGACGGTATTGACGGTCTTATCCACATCTCTCAGATTGCTGACAGAAAAGTTGAAAGCGTTAAGGACGTTCTTGCAGTTGGCGACGAAGTTGACGTTAAGATTATCGACATTGACGAAGATTCAAAGAGAATCAGCATTTCAATCCGTGCTGTCCTCGAAGAAAAGGCTGACAATGCTGAATAATATTTGATTTTCAATAATCAGGGGACTGTATATACTACAGTCCCTTTTATTTTTAAAGGAGAATATATGGAAAGATTCTTAAAGGCTCAGGAAATAAATTATACTCAGGCACTTTCTGAAATCCGCAAAGGAAGAAAATACTCCCACTGGATATGGTATATTTTCCCACAACTTGCGGAACTCGGAAGAAGCAGTACAGCTAAATATTACGGAATAAAAGATATTGAAGAAGCAATGGAATATCTTGCAAATCCGGTACTCCGTGAAAGACTGATTGAAATTTCAGAAGCATTGTTGAGTATAGACGATACCGCCATTAATATACTGGGATATATCGACGCTATAAAAGTAAAATCCTGTATGACACTTTTCCACGAAACTGACCCGTCAATAGAAGTTTTCGGCAGGGTGATTGACAAATTCTATGACGGACATTATGACACACTTACACTTGACATTATTAAAAGAGGTGAACGATTATGAGCAGGTTTATATGTTATTGTGGTTATGTAATTCGTGACACTTCGGACTATCTCAGTTATAAGGGCAGTATTATGCCTGACCAGGACGAATATGATTATCTTGATTATGTATCGGAAATTATTGAATCAAAGTGTTCAGACAGAAAAAAACTTGTTGATGATTTTTACTTCAAAGTTCCTGATATGACAAAGACTATCTATCAGTGTTCACAATGCGGACGGCTTTATATTGAAAATAATAATGAATTGTTCTGTTTCAGACCGGAAAATCATAATAATAAAGTTGTTCTTAAATCAGTTCACGGTGAAAAATGGAAAGGTTTTCTGCACGCCGAATGGAACGACAAAAAGTATGAATGGCAGGACTATAAAGGATATGTTTGTGCAGATGTCAATTATCCGTGTGAAAGTATTCGTTCATATGACGAAAATGAAATTATTGACGGTTATTACAGACTTCTTGACGAACTGAAACAAGTCGGAGTTATACGTTATGCCACTTTGAAAATAAACGGAAAACTCATTCATGAATGGAATAATTCATAAAATTTTCAGATTATTATTGACAAACCGGAATAAATATTGTATATTAAAATTATACTCATTTAACAGAGAGGAGTAAAATTTATGATTTTCAAGAAAATTGCTTCTGTAGCTTCTGCACTTGCACTTTCCGCCGGAATGATGACTTGTCTTCCGACTGCAAAGAACGTTACAGTAAATGCAGAAAGTAACTACAATTACGCTGAAGCACTTCAGAAATCAATGTTTTTCTATGAGGTTCAGCAGTCTGGTATTCTTCCCGAATGGAATACTGTTCCGTGGCGTGCTGACTCAATGATTGACGAAAGCGGAAATGAAACTGATGTAGTCCCTGGAGGTTGGTTTGATGCCGGAGACCATTTCAAATTTACACTGACAAATGCTTACAGTGCTTCGCTTATGGCTTGGGGTTATATTCAGTATAAAGACGCTGTTGACAAAGCTGGTCTCGGTGAAAGTTACAGAAATAACATACAGTGGGCTATGGACTTTGTTCTCGGTTGCGACAGAGGTGACAAAGTAATCGGTACTATTGGCGACTTTACAGGCGGGTCTACAGACCACAATATTTGGTGCAGTGCCGAAGTTTACCTCAGAAAACATCATCTCAACAACGACGACTGGGAACGTCCTTACGACGAAATCGAGAACGCATCTGTAGAGGCTCTTTCAGCAGCCTGTCTTGCAGAGGGTTATATCATCTTCAAAGATGAACAGCCCGAAAAAGCTAAGAAATACCTTGAACACGCTAAAAGCCTTTTTGAACTTGCCGACAAGACAAGAGACTGTAAAGAAGTCGGCGGTATGGCAGGTATGTATAATACTTCTTCATGGCTTGACGACTGTATGTATGCTGCTAACTGGCTTTATATGGCTACTGGTGACCAGAAATATCTTGATATATGCGAAAAGGATTATATCCCGAATTTCCCGACTGAAAACCAGTCAAGTGACCGTAAATATACATGGGGTCTCTGCTGGGACGATACCTCTCAGGCAGCGGCTTTATTGTATGCTCAGAATACCGGTAAAAAAGAATGGGTTGACCATGTTTCACGTCACCTGAAGTACTGGATGGGCGAGGATTCAAAGCCATTTGAGGGCAAAATAACTTCAAAGGGTCTTTCATGGCTTACACAATGGGGCTGTCTCCGTCACGCAACAAATACAGCGTGGATTGCGAAACTTGCAAGCGATACTATTTTCAAGGACGATGCTACTCTTTCTGCAAAATACGACAAGTGGGCTGACAGTCAGATGAATTATTGTTTCGGCGATAATGAAGAAGGTCTCAGTTATGTACTTGGAATGGGTGAAAAGTCTCCTACTGCTATCCACCACAGAACAGCTTCCGGTATTCACGATGACCACTGGAATGAACTCGGTCAGGAGGAAAGCTCAGAGGGCTGGCAGACTGAATATGCTCATACCCTCTATGGTGCATTGATAGGCGGTCCTGACAGTGAGGGTAAATATGGAAATTATAAGGTTTCTGATTTCCAGTATACAGAAGTTGCCGTTGACTATAATGCAGGTTATACCGCTGCCCTTTGTGCAATGATTGACGATTATGGCGGTGAAAAACTTGCTGATTTCCCACAGGCTGAAACTCCGAAGTGGGCTGAATGGGAAATTGCTGCTGTACTCAACGGTCACGGCGACAGCTACACAGAAATTAAGGCTTGGGCTATGAATCACACTGCATGGCCTACAAGAGTTGCTGAAAATATCAAGTACAGATATTATTTCGACATTTCCGAACTTATTTCAGCAGGACTTTCAGTTGATGATATTACTGTAAAAGTAGGTTCTCAGCAGTATCAGGAGGGTCAGCAGGGTTATGCAACGGCTTCCGAAAAACCGATAAAGTACGACGGCGACCCGTCCGGAAACACTTATTATGTTGAAATCGCTTTCAAGGACGGCAGAGCAATTCAGCCTACAGGTCAGAGCGAACACAGAGACGAAGTGCAGTTCAGAATTTCAATTCCCGACGCTATTGACGGAAAGTCTACAAAAGGTGCATGGGACCCGACAAATGACTGGTCTTATGAGGGCGTTGAAGATGCGACAGACCTTAAAAAGCCCGATTCTCTTAATGAACATATAACAATGTATGTTGATGATGTTCTTGTATGGGGTACTGAACCTGACGGCACTAAACCTGACGTTACAGAACCTACAAAACCTACAAAACCTAATACTTCAGGCGGAAGTAATTCCGGAGACGACAAAACAAAACTCGGTGATGCCAATGAAGACGGCAATGTAAATATTTCTGATGCTGTAATCATTATGCAGTCCATTTCAAATCCTACAGAATATCATCTCACTGAGCAGGGCAGAAAAAATGCTGACGTTACAGGAAACGGAAACGGCATTACAAATATGGACGCTCTTGCTATTCAGTGTTATGAAGCTAAACTGGTCAAAGAATTTCCTGTTCCCGACAGTTTCTTTGAAAATTTAAAATAAATATTGAAAAACATATAACTTATTAACTGATTGTATGTAAACAGAAAATTTATTTTTATGCCGGATTTTTCAGCGTTGTACGAAATGCACAAAAAAATCAGTTCTATATTAGGAGATACAACGAATTTCCGAAAAGCTATTTACTTTTTTTTCAGGATATAATATAATAAGATTGGTAAGTAAAAAAGGTTGGGTGCAAGTCCCGTCTGGGACAACCGCTTACTAATGGTTAAAAGTACAATCACAGTGTTTGCACTGGCACTGAATTAAAAATTTATATTTTCAGGGAGGGCACTTAAAATGCACAAGACATTTGGTAAGAAAATTGCCAGCGGACTTATGGCAACAGCTATGGCAGTATCTGCCGCTACAGCCGTAATTGCTCCTATGGGCGCATTCGCAGGTGACCAGCTCGGACAGTCCACCTTCGATGAGGGTATCGGTCTTCCGTGGCATACTTGCGAAACTAACCCCGCTAAACAGACATTTGAAATCACAGGCGGTACATATAATGTAACACTCGAAAGCATTCACGGTCCTGAATCAAGATGGGACTTACAGCTCCGTCACAGAGGACTTAAAATTGAAGCAGGTCACACATATAAGATTCACTGGGAAGTAGAGGCTTCTAACGCAGGTCAGATGTATACAAAACTCGGTGACTACTCAGGTAAAAAAGAAGTTTGGCACAATAACATGAGCGACGGTCAGTTTGACCAGACATGGGACTGCGTTCAGATTAGTCAGGGTAAAAACTCTTTCGACGCTACATTTACAGCAACAGATACAATTGAGGTTGCTGAATGGGCATTCCACTACGGTGGTAAGGGTGAACACCAGCCTGTAGACTGCTTCCCTGAGAAAACAGTACTCAAGTTTGATAATCTCACACTTGAAGATACAACAAGTGATTCTAACGACTTCGATAAGACAAACGAATTCGGTGTAATCAGACCTAAGTCAAATGTACGTCTCAATCAGGTTGGTTACTATCCGAACCTCAATAAAAAGGCTTCTTATGTAACAGACGCTTCTTCACCTCTTGAATTTGAAATCCGTGACGCTTCCGGCAGTGCTGTTTATACAGGTACAAGTACAGTATTTGGTTCAGACCCGAACTCCGGTACAGGTGCAACAGAAGGTGACAAGAAAAAGGATAGCGGTGCTAACGTACATATCCTTGACTTCTCAGATTTCACAACTCCTGGTGTATACACAATCTTTGTTAAGGATACAACAGGCGTTTCAGGCACACAGTCAGGTGCTAAGGAAGCTGCTTACGATACAAAAATGGAAGGCGACAAGGTTGTATGGGATAACTGGGTAACTGGTTTATCTTACACAATGAACGAAAGCCACGAATTCCGTATTGACGAAAACATCTATGATGAGGGTCTCTTAAAGAACTCTCTCAACTACTTCTATCAGAACCGTTCAGGTGTTCCGATTGAATCACAGTATATCACATCAGGTGATGCTTCCACACTTTCACACTCACAGTCAGCTCACAAGCCTGATAATGCATATGTTCAGTCCAAGTGGGTTAAGTCCTATGCTGGTGACTTCTCTGACGGTGACAAGACATACTCAATCGACGGCGTTGGCGGTTGGTACGATGCTGGTGACCACGGTAAATACGTTGTTAACGGCGGTATCTCTGTATGGACTCTTCAGAACGCTTACGAAATTTCTAAGAAGAACGGCAACGATGCTAAGTGGACAGACGGAACAATCGCTATTCCTGAAAACGGCGACAAGAATCCTGATATCCTCGACGAAGCAAGAGTTGAACTCGAATTTATGCTCAATATGATGGTAGACAGCAAAGACCCATACTGGGGCAAGTATGAGGGCATGGTTTACCACAAACTTCACGACCACAAGTGGACCGGTCTTGCTACAACTCCTTGGGACTATGCAGAAGAATGGGGTACTGTACGTATCGTTAAACCTCCGACGTTTGCTGCTTCCTATAACCTCGCTGCTACTGCTGCACAGGCTGCACGTCTTTGGAAAGGTTACGACGATGCATTTGCTGATAAGTGCCTTGCTGCTGCTAAGAAAGCTTATGAAGCTGCTAATAAGAATATGTACGCTTATGATGATACAGAGGTTACAACTGATAACGGTACTAAAACTACAAAGGAAAATGTTAATCCGACTTCACTCTATGGACCTCTTGACCAGGCTATCGGTGGTGGTG
Source organism: Ruminococcus sp. (assembly GCA_029060305.1). Lineage (GTDB taxonomy): Bacteria > Bacillota > Clostridia > Oscillospirales > Ruminococcaceae > Ruminococcus. Next base: position 27,287 of record JAIDUG010000056.1, read on the forward strand.
CTTACGGTGACTCATACGTTGATGATGACAGGTACTGGGCAGCTTGCGAACTCTACGCAACAACAGGCGACGACACATATTACAATGACCTCAAGGGCTATGTTAACCCGAATGACTCAACCGGTAACGATAAGGCATTCAGCCTGACAACTAACCTCGGTGGCGGTGAAAACAACGGTTCATTCAGCTCATTCAACTGGGGCTGTACTTCAGGTCTTGGTACACTTTCACTCTACCTCAGCGACAAGACAAGTGATGCTGACAGAGCTACTATTGAAGCTTCTATTGCATCTGCTGCTGATGAATATATTGAACAGATGTCAAAAGAAGGTATGGGTATTCCTTACAGAGAGGCTACTTTCGAGGACGGTGTAAATATCGGTGCTGGTATCAAAGTTACTGGTTATGAGTGGGGTTCAAACTCATTCGTTATAAACAACGCTATCGTTATGGCTTACGCTTATGATTCAACTAAGGATTCTAAGTACATTAACGGTGCTGCTGAAGCTCTCGACTACATCTACGGACGTAACGGTCTTGACTTCTCATACGTTTCCGGTTACGGTTACACAAGCCTCACATATCCTCACCACAGATTCTGGTCACACGGTATCGACCCGAACTTCCCACTTGCACCTGCTGGCGTACTTTCCGGTGGTCCTGGTGCAGGCATGCAGGACCCATATATCGGTGGTCTCGGCTATAAGAGAGGTACTCTTGCTAACCAGAAGTGCTACGTTGACAACGCTGAAGCTTGGTCTGTAAACGAAGTTACTATCAACTGGAACTCACCACTCGTTTGGATGTCTGCATTTATGCTTGACGAAGCTGCTAAGGCTACTAATGACCCGAATGGAAAGCCTACTAAACCTACTCAGGGTAGCAGTGATAGCACAGGCGATAAAGACATTCTCTGGGGCGATGCTAACGTTGACGGCGAAGTAAACATTTCTGACGCTGTACTCATTATGCAGTCTATCTCTAACCCAGGCGAGTACCCAGTTACTGAACAGGGTCAGCTCAACGGCGACGTTATAGACAACGGAAGCAAGTTAACAAACATGGACGCTCTTGCTATTCAGATGTCTCAGGCTAAACTTATCTCAACTTCAGATTTCCCGATGACAACAGACCAGCTCAATGCTGTTTCAAGCAAGTAATAGTCAGTTAATAAATTAAATACAAAAGGGGACACTTCGGTGTCCTCTTTTTTTGTATGTGAAGATATTTTCCGAAATACAAGCAAAAAAAGAACGACCCCGAAAGGTCGTTTTTTTATTATAATCAATCAGACACCGTACTTAGTAGTTGCAACCGGTACACCAGGACCCATAGTTGAAGCTACTGTGCATGACTTAAGGTAAGTACCCTTAGCAGCAGCCGGTTTAGCCTTTACGATAGCTTCCATAAGAACTGAGAAGTTTTCTTCGAGTTTGGCAGCACCAAATGAAGCCTTACCGATAGGGCAGTGAATGATGTTTGTCTTGTCGAGACGGTATTCAATCTTACCAGCCTTAGCTTCTGCAACAGCCTTTGCAACATCAGGTGTTACAGTACCGGCTTTCGGGTTCGGCATAAGACCACGAGGTCCGAGAATCTTACCGAGACGACCAACAAGTCCCATCATATCAGGTGAAGCAACAACAACGTCGAAGTCCATCCAGTTTTCTTTCTGAATCTTTTCAACCATGTCCATACCGCCGACGTAATCAGCACCGGCAGACTGAGCAACTTCGTACTTATCTTCCTTACAGAATACGAGAACTCTCACATTTTTACCTGTACCGTTAGGGAGAACAACAGCACCTCTTACCTGCTGGTCAGCGTGTCTTGAGTCAACGCCGAGACGGATATGTGCTTCAATAGTTTCATCAAACTTAGCCTTTGCGTTCTGGCATACTAAGTCAAGAGCCTCTGTGGACTCATAAAGCTTTGCAAAATCGACAGTCTTTGCACTGTCAACGTATCTTTTGCCGTGTTTCATTATATTTCCTCCTGTTTAAGTGGTAATACCGTACTGCCTATAGCAGAACGGTTAGCGGAATTTTCCTCCCACCGTTTAGAAGTCGGAACGGGAAAAGTCCCTTTCGTCATTCAAAAATTGATTAGTCAACAACTACAACGCCCATTGAACGAGCTGTACCAGCAATCATGCTCATAGCTGCTTCGAGAGAACCTGCGTTGAGGTCAGGCATTTTCTGTTCAGCAATCTTCTGAATCTGTTCTTTTGTGATGTTAGCAACCTTGGTTTTGTTCGGAACTCCTGAACCGCTGTTTATGTTGCAAGCCTTCTTGATAAGAACAGCAGCCGGAGGGGTTTTAGTGATAAATGAGAATGAACGGTCTGCGTAAACAGTGATAACTACCGGAATAATCATACCGATGTCGTTTTTAGTTCTCTCATTGAATTCCTTTGTAAATGCCATGATGTTAACGCCGTGCTGACCGAGTGCCGGACCAACAGGCGGTGCAGGAGTAGCCTTTCCTGCTGCGATTTGAAGTTTAATATAGCCAACTACTTTCTGTGCCATGTATTCGCACCTCCATAAATGTGGTAAATGGCGAGGCAAGAATTATTTTACCTCTCCCACTGAAGCCCTTGCGGACTTCTTTTTTTGACCTGAACTAATCCTCCATTGTCACTACCTGACTGATAGGCAGTGTAGTGGGGGTTTCACGACCGAACATTGAAACGAGTAAATCAACGGTGCGGTCGTCAAGATTGATATTCTGAACAACTCCGACAAAACCGTCCATAGCAGTACCTGAAATCTGAACGCTGTCGCCGACCCTGAAATTGACTTCAATGTGTGAAACATCGATTCCGAATAATTTCTTTACTTCCTCTTCAGAAAGAGGGGTCGGGTCAGATGCAGGACCTACAAAGCCTGTACAGCCACGGGTATTTCTGACGATATACCACGTATCATCGGTGACTACCATTTTTATAAGGACATAGCCCGGATAGGTCTTGCGTTCAACTTCCTTTTCAACGTTTTTTGTTTCGCCGGTTTTTCTGTCTTTTACTTCAGTAATTTCAATCACTTTTTCAGTAGGAACTCTGACTTCTTGGATAAGCTCTTGAAGCTTGCGGTTTTCGACAATCTTTTCGATGTTCTGAGCTACTTTGTTTTCATAACCCGAATAAGTGTGGATAACATACCATCTTGCTGCTTCTGCCATTACAAATCCTCCTTTAGTTCCGTTCTGATTATTGGTAGATGAACCTGAGAACAGCGAGGAAGCCCTCATCGAGAAGTCCGACAAGGACAGCCGATAATGCGATAACTCCGACAACAACAGAAGTATTTGTTACAACTGTTTTCTTTGTTGGCCATACTACCTTTTTAAATTCGACTTTTAAGTCATGAAACCACTTTCCGACTTTTCCCTGTTCCTTTTTATCAGAATTTTTCTTGTCGGCTTTTTTGTCTGCCTTGGAAGATTTTTCTTCCTTAGCGGGTTTCTTTTTTTCGGGGGTTGTGTTTTCGTCTTTTTCTTTAGCCATTAAAAACTCTCCTCCCGATTACTTTGTTTCTTTGTGAAGAGTATGTTTGCGACAGAACTTGCAATGTTTATTCATTTCAAGTCTGTCAGGGTCATTCTTCTTGTTTTTCTTAGAAACATAGTTGCGCTGCTTGCATTCTGTACAAGCTAAAGTAACCTTTACTCTCATATCGGCACCTCCTGAAATAGTCTTCTTCCGCTTAGACGGAATAGGTTTGTTTGCCTCCCTCAGACAGGGCAAAAAATAAGACCCCGAACGAGGTATATTAATTATATCACATAATTTGACCTTTGTCAAGGTTTTTATGAAATTTTTTTGCAAAAATTCTTAAAAAATAATAACTGCTGAAAAGAATGTATAAATTCTGATTTTGTTTTATAAATTATAATGTATATTTTTCAGAACATGAAAACCGTGAAAAGCCGTTTATTGTGAATATCAAGCCTTATACATAAGAATGCAGTTGATTATTTGTGCGGATTTGGTTTTTGTAAAAGCACAAAATATCAGTTAACAAGTACTATTTATCATTGCTTTTAGCTGTTTTTTACAGTATAATATAAACATTGAAAAACAAAGTGCGTAATTTGCACATAAGGTGCAGAATTTTTATTATCATTATATTTTATGGAGGAAACGTAAAATGAAATCAAAAGTTTTCAGAAAACGTACAGCAGCAATCGCAGTCACTGCGGTAATGTCATTATCATGTATGGCATCGATGATAAAGAGTCCCGTTTATATGCCTGTAACCACAATCACAGCTTCAGCAGCAGACAGCGTGTCAATCATAAGCTCTGTAGGTTTCGCTGAGGGTATGTATGTTACATGGTCTTCAGTATCAGGTGCAAGCGGTTACAATGTTTATGTTGACGGTGTACAGATTGATTCAATGCTCATAAGACAATACAGTAGCTATATGAGAGCTGACGCTTTAGGTCTTAAAGCAGGCAGTCACACAATGAAAGTTGTACCTGTTATCAGCGGTAAGGAAGATACCTCAAAGGCTTCTGAGGCAAAGGCTGATGTATATGCTCATGACCGTTCAGGATTCGGCTTTGTGGACGGTACTTCTTCCGGTGCTTACAATGACGACGGTACATTAAAATCAAATGCGATTGTAATCTATGTTACAAACGAAAATAAAGATACTGTAACTGTTACGCTCCCTAACAAAGACGGCAAAGATACAACACTGGTAGGCGTTCAGAATATCATAACAGGTCTCAAGAATAACAAGAAAGTATCACCTGTGGCAATCAGATTTATAGGAAATATTACAGACCCCGAAACTCTTATAAAGGGCGACTTATATGTTGATAACGCAACCTGTGGTCTTACAATCGAGGGTGTTGGTAATGATACAACAATTAACGGTTTCGGTCTCGTTATGAAAAATTCCTCAAACGTTGAAGTCAGAAACCTTGGTTTTATGAATTGCAACAGTTCAGAGGGTGACGACTGCGGACTTCAGCAGGGTAACGACCACGTATGGGTACATAACTGCGACTTCTTCTACGGCGACGCTGGTTCAGATGCAGACCAGGTTAAAGGCGACGGTGCTTTAGATACAAAAACTTCAAAATATATTACTCATTCATACAATCATTTCTGGGATAACGGAAAATGTAATCTTCAGGGTATGAAGTCTGAAAGTGAAGAAAATACTGCTACATATCACCACAACTGGTACGACCATTCAGACTCACGTCACCCGAGAATAAGAACCTGTACAGTACACAGCTACAACAACTATTTTGACGGTAATGCAAAATATGGTGTAGGCGTTACACTGGGAGCTTCCTGTTTCGTTGAAAACAATTATTTCAGAAACTGCAAATATCCGACACTTATTTCAGGACAGGGTTCTGACGTTGCGACAGGCGGTACATTCTCCGGTGAAAACGGCGGTGTAATCAAGGCTTTCGGAAACTATATCGAAGGTGCGAAAGCTATGGTTTCATACGGCGACGACAAGACAGAGTTTGACGCTTATGTAGCAAAATCAAGAGATGAAAAAGTTCCGGACAGTGTAACCTGTAAAAAAGGCGGTACAACTTACAATAACTTTGATACTGCTTCCACTATGTATAAATATAACGTTGATAAGGCTGAGGACGTTCCGGCTATTGTAACTGCTAAGGCGGGACGTGTTGACGGCGGTGACTTACAGTGGAAATTTGATAACTCAGTTGACGATTCAAGCTATGCAGTAAATGACGCTCTTAAGGCTGCACTTGTTGCATATAAGGATTCAATAGTTGCTATCGGAAGTGGTTTCACAAGTACGGGTTCAGCACCTGTTGCATCTACTACAACAACTGCCAAACCGGCAGGTACACAGAATACTACAACTACAGTTGCAACACAGAAACCCTCTACACCGGCAACAACTCCGGCTGGTATAAAGGTTGAATATTCAGGCGGTTGGAACGAAATGGCATATATGGGCATTTCAGGAATAAAGGACGCTGACGTTACAGGAGTATCATATTCAGGTGCTTCAACAGGTTCACTTAAAGGTGAAGACCTTGAATATCTTGTAAGAGACGTTGACGGCGGTGTGCGTGTTGACCTCCTCGGACTTCAGCCTGGTACTTACACAGTTACAGTTACTACTTCAAAGGGCGAAATCAAGCAGAGTGGTATTGTAGTAGGTCAGCAGGATAGGTCAGGTTATGCACATTATAACTACTCCGACGGTGTAGGTGCTTACAAAGACAACGGCGAACTTAAAGCAAATGCTAAAGTTATATATGTTACAGAAGAAAATAAGAATACAGTTTCCGTTACTTCAAAGGACGGCACAACTGTTAAAGGTATAGGTAATATCCTCAACTCCGTTGGTCAGGATACAGGAAACGGCAAGAACGCTAACGGCGGTACAGCTAACACCAATCAGGATATTATCAAGAAACTTGCTAATGACGGCACTCCGCTTGTTATCAGAATCGTTGGAAACGTTTCAACTCCTGAGGGTGTAACAGTATTTGACTCAGTAGATTTAGGCGGTTCAGTAGGTGATAACGGTGGTATGGCAAGAATGCGTTCCGGTAAGAACATCACAATCGAGGGTGTTGGTGCAGATGCTACAGTAAACGGCTGGGGCTTCCACTTCATGTGTGAATCATCTGCTCCCGAACTCGGTAAGAGTTTTGAAGTAAGAAATATTGCATTCAGAAACGTTCCTGAAGACTGTATCGGTATGGAAGGTGTACAGGAAGGCTCAGGCACAAGTGCAAAACTTACAGCTTCTGTTGAAAGATGCTGGATTCATAACTGTGAATTCTATGTACCGAAGATAGCTAATCCTGCTGAATCAGACAAGGCAGAGGGCGACGGTGCTTGTGACTTCAAACGTGGTCAGTATTTCACAAACAGCTATTGCTATTATGAGGGCTACCATAAAACAAACCTTGTAGGTGCTTCCGACAGCAACCTCCAGTTTAATATCTCATTCCACCACAACTACTGGAAAAACTGCGAATCAAGAGGACCGCTTGCACGTCAGGCAAATATCCACCTTTACAATAATATATTCGACGGACAGTCAAGCTACTGTGCAAGTGCAAGAGCTAACTCATTCCTCTTCTCTGAGTACAATGCTTATGTAAACGAATGTAAAGACCCTGTACTTCTCAAGTCAGGCGGTGTTTTCAAGAGCTATAACGATGCTTATATCAGCCTGAAGAAAGGTGCAAAGAACGAGGGTACAATCGTAACAGACAAGAGTCAGAAACTTGACAGTGCTTGTCAGAAAGCAAACTTTGATACAGATTCTACACTTTCATATATTCCGTCCGGCAACTATAAACTTATTGAAGCAAAGGACGATGCACTCTATACAGCACTTACTGCTGAGTTTGAAGCGTACGGTGGTTGTATGGACAATACAAAGATAAGCGGTAGCGGAAGTACAACTACAACTCCTCAGCAGACAACTGCTTCTGCTCAGACAACAAAGCCAAACAATACTACTACAACAACAGCTTCTACTTCAAATCCGTCTACTCCTGTTGTTTCAGGCGGATATGTACACGACTTTACAGCTAACGGCAAATCAAGTGATTTCTACACCATTACAGGTAACCTCTCTACATCAAAAGGCACTGTAAATTATAACGGTCTTACTCTCAAACAGTGCCTCAAGATGGAAAGTGCTACAAACATTACTTTCAACGCTCCGTCAGACGGTAAACTTACACTTGTATTTGCAGAACCTACAGCTACAATCAAGGTTGACAATACAAAGTATACTTCAACAGGTGACGGCATAATCACAGTTGACATTAAGTCTGGCTCGCACACTGTTGCCAAAGCAGATACAGCTAACTTGTTCTATATGGTTTATGCTGGTGACGGTACAAATACCTCTTCCGGTTCTTCTGACGTATTATATGGAGATGCTAACGTTGACGGACAGGTGAATATTTCTGACGCTGTACTCATTATGCAGTCAATCTCCAACCCTGGCGAATATACGATTTCTGAACAGGGCGTAATCAATGGTGATGTTATAGACAAGGGAAGCAAACTCACAAATATGGACGCTCTTGCTATTCAGATGTCTCAGGCAAAACTTGTTACAACTGACCAATTCCCGATGACAACAGAAGAACTCAGTAGTATTTCAAGCAAGTAATATAACAAATCTCATTTAAGTTATTCAGACTCCCTCAAATATAATGATATAATGGAAGAAGGAACTCTCAGAGTTCCTTTTTTCTTATATGTCGGAAAGATAAAAAGGACGGTATATTTCAACCGTCCTTTTATATTAGATGTTATCTGTAGATTGGCAAATCGCTTTCGGAAACCATATGTACCTGTACTTGCTGAATAACAAGAGCGTCCATTAAGGTTAAGCCGTCGCCTCTGTTGTAAACATCGGCATTCGATACGCCTGATTCGGAGATTTTGTATTCATGCGGATTGCTGATTGACTGCATTATCAGTATAGCATCTGAAATATTTAACTTTCCGTCGCAGTTTGCATCACCGTTTAATGTGCTGTTTTCACTGACTGTTACTTTAAATTCAGCTATATTGTTCATTACTTTATAATCAGATTTATAATCGTCTGTGCATTTTACCTTGATTGTATATGTTCCGGCTTTTGTGCTGTCAAATTCGTGGGTATTTACAATGAAAGCTTCGGGACAATCAACAGGATTTACATGATTGAATATAACGTTGTTTCCGTCTTTTCCGTTTGGTCCGTATTCGCAGTTCAGGCTTACGTCAAGACCTGTCAAATCAAGTTTTTCTCCGATTGTATAATTAGTCTTCTTTGGTTCTGAATTGAGTTTTATGTTTCCTATAGCTAAAGTAGTAGCAGTAACAGTAACCGGTGTATTGTTGTTTGCCGTTGTCTGTGTTTGTTCAGGTTCTGTTTTTCTTGTAGTCTGCCATGGTTTTACGTCTGTATCATTTAAAACATAGTCCTCAGGGAATACATATACTGCAAAAGTTGCAATTCCTTTGAATCCGCAGTCTATTTTGTGGTAATCCGACAGTAATCCTTCTGCTGTCTGGTCGACGATTCCTGAATATTTGTAGCCTGCCGGAAGTTTAGTCATTGAAAGCTGATAGTTCTTATATGAATCCTTACTGTCCATTGTGTAGTCAATATCAATATCGTGACCACATTTTTCAGATGAATTCCATGATTCGATTATATGTCCGTTTTCGTCAGAGAGCTGTAATTCTGCACCGCTGACTTTCTTTCCTGTTGTAGCATCAATTGCAAAGCACATCGCCTGAAATCTTCCATGATACAGCCCGTCGTCTGTAGCAGTAGTGGCACTTGTTACAGGAGGATGTGCAACAGAAGTATTTCCGGAAACAGTTGTCTGAGTGGTAGTATCTGTTTTATCCGGAATTATCGGACGAGTACCGCCCATTCCGGACGCTCTGCAATCTCCACAAAGAAACATTCCTAAAGGTGTTGTTATTCCGTCAGAAACTTTTATTTCCCTGCCACAGCCGTCACATATACGGGTTTCAGTAACTGTAGTCTGTGTGGTATTGTTCATCCATGGTGGAAGTGTGCCTGTATCATATATAACAGTTGCAGTAGTGGTAGTAGTTATTACAGGAAGTGAAACGGGTGGAGTTGTGTTAGTATGGGTATATTGCGGAGGACGTGTATTAGTATTGTCTACCTGATTACCGTCAGGGTCAACATAGATTTTAAATTCTACAGTTTCCGGAGTATTGGCGTTTATTTCGACAGCACAGCTTAATTCATGAGATGAATTATTATATTCGTCCGGAAGTCTGTTTACTACAAATTCCCATAATTCACTGGTGTACTTGTTCGGTGCTGTATACGACAGATTGCTTGTGATATGAGGAGTGTTTTCTCCTGTATACCACATATCGACTGGCTGACGATGACCGTTTGAATCCCAGCGATTCAAGGATACATAAGCATCTTCAATGAGTTCTCCTGTAACACTGTTGATTACACTGCATTCGGCATTAAAAGTGCATTTGTAAGTTTTATCAAGCTTGATTGTAAGAGTACGGGTATCGTGATAGACTTCCTCACCTCTTGCATACCATTCCCCAGTATCAACTATATGGTCTATTACCGATCCTCTATACATACGACCATTGTAGCTGTATCCGTCCGGAATGTGTTCAAGCACAGCAGTCAGCACGAACATTGAGGAGTTATTTTCAAGGGTGTAATCAACGTCATGCAATGTAAATGATTCTGAATCGTTACTATACCATGAGCCTAAATCACGTTTTATTTGGTTGCTTGTGGGAGTTTCTGTTTCAAAAAATTTTACCTGTACACCTTTAATAGGTTCTCCGGTTTCTGAATCGACAACTTTAACAGTGATGTCACTGCTTTTTTTGATAGGGAATATACCTTTAGTATCTTCAACAGGTGCGGCCGTTGTAACAGTGAAATCACGGCGTGGAATAGTTGATTCTTCGGGTTCAGTATATACCCAATGAAAATCACCTGAAGTCGTTGATTCTGTGTACATAGGTTCTTCGGCTTCACCTACATATACTCTTTCATAATTTAAAGGAATGGTGTTTACGTCTGAATCAATATCAGTCTGAATGGATATGGCGTTTACTGTCAGCGGACTGAATACTGACATTGCGGTTGCCATAGCCGTAAGAACAGCGACGGTGGATTTTTTCAACATAATAAATTCCTCCTTTGAGAATATTTTTTAAACGGGTTAACCTTTCGTTCACTTATTAGACGTTCCGGCAGTTCGATTCTCTCATAAAAAAACAAATTTTGTATTAATGTACAAAAACTTCATAAAATTTTTATATATTATGCCTATCTCTATGTGAAAATTTTATGGAAATTTCTATTTAAAGTAACGATTACACTTGAAAAAATCTTTACTATATGTTATAATAATTTATTGATTGATTCTTACTGAATGAGAGGAAGATAATTCTGAATGGAAAAAAGAGATGTTATGCAAGATATAATGGATATTGCAGGAGACGGAAAGCGTTTTGCTTATGTCAGGAGTTTCGGCTGTCAGCTTAATGTTTCTGACGGTGAAAAAATAAAAGGTCTTCTGAAACAGATAGGGTATAGTTTTACCGAAAATGAACACGAAGCGGATATTATTATACTGAATACCTGTGCTGTGCGTGAAAGTGCTGAGGACAGGGTTTTCGGAATAATAGGAAGTATGAAAAAACTTAAAGAGGAAAAGCCGTCGCTTATTATAGGAATTGCAGGATGTATGACTGCACAGGAACATATTGCGGAAAAAATAAAGAAGTCTTATCCTCAGGTTGATTTTGTAATGGGTACTTCCGCTATAAATGCGTTGCCTTCATTGTTGCTTGACTGTCTCAGAGGGAAAAAGTTTTCCGCTGATACAAAGGAATATGATGATTTTTCAGAACACATGGAGCAGGTGCGTGAAAGTAATTTCAAAGCCTCAGTGCCGATAATGTTTGGCTGTAATAATTTCTGTACATACTGCATAGTGCCTTATGTCAGGGGACGTGAAAGAAGTCGCCGTCCGGAAGATATTATCAGTGAAGTCAGACAGCTTGTCAGTGACGGTTACAAGGAAATAATGTTGCTTGGACAGAACGTCAATTCTTACGGTAAAGACCTTGAAAACGGAATGAATTTTCCTGCACTTCTCCGTGAACTGAATGAAATTGATGGCGACTTTGTAATACGTTTTATGTCGTCGCACCCCAAAGATGCTTCATGTGAACTTATTGATACAATTTTCAGTTGTGAAAAAGTCGCAAAACATCTTCACTTGCCGGTACAGAGCGGAAGTAACAGCGTTCTTGACCGTATGAACAGACGATACACAGTTGAAAAGTACCTTGAAACTGTTGATTATATACGTGCAAAAGACCCTGATTTTTCGCTTACAACGGATTTGATAGTAGGTTTTCCGAATGAGACTGACGAGGAATTTCGTGCAACTCTTGACCTGATAAAAAAAGTCAGATACGATAATATATACTCTTTTATATATTCGAAACGTTCTGGCACTAAGGCTTCCGAAATAGATGACAAAATCCCTGAAGAAGTTAAAAGCCTTCGTATGCGTGAGTTACTGGAAGTACAGCGTGAGATTTCAACGGAAAATTACAAGCGTTTTATCGGCAGGAAAATGCGTGTGCTTGTGGACGGTGTTTCAAAGAAACGTGAGGGATATGTTACCGGTAAAAGCGACGAATTTATTATAGTTGAGTTTGAGGGTAACAAGTCACTTATCGGAAAATTCGTACAGACAGAAATTACAGGCTCAATGAACTGGGCTGTAATCGGCAGAAAATTATAAAAGGAGAATGATTTATGGACGTTATTCAGATGACGAGAGAACTTGGAAAAGCTATTCAGCAGGACGAGAGATATATTGCGTACAGTCTTGCAAAACAGGTAAACGACGAAGACAAGGATTTACAGGAAGATATTGCGAAATTTGAAAGTCTCCGCATTGACATGCGTGAAGCTATGAGCGGTGAAAATCCTGATTTTGACAAAATAAACGCTATCGACAAGGAAACAAAAACTCTTTACAACAAGATAATGAGCAACCCTAATATGATTGCTTTCAGCAAGGCACAGACGGCTCTCGAAGAACTTGTGACAAATATCAGTCAGATAATTTCGCTTTGTGCAAACGGTGAAAACCCTGAAACCTGTGAAGCTCCGAAAGGCTGTTCCGGAAACTGTTCCGCTTGTGGAGGTTGTGGCTGATGAATATTGACAGGAGAAAAGTTTCCGCAATGATGAGACAGTACCTTGATATAAAAGACAATTATCAGGACTGTATATTGTTTTTCCGTGTGGGTGACTTCTATGAAATGTTCTTTGATGATGCTTTAAAGGCTTCAAAGGCGATAGAACTTACTCTCACAGGAAAGGAGTGCGGACTCAAAGAGCGTGCGCCTATGTGTGGTGTGCCTTATCATGCGGTAGACACTTATATAAAAAAACTTATTGATTTAGGATTTAAAGTTGCGGTATGCGAACAGCTTACAGACCCGTCAGCAAGCAGGGATTTAGTAGCACGTGATGTTATCCGTGTAATAACTCCAGGTACGCTTACGGAAAGCAGTATGCTTGACGACAGCAGAAACAATTATATTTGCAGTATATTCTATGACGAAAATAATAAAACTTGTGGGATAGCTTCTGCTGATATTTCGACGGGTGAAGCATATCTGAGTATATCAAGCGGAAAAAATCTTGAATCGGATGTTATAAACGAACTTTCAAGATGTCAGCCGTCGGAAGTTATATTTCCGGAAAGTTTTCTTTCACTGAAAAACGTTTCTGATTTTATAAAAATGCGTCTGAAATGTGTGGTTACTCTGAGGAATGCAGAAAGTTTTTCACCGGAAATGAAACTGAATGATGTTGAAAAAGTTTTCGGAAAAACTGCCGGAGAGCTGGGAATAAGTACGGACGGTGCAGACTGTTCGGCAGTATGCGGACTTTTCGATTATATAAACGATACTCAGAAAACTTCCGTTTCAAGATTCACGTCAATTGAAATACTGAATGGTGATTCTTTTATGGGACTTGACCTGAATGCACGGCGTAATCTGGAACTGACGGAAACGCTCCGCAACAAAGAACGCAAAGGGTCGTTGTTGTGGGTACTTGATTCCGCTAAAACCTCAATGGGCAGGAGACTTCTTAAAAACTGGATTCAACAGCCCCTGAAAAGTCCGGCAAGAATTATTGAACGTCTTGAGGCGGTAGACGCACTCAGACGGAAAAGCGTTGTATTGTATGAATTGCAGTCACTGCTTGAACGTGTTTACGACCTCGAAAGACTTATGACGAAAGTTATGTACAAAAGGGCGAATCCCCGTGACCTTAAAGCACTTTCAATGACGGCTATGCAGTTACCGGCTATAAAGAATCAGCTTGAAAAACTGGATAATTCAAAGTTACTGCAAAAGTACAACAGGGATATTTCCGGACTGGGTGAAATAGTGAAACTTGTTGAAAAGTCAATAACTGAAGATCCTCCGATAGCTGTAAAGGACGGCGGAGTTATAAAGAATGGTTTCAATCAGGAACTTGATAATTTACGCCATATAATGAATCACGGACAGGAAATTATTGACGAAATTGAACAGCGTGAACGTGAGATTACAGGAATAAAAAATCTGAAAATAGGTTTCAACAGGGTATTCGGTTACTATCTTGAAGTTACACGTTCATATTACGATTTGATACCGGAAAGCTGGACAAGGAAACAAACTCTTACAAATTCCGAAAGATTCATAACTGATGAACTCAAAAACGCTGAAAATTCCATACTCGGTGCAAAGGACAAGGCACTTGCTCTGGAATCTGATATTTTCAGTGAAATCCGTGATTACCTCGCAACAATGCTTGAAAAGGTACAGAAAACAGCAACGGCGGTTGCATCTGTTGACGTACTTTGTTCGTTTGCAGACGTTGCAATCAGAAATTTTTATGTCAAGCCGGAAATTTCCCTTGACGGTTCGATTGACATAAAAGACGGTCGTCACCCTGTTGTTGAAATTATGTTGAGGGAAGAAATGTTTATTCCGAATGATGTCTACATGGATAAAGGAAACAACAGAATGTCTATAATTACAGGTCCTAATATGTCAGGTAAGTCAACGTATATGAGACAGACTGCTTTAATAGTCCTTATGGCACAGATAGGTTGTTTTGTTCCTGCAAAGTCGGCGAAGATTTCAATAGTAGACAAGATTTTCACGAGGATAGGAGCTTCCGACGACCTTACAGCCGGACAGAGTACCTTTATGGTGGAAATGAGTGAGGTTGCAGATATTTTGAATAATGCTACTCCGGACAGTCTTGTTATTCTTGACGAGGTGGGCAGAGGCACTTCAACTTATGACGGAGTAAGTATTGCACGGGCGGTCGCTGAACACATCTGCACTTCCAAAAAATTAGGTTGTAAAACTCTTTTCGCTACTCACTATCACGAACTTATCGGACTTGAAAACGAACTGGACAGCGTTAAGAATTACAGCATTGCGGTGAACAGGCACGGCGGAAATATACGTTTTCTGCGTAAGATAGTACGTGGCGGAGTGGACGAGAGTTACGGTGTGGACGTTGCGAAACTTGCGGGGCTTCCTGCAAAGGTTATAAGCCGTGCGAAAGAAATTCTTGCGGAAATGGAAAAAAACAATAATACTCACATTACAAACACTTCCGACACGGAAACCGAACAGATTAGTTTTGACAGTATAAAACGTGAAACCGCCCTCAATATGCTTGAAAAAACAAATGTAAACGAATTGACGGACAGAGAGTGCAGAATGTTGTTGAAAGACGTTCTTGAAATTATAAAACACTGAATATTACGATGTATTGTGCGATTGTGGAATTAAAATTCAGAATGAATAAACAGGAGGAATTTGAATGAAAGTAAAGAAATTAATGGCAATGGCAATGAGTATGAGTTTAGTACTTTGTGCCTGTGCAGAAAAAAAACAAAAGACAGACGAAAACTCTGAAGAACCCTCGACAGAGCCGGTGACAGAGGTTACTGAGCCTACTGAACCGCCTGCTCCGGAGAAGACCGTTCCGGAAAAGATGCTTGAAAATATGACATTACAACAGAAAGTTTGTCAGATGTTCATTACCACACCGGAACAGCTTTCTGGCTGGGACGTTGTTACGCTTTATGACGAAATAGTACAGGATTCAATTATAGACTGTCCTATCGGTGGAATGGTAATGTCTTACTACAACTTTGAGACAACAGAACAGACTGCACAGCTGATTAGCGATATTCAGGAATGTGTGCTTGCAAACAGCGGTATAGGAATGTTTATGGCTGTTGACGAAGAGGGCGGAACGGTTGCAGATGTTGCGAATACAATCGGTGATACTTATTTTGACGATATGATTACTTATGGTGAACAGAATGATACACACGTTTCATATGAAATAGGTTACACAATCGGTACATACCTTAAAGCACTCGGCTTCAACCTTGATTTCGCACCTGTTGCAGATGTCAATATAGGAGAGACAACAGAACTCGGCGGACGTATATTCAGCAGTGACCCCGATGTTGTAGCAAGTATGTCTTCAAATGTTGCAATAGGTCTTAAAGATGCAGGAGTATTTGCTACTCTGAAATATTTCCCTGGGGTTGGTACTTCTGACGGAATAAACTATGCAGACAAAGACGTTGCTGTAAACCGTTCTGTCGATGACCTGCGTGCAACTGATTTCGTGTCTTTCAGAGAGGGTATAAATGCAGGTGCGGATTTTGTAATGGTAGGACATCAGGTTATATCAGGAGTAGGCGACTGGTTGCCGTCTGATTTGTCGTATACCGTTGTTACAGAACTTCTCAGAAATGAACTTGAATTTAACGGAATTATCATAACCGATTCTCATATGTTGGAGAATATTTCAAATGTCTATACATCTGCTGAGGCTTCTGTTATGGCAATAAATGCCGGTGTGGATATGATTCTCATGCCAGCAGACCTTTCTGAATCTATTGAAGCTGTTTGTACTGCTGTTGAGAACGGCGAAATTGATTCCGCACGTATTGACGAAAGCGTTCTGAGAATACTCAATAAAAAATATGATGCAGGTCTTCTTGACGTGAATTTCAAGCCGGAAGAGCCTACTGAAGCTACAACGGAAGCTATTACTGAAGAATCAACAGAGGAAACTACAACAGAAAGTACAGAAATTCTTACAGAGGAAATCACTACAGAATCTGTTACAGAAGTTTCTTCTGTGGTCGAAAATATCAGTATGGAAAAAACTACTACTACATTCTCCGGCTATGTTGCAGGAAGTTTTGTAGACCCTAATGCAATTACAACTACTACCACTACTACAACCGTTCCGGAATATGATTATAGCTATGATTATAATCAGGGCTATTATGACTATGGCTATGACGGTAATTATATCGATGATGATACTTATGACTATACTTATGATTACAGTTATGACTACAATTACGATTACGGTTATTGATTTATTTTATAATGATTCTATATGACAGGAAGTGATATTTTTGAAATATTTTTTAAGTAAAGATGAACTCAGGGGAACAGACTGCCACGAATTTTTTAAAGGAAAATGGAATAATCTTTTCTGGAATGATGATTCAATTTATATTTATGATGAGGATTTTACTGATACAGGTCTGAAAAAACTTTTTCTTGACGTTATGCCGGAGTATTCCCCTTATGAGTCAACAGAAATCACACCGGAAGACTGGAAATTAATATGTGACGCTTCTTTCGGTCGTACAAAGGAAGCTGTAAAAGACCTTAATGACTGGGTACAGGAAGTTTTTGCAGAATACGGATTATTCACTATACTCGGAATATAACGTCTGAAAGGAGAACAGATAATGCCGTCAATAAAAATTCTCAGCAGTGAGGTGTCGGAGCTTATCGCAGCAGGTGAAGTTATCGAGAGACCGGCTTCCGTAATAAAGGAACTTGTTGAAAACTCCATAGATGCAGGAGCAGAACACATAACTGTTGAAATAAAAAACGGTGGTACAACTTATATGCGTGTTACTGACGACGGTTGCGGAATGTCTTTTGAAGATGTCCCTAAGGCTTTTCTACGTCACGCCACAAGCAAAATCAATACAAAGGAAGACCTTGACAATATATGTACTCTCGGATTTAGAGGGGAAGCACTTGCGTCGGTTTCCGCAGTCTCAAAAATTGAACTTATGACAAAACAGAAAAGTCAGAAATCCGGCACTGCTTATGGACTGAGCGGAGGAAAAGAAATCCGTCACGAAAAAAGCAACTGTCCGGACGGTACAACCATTGTTATACGTGACCTTTTCTATAATGTTCCTGCAAGACGGAAATTTATGAAAAAGGATGTTACAGAAGCAAACGCCGTCAGTCAGATTATACAGAAACAGGCACTTTCGCACCCTGAAATTGCTTTCAAGTTTATCCGCAATAACCGCATAGAACTTAATTCAAGCGGTGACGGTGAACTGTATTCAGCGATATACGCCGTATATGGACGTGATTTTGCACATGATATGATGAGTGTTGATTATCAGAATGAAGGCATACATCTGACGGGTTATATAATAAAGCCTCTTTATGCAAAGAGTAACCGTTCTTTTCAGAATTTCTTTGTAAACGGCAGACACGTACATTCAAAGATATGCTCAGCATCTCTTGAAAGCGGTTACGAAAATATGGTGATGACAGGGAAGTTTCCTGCCTGTGTACTGATGATTGAAATTGACCCTGCTGTTATAGATGTGAATATTCACCCGTCAAAAGCAGAAGTACGTTTTGCAGACGAAAAAAAGGTTTCTGATACAATATTTTTTGCCGTAAAGAATACTATGGTAAAAGACGGTCTGTTGTATGAATTTGATTTGGATTCCGTAAAAACTGAAACAGATTTTCCACAAGAGGAAGAAAATCAAAAAACCGAAACGGAGCAGGATTTTCAACCGATTTTTACACCTGTGGAGAAGATTTCTGAAACTGAACAGATTAAGAAAACTGAAAATGATATTTTTCAGGATTTTCCTGAATTTGTATATGACGAACGGGAAGTATCTGAAAGTCAGTCCGTTACGGATAACAGCAGTCAGAAAGAACAGCAGGAAATGCTTGAGGGATTCAGTTATATCAGTAAAAGCATTTTTGAAGATTCCGAATTTCCAGAAAAAGAAACTTTCAAGACTGTACAGCAGGAAACAGTCAAGACTGAGAGACCGGAAATTAATGCAATAGGTGAAGTGTTTGGACTTTATGTCATTGCGGAAACTACTGACAGAAAAATGGTTATCATTGACAAGCACGCCGCTCACGAAAGAATAATCTTTGAACGTCTGAAAAGCCGTAACTGTCGACAGTATATGCAGATGTTAATGACGGACATAAAGATACTTCTTACAGCGGAAGAAGTCAGTGCTATGCAGGAAAATACGGAGTTGCTTGCTGATATGGGATTTATGTTTGATTTTTCCGAAAGTCCGTGTGTTATCACTAAAGCTGTACCTACTTTTATCAGCAGTATTGATATTGAAAGCGTTATTTCGGAAGTAGCTGAAAATCTTTGTCTGCACGTTCAGAATCCGCAGTCGCATATGTTGGACGATATGTTGCATACTGTTGCCTGTAGGTCTGCAATAAAAGCAAACGACAAAACAAGTTTAAAGGAATTGCAGTCGCTTGCGGAGCAGGTTTATTATGACGACAGAATCCGTCATTGTCCACACGGTAGACCTGTTATGTTTACAATGACTGAAAGTAATATTGCACATCAGTTCAGACGTACATAAAAGAGGGGAGTTTTATTTGTGGACGGAAAATCAAAACCTAAAATACTTGCAGTAGTAGGTGCTACTGCTTCCGGTAAAACTTCGCTTGGTGTTGAAATTGCAAAGATTTATGACGGTGAAATAATTTCAGCGGATTCCATGCAGATTTACAAAGGGCTTGATATAGCTTCCGCAAAACCTACTCCGGAAGAAATGCAAGGGATTCCGCATCACCTGATAGATTGTCTTGACAGGGACGTTGTTTTCAGTGTATCGGACTATGTAAGTCTTGCAAACGAAAAAATAAAAGACATTCTCAGCCGTGGGAAACTTCCGATAATAGTCGGCGGTACAGGACTTTATGTTGATTCATTGCTGAATAATGTTAAGTTTTCTGACGGCGGAAGTGATGAGGTTTACCGTGAAAAACTTTATACTATCGCAAGGGAAAAAGGTAACGAATATCTGCATAATATGTTAATGGAGATTGACCCCGTTTCAGCTGAAAATATCCATATGAATAATCTTGTGCGTGTTGTGCGTGCGTTGGAAGTATTTCACATTACAGGGCGACGTTTCAGCGAACTGAAAGCAGAAAGCCGTCTTGTAGAAAGCCCATACGATTCACTTATAATCGGACTTGACTTCCATGACAGACAGGCTCTTTACAACCGCATAAATATGCGTGTTGATAAAATGGTTGCAGACGGTCTTGTTGAAGAAGCTGAAAATATATGGAGAGCAGGAAGTCAGAAAACTTCCGCAAACGCAATAGGTTACAAAGAACTTATACCGTATTTTGAAAACAGAATGACCCTTACAGAATGTATCGACATAATAAAACAGGAAACACGACGTTACGCTAAAAGACAGCTTACATGGTTTAGAAAAAATACACGTATTCAGTGGATATTTTTGGACGAAATTAATAAAAAAAATGAAATTTCAGAAAAGTCTCAAAAAACTATAGAAAATTACTGGAATGTATGATATAATGTATTCAGTGTATACAGACACTTATTAAATTAAAAATTAATATTAAAGAATGGAGATTGGTTTATGAACAAAACTATCAATTTACAGGACGTGTTCCTCAATCAGTGCAGAAAAGACAAGATTATGGTTACTATTATTCTTACTAACGGTTTTCAGTTCAAAGGTATGGTAAGAGGTTTTGACAGCTACGTTGCAATCTTTGACTGCGACGGCAAACAGCAACTTGTATACAAGCACGCTATCTCAACAATCATTCCTGCAAGGGCAGTTTCAATCCTCGACGCATCCGAAAAAAACGACTGATTTGGTGATGTGAATGCGTTCCAGTAAACAACAGGATAAATCAGAAAATAACTTTATTGTCAAACTTCTCAGGAACGTTGTTCTTGTTTTATTTCTGATTATTTTTGTAAGTATAGTATATAATTTCCGTAATAAAGAAAGTCCGACAGAATCTGCACTGATGGCGGAAGCTACTTCGTCGGGAACTTTAAAGGGCGTATTCATAAGAGACGAGCAGGTAAAAAGGTACAGCGGTAACGGCGTGCTGAGTTATAATGTTTCTGACGGTGGAAAACTCGGTATGGGGACCGTTATCGCACAGGTTTATTCTTCTGACGAACAGATAAGCATAAACAGGGAAATTAACGGTCTAAAAAAACAGCTTGCTATACTTGAAAAAATTCAGAATCCTGGTACTCTTGAATCAGCACAGCCTTTGAATCTTTCGGCAAATATTGAGGAAAATTTCAGAAATTATATATATTGCCGTGATATTAAGGATTACAATGCTATAAAGTCAGACCTTGATACACTTCTTGTTGAAATGAGTACTTACCAGATTATAACGAATGAAGTGGAAAATTTTAATCAGCAGATTGAAGATATAAATAATCAGCTTCTGCAACTTCAGCAACAGTCGGTAATGCCAATTGAAGTAATATATTCTGACCGTCCGGCGTACTTTGCAAGCTATTGTGACGGCTATGAAGAAATTCTCACAAAGGAAAATATAAGTCAGCTTACTGTTGAATTGCTTAACAGCATTACGGATATGAAAAGTACTGATAATACTGTTGTCGGAAAACTCATAGACGATTATAGCTGGTATCTTGCCGGAGTAGTGGATAATTCACATCACGACTATGAGGCAGGTAACTGGGTGAAGTTACGTTTCGAGGCGGCTGCGGATACTTATGATGCTGAAATTATTGACGTACACGACGAGGGCAATCCTCAGCAGAGTATAATAATTCTGTTGTGCAGTCAGTTCAATCAGGAGCTTGTACAGCACAGATGTGAAACTGTTGAGATTATCAGGGGCGATTATAAAGGTCTGAAAGTTCCCCGTGAAGCGATAAGATTCAAGGACGTGACGGAAACTGTAGAGACTACTTCCGGAGATACCGAAATGACTTTTGAAGAAGTTGTCAACAGCAAGGGTGTTTATATTCTTAAGGGCGAACAGGTTGAATTTAAGAAAATCGATGTTATATATGAGGGCAGTGATTATGTTCTGTCGGCTGTTCACGAAAGTGATAAAAGTTACCTCTCATTGTATGACGATATTATGATTGAAGGTGTTGAATAAAGTGGAGAATAATTTCAGTTACATTGACGAAAACCTCCGCATTATACGTGAACGTGCAGGCGAGGCTTTCGCAAAATACCGTGCTTCTGAGGAAAAGGTGCGTATTATGGCAGTTACAAAAACTGTCGCTCCGGAAGCTGTTAATTATGCGGTTTCACTGGGAATTGACCTGCTCGGCGAAAATCGTGTGCAGGAGTATCTTTCCAAAAAGGATATTTATGACAAATCGGCAGAAGTGCATTTCATAGGCAGTTTGCAGACAAACAAGGTAAAGTATATTATTGATTCCGTAAGTATGATACATTCTGTTGACAGTCTCAGACTGGGTGAGGTTATAAGCCGTCAGGCAGTCAGTCACGGAAAAACGGTTGACGTATTATGTGAAGTCAATATAGGCGATGAGGATTCAAAGGGCGGTGTTGCTCCGTCTGAAGTCGGAGACCTTATTGAAAATCTTGCACAGCTTGACGGTATAAATGTAAGGGGTCTTATGACTATTCCGCCACCGTCTGACAGTGATGTTTTTTTAGGCAGAATGAAAGAACTTTTTGACAGGACAGCACAAGAAAAAAAATCAATTGTTTCAATGGACATTCTCTCAATGGGTATGACACACGACTATGCGGAAGCTATAAAATATGGTTCGCACATTGTAAGGATAGGTACGGGACTTTTTGGTGCAAGAAACTACAGCAATAAATAATCTCTGTTGTTTTTGATATATTCCCAGAGAACGATGTCCGTTCACGGAATACTCCGCATTTATTCCGTGTTGCAAAAATATAAAATGAAATGCGGAGAAGGAGTATTAACATGAGTGTTATTGAAAATATAAAGAAATTTTTCTTTGCGGAAGATGACGGGTACGAGGACTACGACGAGCAGGAAGAACCTGAGACTCCTGTTCGCAAGTCGTCTGTTGAAACTACTTCACATAAAGATGACGAGGAAAAGCCAATCACGCCACCACCTGTTTATGAAAGTACCACAAGTCAGAATACTGCTCCGCCTCCTACGGAAAGAACAAGTAACAACGCTAACAATAACGGCAACGGTCGCAGAAATAAAGTGCTTAACATTCAGACAACGGCACAGCTTCAGGTTGTATTGGTGAAACCGTCGGCATTCACAGATGCAAAGCAGATTGCAGACCACCTTATCGCAAAGAAAACTGTTGTTCTGAATCTTGAAACAGCTTCTCCGGAAAACAAGAGAAGAATTATAGACTTCCTTGTGGGTGTTGCATATGCTAACGGCGGAAGTCTCAAACCTGTTGCAAACCTTACATATATTATAACTCCATATAATGTAGGTTTCATAGGTGAAGACCTTGTGGGAGAACTCGAAAACAACGGGGTATTTATCTGATGGATTCTTCATCTAATAAATTCTTTTATGCACGTCTTGACGATATAGTCAGTCAGACCGAAAAAAACGGAGTATGTCATTTTTCTGATTTTCTGGACGAAAGACAGTGTGCTGAGGCTGAAAAATGGTGTCTGCATAATACCGGCGGTCTTATGTACACTTTATGGGGAGGTTTCCCCGATGCTAAAAGAAAAATGCTTGCTGTATATCCTGATTACTATGAGGAATATATTATGCAGGATTTTCCTTTGAAGTGCATTACTTTCACGTACAGAAAGGAAGACAGGCTGACACACAGGGATTTTCTCGGGACTTTTATGGGTATGCAACTCAGGCGTGACATAATAGGCGATATTGTTGTGGGCGAGGGTATTGCACAGGCTTTTGTGACTGATGTTGCCGGAAAACTTATCTTCTCGACCATTTCCAGAATCGGCAGGACAGGTGTGAAATGTTACGACGACAGACCTTTTCAAATGGAAGTGAAGCAAGAGTTCAGAACTCTCAGCGGAACTGTTGCTTCACTCCGGCTTGACTGCGTTGTGAGTATGGCAACCGGTCTGAGCCGTGAAAAATCTTCCGTTCTGATACGTTCCGGAAAAGTTGAGGTCAATCATTTTCCGGTTGAATCAGTTTCAGCAGAAGTCTGTGATTCCGACGTGCTTTCCATAAGAGGTTACGGAAAATTCATTCTGTCCGGTGAGGGTGGAATGACCCGCAAAAACCGCATACATATTATTCTGAAAAAATTTGTTTAGAGGTGAAATATATGATTACTTCAAAAGACGTAAGAAACAAAAGATTTGAAAAAGCAGCTTTCGGCTACAAGCAGGAAGAAATCGACGAATTTTTTGCACAGCTTGAAGCAGAACTTGACGAAATGGAGCGTGAACGCAATGACGCTAATAATAAAATTCAGGTTCTTGCTGATAAGGTACGTGAGTACATGAGAGACGAGGACGCTTTAAAGGACGCACTTCTCGGTGCTCAGAAACAGGGACATCAGGTTATTAACGAGGCTCACGAAAAGGCAGAGCAGATTATTGCTGAAGCTAAGGCTAAGGCTGCTGCCCTTGAAGATGAGGCTATCCGTCAGCACGCTATCGCTATGCAGAAAAACCGTGAGGAAATCGCAAAGGAAAAGGAAGCTCTTATCGAGGCTCAGAAACAGGTTTCTGATTTCAAGAAAAGCCTTTTTGATGTTTACAAGGAACATCTTGAACTGATTTCAACAATGCCTGAAACTTTTGAGGAAGCTACCGGACAGGTTCAGACGGCGGAACAGATTGCAGCTGCCATAGTTGCCGGACAGGCTGATTAATTTCTGAAAATATGACGAAAGGAGAATTTTTCACTCACGTGGAAAATTGTGAAAAAAATGGCTTTAGATTATAATACTACCCTTAACTTACCTAAGACGGACTTTCCTATGCGTGGAAATCTGCCGAAAAGAGAACCTGCTACTATCGAAAAATGGGAGCAGGAAAGACTTTACTATAAGATGATTGAAAAGAATCAAGGTAAACCCTCGTATATTCTGCATGACGGTCCGCCCTATGCTAACGGTGAAATTCATTTAGGTACTGCCCTTAATAAAACTCTCAAGGACTTTATCGTCAAATACAAGAATATGAGCGGATTCTGTTCGCCGTATGTTCCGGGTTGGGATACTCACGGACTGCCGATTGAACTCAAAGCTATGAAAGCAATAGGTGTTGAAAACGGTGCTATTCCTCCTGTTGAACTCAGAAAACATTGTCATGATTTTGCAATGAAACACGTTGACAATCAGATGAGACAGTTTAAACGTCTCGGTACTATCGGCGATTACGATGACCCTTATCTTACTCTTAAACCGGAGTTTGAAGCACGTCAGATTGAAGTTTTCGGCGAAATGGCAAAAAGAGGTTATATGTATAAGGGACTTAAACCTGTCTACTGGTGTCCCGACTGCAACACCGCACTCGCAGAAGCAGAAATCGAGTATTCCAACGACCCTTGCCACTCTATATACGTGAAATTCAACGTTACAGACGACAAAGGTATTTTTACAGGAATGGGTCTTGACCTCTCGAAAATCTATTTCGTTATCTGGACTACTACCACATGGACTATTCCGGGTAACCTTGCTATCTGTCTTGGTCCTGAATATAACTATACTCTCGTTAAGTCAGGCGATGAATATTATGTAATGGCTGAAGAACTCGTCAGAAATACTATGGAAACGGCAGGAATTACGGAATACACAACGGACGGTATTTTCACAGGTGCTGAACTTGAGGGAATGAAAACTAAACACCCTCTTTATGACAGACTTTCACCTGTTATCGTCGGCGACCACGTAACACTTGAAAGCGGTACAGGTTGTGTACACACTGCCCCCGGATATGGTGTTGAGGACTTTGAAGTATGCAAGAAGTACGACGATATAGGAATTATCGTCTGCGTTGACTCAAAGGGCAGACAGACTGCTGAAGCAGGAGAGTTTGAGGGAATGGACACCGATACTGCTAACAAGGCTATTGCAAAGAAACTTGAAGAACTCAACGCTTTACTTGCTATTCAGAAAATCGTCCACCAGTATCCGCACTGCTGGAGATGTAACAGTCCTATTATTTATCGTGCTACTGAACAGTGGTTCTGTTCCGTGAACGGTTTCAGAGACGAGGCTATAAAAGCTATTGAATCTGTAAAGTGGATTCCCGAATGGGGCGAGGACAGAATAAAAGGTATGGTGCGTGACCGTAGCGACTGGTGTATTTCACGTCAGAGAACATGGGGCGTGCCGATTCCGATTATCTACTGTAAAGATTGCGGAAAACCAATTATAAATGATACTACTATAAAAGCTATTTCAGACCTTTTCCGTGCAGATGGGTCAGATGCCTGGTGGACGAAAGACGTTAAAGAATTTATGCCCGACAGCGTAAAGTGCGAATGTGGTTGCGGAGAGTTCACAAAGGAATACGACATTATGGACGTATGGTTTGATAGTGGTGTTTCGCACTCAGCAGTAATGGAACAGCATGAAGGTCTCACATGGCCTGCCGACCTCTATCTTGAGGGTGCTGACCAGTACAGAGGTTGGTTTCAGTCGTCACTTCTCACGTCGGTAGTGTACAAAGGTTCTGCACCTTATAAAGCTGTATGTACTCATGGCTGGGTTGTTGACGGACAGGGAAAGACAATGCACAAATCACTCGGAAACGGAATTGACCCCAGTGAAATAACCGACCAGTACGGAGCAGATATTCTCAGACTGTGGGTTGCATCTTCCGACTACCATTCCGATATAAGAATTTCTAAACCGATTCTCAGTCAGCTTTCAGACGCTTACAAGAAAATCAGAAATACAGCAAGGTTCATTCTCGGAAACCTCGGAAACGGAAAAGGATTTAATCCTGATACCGACAGCGTTTCATATGATAAGTTTACAGAGCTTGACAAGTGGGCAATGATGCGTCTTGACACACTTATTGACAAGGTAAAAGAGGGCTATGATGCTTTTGATTTCCATATTGCTTTCCACGCTATTCATAATTTCTGCGTTATCGATATGTCAAATTTCTATCTTGATATCATAAAGGACAGACTTTACTGCGAAAAGGAAGATTCCGAACTCCGTCGTTCAGCACAGACAGCTATGTATAAAATTCTGAGTGCTGTTGCAAGACTTTCCGCACCTATCATCTCTTTCACTGCTGAGGAAATATGGGGCTTTATGCCACATTCTTCAGAGGACGATACACAAAGCGTTTTCCTCAATCAGATGCCCGAAAAGTCAGGTATTGATTTCAGTGCGGAATTTGTCGAAAAATGGAATTTCATATATTCAGTACGTGAGGCAGTAAACAAGGTTTTGGAAGATGCAAGAAACGCAAAGACTATCGGAAAATCCCTTGAGGCAGAAATTGTTGTACACGCTTCCACAGAGGATTATGAAAAGTATAATTCACTTGCCGGACAGCTTTCGGAAATACTCATTGTATCAGGCGTTACTGTTGAAAATTCAGACAGCGAAACAAGTTTTGAAGTTGTAAAGGCTCAGGGCGAAAAGTGTGAGCGTTGCTGGTGTTATTCAAAGTACGTAGGCACTAACCACGAACACCCCACACTTTGTAAGAGATGTGTAATTGCTGTTGAAGTATAATTAATTAATCATATTGCCTGCTGTCTTAAACCGGCAGGCAGTATTTGTTGAAAGGAAAAATAATGGCTGTTTTTCTTGTTATAATGATTGGAGTGCTTGTTGTGGCAGACCAGCTTGTCAAAAACTGGGCTGTTGATGTACTTCAGCCGGTCGGAAGTATGGATTTCATACGTTTCGGCAATTTAAAAATATTCGACCTTACGTACCTCGAAAACAGAGGAGCTATTTTCGGCAGTATGGCAGGGCAGAGATGGTTTTTAGTCGGATTTACTTCACTTGTTATCATTGCTGGAATCGTCTTTATGTTTGCAACTCTTAAACATTCCCGATTTCTTAGTGTAGCCGTCGGACTTTTTGTAGCCGGAGGTATCGGAAACCTTATAGACCGTATACGTCTTGGATATGTTGTTGATATGTTTGAAGTAAAACTTTTTGATTTCGCAATATTCAACGTTGCGGATATATGCGTAACTGTTGCTTTTTTACTGCTTGTGATTTACGGAATATTCATAGACCCGAAAATCGAAAAAGCTAAACAGGAGGCAGAAAAAAATGTCTGAACACATTGAAATTGTCTCCGAAAACTCCGGAATAAGAATTGACAAATATGTTTCTGAAAATACTGAACTTACACGTTCAGCGGTACAGGGACTTCTTGAAAAAAACGGAATCCTTGTAAATGGTGTTGCAGTAAGCAAGAATTACAAGCTGAAAACTGGTGACTGTATAGCCGTTGAAATTCCCGAACCTCAGTGTATGGACACTGTACCGGAAAATATTCCGCTTGATATAGTCTATGAGGACGGCGACCTGCTTGTTGTGAATAAGCCGAAAGGAATGGTTGTACACCCTGCACACGGAAATTATAACGGTACTCTTGTAAATGCCTTGTTGTATCATTGTGGCGAAAGTCTTTCAGGTATCAACGGTGTAATCCGTCCGGGGATTGTACACAGAATTGACAAAAACACAAGCGGACTTCTTATTGTTGCAAAAAACGACAGGTCGCATCTTCACCTTGCGGAACAGATTAAAGAACACAGTTTCACAAGGGAGTACGAGGCAGTGGCGACAGGGTATTTCAGAGATACTTTCGGAACGATTGACGCACCTATAGGACGGCATAAGGTTGACCGCAAAAAAATGTGCGTTACAACGGAAAATTCCCGAAATGCAATAACACATTATTCCGTAATAAAACAGTACGGTGGTTTTGCACACGTTAAACTCAGACTTGAAACCGGTCGTACTCATCAGATAAGAGTGCATTTAGCATATATCGGACACGCTATATTAGGTGACGACGTTTACGGAAAACCTTATAAAAATCTTGACGGTCAGTGTTTGCACGCACGTAAAATAGGATTTATTCACCCTGCAACAAATGAATATATGGAGTTTACAAGCGAGTTGCCGGAGTATTTCCGAAAAGTCCTTGACAAACTTGAAAAAATGAGGTGAAATTTTTGTTTGAAGATATATCAAAAGTTGTTATTATGAGCGATATGGACGGTACACTTCTTACTTCTGATAAGAAAATGACTACAAAAGACCGTCAGGCTATTGACAGATTTATTTCACTGGGAGGAAAATTCACGGTTTCGACGGGACGTACTCTTGAAGCGTTTGAACAATACAGAAAAATGCTTGATTTGAGAATACCGGTAGTTATGTATAATGGCGGAATTATTTACGATTATTCCACACATAAAGTAATGTATGCCGAATATCTTCCCGACGGTGTACGTGAAATAACTGCTGAAATTCTTGCAGAAATGCCGGAATCCGGTGGCGAAGTTCTGAAACTTGACAGGACTTATGTTTTCCGCAACAACTATTATCAGAAACTTCACACTACATTGTGCGGAATATCTCCGGAATATGCTGAACTGTCAGAAATCCCTGACGGTGAATGGCTGAAAGTATTGTTTGCAATGTCGCCTGAAGAAATACCTGTTATGGAAGATATTATTTCCCGAAAAAACTATACTACTGTTGACTTTGTGAAATCTTCCGGAATTTTTATTGAAATGCTACCTCATAATATCAGTAAAGGCTCTGCACTTGAAGAGTACAGAAAACTTGACGGAATGAATGACTGTACATTCGTTGCGATAGGTGATTTTGACAATGACATTGAAATGATACAGTCGGCGGATTTGGGAGTATGTCCTGCAAATGCAGAAGATTCTGTAAAAAATGTTTCCGGACTTGTTCTTCATAATACTTGTGACAACGGTGCGGTTGCGGAACTTATTGAATATATAATCAGAAAATTTAATGCTGTATAACGGTAAAAACCGTTTAAAATAAAAAATCGTATGGAGGTTGTTTATGGACGCATCTATTAAAAAAGATTTGCAGAAAAAATCCTGCAAAGTAAGAATGGGCGTTATCGAAGGTACTTATAACGCCAAGTCGGGACACCCTGGTGGTTCGCTTTCAATCAGCGATACCCTCACTTATCTCTACTACAATAAAATGAACGTTGATCCGAAAAATCCCGAAGACCCCGACCGTGACAGACTTGTACTTTCAAAGGGACATACTGCTCCGGCACTGTATGCTGTTCTTGCACAGAAAGGGTATTTTCCGGAAGACGAAATAAAGAAACTCCGTCATATCGGTGCAATGTTGCAGGGACACCCTTGTATAAATACAGTTGGTGTTGATATGTCAAGCGGTTCACTCGGTCAGGGAATTTCCACAGCTTGCGGAATGGCTCTTGCAGGAAAACTGGACAACAAGTCATATAAAGTTTATGCAATTCTCGGTGACGGTGAAATTGAAGAGGGTCAGGTATGGGAAGCGGCAATGTTTGCGGCACACTATAAACTCGGAAATCTCGTTGCAATAGTTGACAATAACGGCTTGCAGATTGACGGTGCTATAACTGAGGTATGTTCTCCTGAACCTATTACAGATAAATTCGAGGCTTTCGGCTGGTATGTAATCACTATGGACGGTCACGATTTTGACGATATAGACCGTGCGTTTGCAGAAGCTGAAACAGTTAATGATAAACCTGTTGCAATTATTCAGAAGTCAGTCAAGGGAAAAGGAGTTTCATTTATGGAAAATCAGGTCGGCTGGCACGGTACTGCTCCTAACAAGGAACAGTATGAGCAGGCTATGTCTGAACTCAACGCACAGTTAAAGGAATTGGAGGGCTGATATTATGGCAGATGTGATTAAAAAGGCTACCAGAGAAAGTTACGGCGAAACTCTCAGGGATTTGGCAGAGGAATATGAGAATCTTGTTGTTTTGGATGCAGACCTTGCAGCCGCTACTAAAACCGGTATTTTTAAAAAAGCATATCCGGAAAGATTTTTCGACTGCGGTATCGCAGAAGCGAATATGATGGGTGTTGCTGCCGGACTTGCATCTTGCGGAAAAATCCCCTTTGCAAGTACTTTTGCTATGTTTGCTGCCGGACGTGCTTATGAAATTGTAAGAAATTCAATCGGCTATCCGCACCTTAACGTTAAAATCGGTGCTACACACGCAGGAATTTCGGTAGGCGAGGACGGTGCAACTCACCAGTGCAATGAAGATATTGCCCTCATGCGTACTATCCCCGGAATGACCATCATAAATCCTTGTGACGACGTTGAAGCAAGGTCTGCTGTAAGATGTGCAATTGAGTTTAACGGACCTGTTTATATGCGTTTCGGACGACTTGCAGTGCCGGTAATCAATGACAGGGAAACATATAAATTTGAACTCGGTAAAGGCGTTGTCATGAAAGACGGAAGTGACATAACTATTATTGCGACTGGTCTTATGGTAAATGAAGCTCTTGAAGCGTCCAAAGTCCTTGAAACTGAGGGCATTTCCGCAAGAGTTGTAAATATCCACACAATCAAGCCTCTTGACAAGGAGTTAATATGCAGATGTGCAAAGGAAACCGGAGTTATAGTTACTGCTGAAGAACACAGCGTTATCGGTGGACTTGGTTCAGCGGTTGCAGAAGCAGTCACTGAATGTTGTCCCGTACCTGTTGTAAAAATCGGCGTGAATGATGTTTACGGATATTCAGGACCTGCCGTTGACTTGTTAAAGGATTTCGGACTTTCTGCTGAAAACATTGTAAAGACAACCAAAGAGGCTTTAAAACTCAAGTAATCATATACAGACAATATTTTAATTATACGTCCGTATTGATTTGGTGAATAAAATAAAACGGACTTGCTTTTTGTAGCAGGTCTGTTTTTTGTAAGAAAAGTGAAAAATGCTTTAAAATACTTTACATTGCCGGAAATTTGTGTTATAATTTTTTTATTACAGAAAAAGGAGAAAAAATTTTTATGAACAAAGGAAGTCAACGCCGGAAAAAAAGAAAATACAGAGTGCGTTATGACAGGGTATTGTCAGTATTGCTTGCACTGATAGTTATGATTGTAGTGATAACTTCGTGCGTAAAAGGAATACTGAAAAAAGACGATTCACCGCCTGACGATGTGAATGTTTCTGTTAATGACAGCTCTGATTCAGATTCAGAAAATCAGGAAATTCCGCCTGAGACTGAACCAATTCCGACAACTACGGAGCAGGTTACCACGGCTGAAACGACGACGACAACAACTACTACCACACAGACAACGACTACTACAACGACAACTACAACTACTACCACCACACAAAAAGAATCTTTGCCGGAAGGTTATACTAAAATTCCTGTTGACAACGAAAGCATATACAGCGGTAATCTTGTTAATGTAAGTGTTAATTATATTTACCATTTTCCTGAAGAAGATACAAATATTGTAACCCTTTACGACCATATAAAAACAGAATATTACAATGTAAGCGACTTTGAAGTAAAACTTGACGAGGAAGTTATTGAACATCTCAACGACCTTATGCAGAATTTTGCAGAAACGAAAAACAATACAGACATATTTATAATCGGCGGATACCGTTCAGCAGATGACCAGAATCAGCGTTACAACAACGGTATATCGGGAGTTTCCGGAGGATTTTCGGACTATCACACCGGAAGAAGTTTTGATATGGGTATTTTCCCACAGGACGGCTCAAGCTCCGGTTACTATTCACCTACAGGCGTTTATTCGTGGATTGATGAACATGCCGCCGACTATGGTTTTGTAGTACGTTTCCCAGAGGGTAAGGAAAGTTATACAAATGAACGTGCAAGGACGCAGACTTACCGTTATGTAGGTGTTCCTCATTCCACTTTTATGAAACAGAATAACCTTTGTCTTGAAGAGTATATTGAGAATATCAAATCATATACTATCAACAAACCGCTTCAGATTTCTTCAGGTAAAAATCTTTATAAGGTTTATTACGTCGGAGCTGATGAAAGCGGTACAACCGACATTGGTATTCCGCTTGATGAGGATTACGAGATTTCCGGTAACAATGATGACGGTTTTATAGTAACCGTCAAAGTCAACTGATATACAAGAGAGCCGGAGGAAATTTTCCTCAGGCTCTTTTCTGAGATAATAACAGGAATGGAGTTAAATGTGAAAAAATTGACAATTCTTGTCTGTATGGTGTTTACAGCAACGCTTTTTTCATGCGGAAACGAAGACAGGGGCGACGGCTCAGGGCATATGTATGATGTTTCCATTCTCGGAAATCCTCAGAGCCTTGACCCTCAATACGCTACTGATTCCGCATCAAACACTATTATTAAAAATCTTTATAGTGGTCTTATGACTTCTGATAAAAACGGAAATATCCTTTGCTGTAATGCAGAGAGTTATTCCATATCTCCGGACGGTCTCGACTACACTTTCAAATTGCGGGAAGATAATTATTGGTTTTATGACGAAAATGACAATGATATTATTGACGATGACGAATATTTTCCTGTTACTGCAAAGGACTATGTTTTTGCAATGCGTAGAATATTAGACCCTGAAATGCAGTCACCATATGCCGAGGATTTTTCCTGTATAAGAAACGGCAGTAAAATTATTTCCGGAAAAGAACTTCCTGAAACAGCCGGAGTAATTGCGGTTGATGATTACACTCTGAATATTTCCCTTGACTATCCGTGTGCGGAATTTCTGGGACTTCTTGCCACAAACGCTTCCGCACCGTGCAACAGGGATTTTTTCTATTCGACAAAAGGTCGTTACGGACTTGACGACCGTTCAGTGATGTCAAACGGTTCATTTTTTGTGAGACAGTGGTTTTATGACCCTTACGGAGTAAACAATATTCTCTATATGAAAAAAAATGCAGTAAACAATACAGATAATAATGAAATCATTCCGTCATATCTGAGTTTCACGATTGAATCTGACGAAAATGATATAAGGACAATGTTTCGTAACGGTGAAATAGAATGTTTCACAACCGACAATCCTGACGGTCTCAACAAAAAAAATTACATTGTAACTCCTTATTGTGCAACTACTCTTGGATTGGTTTTCAGCCCTGACGACAAATATTTTTCCGGTCGCAGTATCCGTAAAGCGTTGGCATTGTCTCTCGACAGGGAAAAAATCCTTGACAGTAAAGAAACTGATTTGGTATCGGCTTACGGAATTATTCCCCCGTCAGTAACACTACTTGGAAGAAGTTACCGTGAACTTGTTGCCGATAAACAGTACGAATTTTACAACGTTGCGGAAGCAAAACGCTGTTTCAAAGTGGCAGAAGCTGAGATACAGTCAGAAAGCATTGAGGAAGCTAAAATACTTGTATGCTCCGGAACGATTGACCCTGATTATCTTCACAAAATTTCGGAAAGCTGGCAGGAAACTTTCGGCATATATATAGGTATAGACGAGGTTACACCGTCGGAGTTCAGATATCGTATTGCAGAAAACGACTATAATATTGCACTTTATCCACTTAAAGCCTCTTATAACAGCGGACTTGCTGTTATTGAAGAGTTTTCGAAAGATGATTGTCTGAGCTATTCAATAGACGTTGATGATTTAGTTGACGAAATACGCAGATGTACTGATGCTTCTGAACTGGTTGACTGTTACTGCAATCAGGAAAGCAAAATACTTGACAAATACTGTTTTATACCGCTTTTCTATAAAAATTCTTACTTTGTAATGAATGACGACAATGAAGATATTATTTACGACCCATTTACCGGAGCTGTTGATTTCCGTATCGCTAAAAACTACAATTAAAAAATTTTCGGGAACAGTAATGACCTGTTCCCGATTTTTATTCATTCCGGACTTTTCGGCGGTATTCGGACGGAGTGCAATGTTTGTATTGTCTGAATTGTCTCATAAAATAAGAATCGCTGTCATATCCGCATTGTTCTGAAATCTCACTGACTGACAAATCCGTGTTTTTGAGAAGTTCGCAGGCGTATGATATTCTGTGTTGAATAACATCCTGAATACACGTAACGCCGAAAGCCTCACGGTAAAGTCTGTGAAAATATGTTTTGCTGATATTCAAATCATAGCATATATCGTCAACAGACCATTCTTTCATAGGTGCGGAAGTTATTGCGTTGCGGAGAGCTTTCAGTCTGCTGTAGTGCGGTATATCCGGCAATGTATTTTTTCTGACTGACATCTCACATAACGATATGAAAATAATCCTCATAGACAATTCCATAAACTCAATATGGTGTCTGCCTTTCTGTGAAAACTCTGATTTCATAGACTGTAATGTGTTTGATATTACAAGGTCGTCGTTAATCTGTACAGGAACATTTATCGGAATGTTCATTGAATCAATGTACTGTCTGTCAACATTTGAAATCTGAAAACTTACATAATCAAATTTTATCGGAGTTTTGTTTACAGAAAAAATTTCGGCTTTGTTTCCTACACTGAATATTGCTGACGACATACATCTGAATTGTATTTTTTCGCCGTCTATACGGAATATAACCGGTGTTCTGAACAGAAAAAAAGTATAGTTATGGGTGAAGTCTGTTTCAGACAGATTTTTTTTGTTGCAGTTCAGGCATATTTTGTTGATTTTCATATAGTCCCTTTCAATATAAAATTTTATTTATTATATCATATTGTGAAAAGTTTTTCAATAAATTTTATGCATTCCGGAAAAAATTACATATTATATACAAATTGATTAAATTATTGTGATTTTTATTGACATTCCGTTGTTTTTGTGATATTATATCTTTAAGAAGAATAAGGCTTTACGGCTTTATATAAACACCCGTTCCCTGTTTTTTAAAAAGGAGGATTCTCTATGGCTGAGAATATTAACAACAATGAAAATTTCAACAACGCTGTATCAGGTGTTGAACGCATTTCAAAGAAAAAGGGTAAGAAAATAGCTTTAATCAGCGGAATAACTGCTGTTGCACTTGTCGGTGGAGGTACAGCGGTATATAATCTTTCTGATTTCGTGAAGAATCAGGTTAATCTCCGTGTCATGAAACCTGCTAACTATTATGCGTGGGTTACTGAGGAAAACGCAAAGAATTTTGCATCATCTGCAAAGGAAAGTTACCAGAAAACTATTGACAGGACTGCCAACGGTCAAACTGGTAATGTATCCCTTAAGTACACAGCTACTGACGATTTCAAAGACTACGTACTCAATGAAATACTGGGTGCACAGTATAATGGTTACACCGACGAAGAATCACAGATGATTGTTGGTATAATTAATAATATAAATGAGGTTGCAATCGGCGGTAACGTTTCTGTAAAGGACAATTTATTGTCAGGTGACATTTTTGCATCTCTCAACGGTGAAAATCTTATCAGTAGTGACATTGCACTTGATTATGATAATTTCGAATACTTTATGCGTGTTCCTGCACTTACTGAACAGTGGCTTTGTGTGTTAATGGAAGAAAATATGCCTAACTATTTAATGGGGACTGCTTCTGAGAATCTTATGAAAAATCCTGCTGAATATCTTTCAGCGGAAGAACTTGAGGACATCATTATAAGATACACAAATGTATGGAATGAAACTGTTTCCGACATTGAACTTGAAAAGAAAGAAGCCGTTGACATATGCGATATTACGATGGACTATACCGTTGTTTCCGTTGAATTTACTGAGGCAGATGTTATTGAACTTTCAACAAACTATGTCAACGAACTTAAAAACGACGAAATTATAAAAAATATGGTCGTGAACAAAATGGAAATCTGCACCGAAGATGAATATATTGAAGAACTTGATGATATTCTTGAAGAACTTTCAGAAAAGGAAGTTTCCGACAGTGACATATCAGCTACATTTAATACCTACATTGACCCTAAAGGCGATATTCGTGGAATTAAGCTTATTGCTGACAGTGAAGAATTTTTTATGGGATTCGGTAAGGACGGCGATAATGTACGTGGTGAAGTTTACTTCTCAGAAGACAATGAAAAAGATTTCAGCGTTGAAATTTATGCAGATGAGACAGACGGTAAGTACAACGGAAACATTGATTTCACTGTTTATGATTCCGAAGATACAACACAGGTTTCAGTAGAGTTTGTGGACTATGAGGTTGTGAACGAAGATAACGGTTATTTCAATGCCGGTGTTACGCTTATTATTCCGAACGTTGACCCGATTGCTGTTGATTTCACTTCCGACGGCAATTCTCAGGATATTTCTTACAATATCAATTTTGACGGTACAGACTATGGAACAGTTACTCTCAGTATGTCGGCAAATGACGGAGCAGAAGTTTCAATGCCTGCAAAAGACGGTGCATTTATAATCAGTCCTTATACGGATTCTGAGCCTGACCTTGAGGACTACATTCCCGAAGAAAATATGAAAACTTTTATTCATGACGTTCTTGTAAAGATTGGTTTCAGCGAGGAAGTTGCTACCGACGGTGCAGATGACATTACTGAAGAAATATACAGCGATAACAGTGCTACTATACCTACAACGTATGAAACTTATGATTCTGAGATAGACTGGGACGATATTGACGATACTTTCGGCGGATTTGATACTGATGAGGGTTTCACATATGACGATACAAAAATAGAAGAAGAAACAGAAACGTCCACACTTCCTTATGATTCCACTATAAATTATTCTCAGGGAAATGCAGATACAAATTCATATGTTCCCGATTTTGATAATGATGAGGATTTTATGTACTTTGGATTCTAAGAACGTTTAATTAAAAAAACTAAACTGTCGTACATTGTGTACGGCAGTTTTTTTGTGATTGTATTGCATTTTCCGACAAAAAAACGTATACTATATATAAACAGACTTTTTTTGACGGGAGGTTTTTTTATGATATATCTGCTTGAGGATGATTCGGGAATAAGAAATTTTGTTACATACGCCCTTAATAATTCGGGTCTTGAAACGGAAGACTTTGAATTTCCGTCAGCTTTCTGGAAAGCTATGGAAGAAAAATTACCTGACCTGATTTTGCTTGACATAATGTTGCCAGAAGAAGACGGTCTTTCAATACTCCGGAAAATCCGTTCCGTTTCGGTGACGGAAAGACTTCCTGTTATAATGCTTACTGCAAAAAGTACGGAATACGACAAGGTTGAGGGACTGGACAGCGGTGCGGACGACTATGTTTCAAAACCTTTCGGCATTATGGAACTTCTTTCACGTATAAGGGCTTTATTAAGACGGACTGCTGAAAACAACAATACGGAAAAAATTTCTCTGTCAGTAGGGAAGATATGTATTTATCCGTCAAAACATGAAGTATTGTCGGACGGTGTGAAAATAAATCTCACTCTCAAAGAATATGAATTGCTTTTATGGCTTGTAAGAAACAAAGGAGAAGTTTATTCCCGTGATACTCTTCTGCAAAAAATATGGGGTTATGACTTTTCCGGTGAGAGCAGGACTGTTGACGTACATATAAGGACTTTACGCTCAAAACTCGGAGACGGTGGCGATATTATTAAAACCATTCGTGGAGTAGGTTACAAAGCGGAGGATACAGAAATTGACAAAAAAAATATTTAACAGTATAGTAATAACGTCAGTTATAACGAATGTTGTAACGCTGATTCTTATGAATGTCATTGATATAAGCAGTACGGTAAATGTGGGAATATTTTTCGCATCTGTTCTGATTGCAACTGTTTTTGCGTTGCGACTTTCAAGAAAAATAACCCGTCCGCTTATCGAAGTCAACCCCGACGACCCTAAAATAAATTATTCAGAAATAAACCCTCTTATTAAAAAAATCCGTACTCAGAAAGGCAAAATAAGTCGTCAGAAACACGAAGTGATGAACGGTCGTGAACAGTTGAGCCTCATAACCGAAAATATGAATGAGGGAATAGTTATTGCAGACCTTAGAAACAATATTCTTTCGTGTAATTCCGGAGCGTTGAAACTTTTAGGAGTAAAGAACGTCGGAGAGGGACAGAGCATTTATTTACTGAATGATTCTGAAACTTTTCGTCACTGCATTCAGAACGCTATGGGCGGACGTAATTCAAGCTGTATTCTGAAAACTCCCGACGGTGAAAGGGAAATCATTGCAAGCCCTTCAAATACTACTGATACTGTAAACGGTATTGTAGTATTCATATTTGACGTTACTGAAAAACAACAGCTTGAAACTATGCGACGTGAATTTACTTCAAACGTCTCTCACGAACTCAAAACACCATTGACTACAATTTACGGTATTTCCGATATGCTTGCAAACGGTATCGTAAAACCGGAAGATGTGGGACATTTCGGAAAGAATATCCGCAGTGAAGCTGAAAGGCTTATTATTCTTATAAACGATATTGTCTCGCTTTCGAAACTTGACGAAAATTCTATACCTCGTGACGACGTTGAGACGGATTTATATGAACTTGCTGAAAAAATTCTTGAGAGACTTAGGCACAGTGCGTCAGAAAAAGATATAAGTTTAAGTCTTTCCGGAGAACACGTCAGTATTATCGGCAACAGAACGGTTCTCGACGAAATAATATATAATCTTTGCGACAACGCTATAAAATACAATAAGGTTTCCGGACGTGTGGACGTGAAAGTTTCACACATACCAACTAAGATACTTGTTACAGTAAGTGATACAGGTATGGGTATACCGTCTGAACATATCAACCGTATTTTTGAACGTTTCTACCGTGTGGATAAAAGTC
Organism: Ruminococcus sp.; assembly: GCA_029060305.1. Lineage (GTDB taxonomy): Bacteria > Bacillota > Clostridia > Oscillospirales > Ruminococcaceae > Ruminococcus. Next base: position 66,709 of record JAIDUG010000056.1, read on the forward strand.
ATTCACGACAGATTAAAGGTACTGGTTTGGGTCTTTCTATCGTGAAACACGGTGTTATTTATCATAACGGTACAATAAGGGTTGAAAGTAAAGTCGGAAAAGGTTCAGTATTTATTTTGGAGTTTCCGACAGAAAACAGAAAATAATACAAAAAAGCCGTTTTTGCTTTTCGGGAGCAGGATGGCTTTTTTTATTATGTTATTTTTCATTGTACCATTTTTCTATCGCTTGCAAATCACTGTCGTGAGTGGTTTCTGATACGTTTTTTATCAGAACTTCTTTTATTACAGACTTATCACCAGTAATAAGCCATTCTATTATCTTGTTGCAGAAGTGAACTATATTCAGTCGCATATCTTCGTTGACAATCACATCATTCAGTACTCTTTCGACGTGGTGAGAAGTTGAGTTGTTTTTTTCTGCAACGGTTTCTGTTGCATTGTAAATCATTTCCAGAATAGCGTTTTTGTTTTTGGATTCGGAATTTGAAGAAGTTACAGAATTGTATTTTTCGTTGGATATTTCCGTTTCTTTCAGAATTTCAATAAGTATGTGTATTCTTTTACTTGTAATCATAGACTATCTTTCCTTTGCTTTGATATTATTTCAAGTATATCACGGAATCATTTTTATGTCAACCGTCACTGAATTTTATCGGAAAAATTATTCTTTTTAAAACTTTTTCCGCATATAAATTTACATAACCGCTAACAGCAAAGGAGGGATAACCATAATGTTGAAGCAACTACCTGACCAAAGAGCGGTAATTCTCGGGCAGTACATAATCGAAACAAAATCAACAGTACGTGCTGCCGCTAAAAAGTTCGGCATTTCAAAAAGCACTGTGCATAAGGATGTGAGTGAACGTCTCAGAAAAGAAAATCCGGCACTTTATGCACAGGTCAAGGATATACTCGAAATAAACAAACAGGAACGTCACATTCGTGGCGGAATGGCAACAAAACTTAAATATGAAAAGATTGCGGAAAAAAAAGTGAAATATAAATACTGATTCAGAAAAGGCTGTCTGTGCAAATGGACAGTCTTTTTTGTGCATATTTCACAAAATTACAAAAACCACTTGACAAAAATCGGGTGGGTGTACAATAAATGTGTAAAAATAATGCACAAATATTTGTATTATAAAATAAGGAGATTAAATATGGGAAAAGATAATAAAGCATTTAAATGTCCTAATTGTGGTTGTACTAATTATACAGAGTATGACCATACGTTAAGAAATGGTCTTATTGCTTCTGGAGTAAGAGTGCTTTTGTTAGGTCCGCTGAGTGTTTTGTTAGTACCTTTGGGAGCCGGAGAAAATAGTACAGGTAAAAAATGTAATAACTGTGGAAAAAAAGTTGCAAATAAACGTTCAGATTCGAATAGACGAATGTTGAAAGCATCAAGCGAGTGTTTAAGCGAACAGTTAGTAAAAAATAATGAAAATAACGATGATTGATGATGACGATTATTATTAATTTAAGAAAAAGGACTGTCAGAAATGGCAGTCCTTTTAATCTATGTGAAAAGCAGTATTCTGATTTATACCCGACGTTTCGGAGCAATTCACGGGCATAAATCAGCCACTCCGGAACAGTATATATCATAATTTCCGCTTATCTTATTCTATGCAGAATCTTTTAAAATGCAACAAGTAAATTTCTGCCATTCTCACTTTACTGTCACAATTGTAACGTCTCTGTAACTGAATGGAATATTTCCGTAAACAAAACGGTACTTTTTTGTTATTGCAATTTTATCCCATAGGTATTATAATATAATCACAGCAGGATTAAACGCTTTTGAATAAAAAAATTCCACTGCGTCCACACAACGCAGTTACTCACACACACATATATAAAGAAAACTGTTGGCTATTAAACCAACAGTTTTCTTTGTATAAAAGGAGATAAATAATGAAAGTATTTATTTTGTTTGTTTTGTGCATTATGACTTTTATGTTTACGGGTTGCCGTAAGGATATGAATGAAGAAGAAGTAATGAAATACCTTGAAAACCGTTATCATCAGACATTTACGCTTGTATCGTCAAAACAATATCCACGTGAGGAGCGGAATTATCTGGACGGACGTGTTGAGCCGGTCAGTACAACATATGGTGCAGGAAATAAAGATGATATTGTTGATATATATGCGGACGAAAACGGTCTTGAATTTCATGTATATCATTTTTTCAGATACGGCGTAGTAGGAAACTGGGTTGTTACAGATGATTATTGCGTACAGGAACTTATTTCACAGCCTGAAATATATGCACCTCTGGAAGAATCTGAATTTGATTTTGAATACTTTAATACTATCGGTATGGACGAAGAACGGCGTGCGGGATTTTATGTTACTGTTTCTGATATAGACGATATAAGACCGGTTGCAGAACTTGCGTTCAGTGTTGTGGAGAATGATAAAGCAGTTTTATGTGATTACGGAATTATTGACAATGACGATTTTTTCAATATGTCAATTATTCCTGCAATATATCTTATAGATAAAGACGGTACAGAACTCGGTAAACTTAAATTCCGTACCGAACAGATACCGCAGGTAACTGATAAAGAGGCTTTTATACATATTGCAGAAAAGCGTTTTTCAGGCTGGCATAACTATGGAAACTGTGAAAAAATTCCTCTGTATGTTGGTGATGAACGTATAGCCTTTATTGAACTTAATAATTATTGGAACAGGAATTATAATATTCAGGACACTGTACCGCTTCATGAAAAAATGGAATTTAAACAGCTCCGTACTTTGTGCGAACTGGCAGGGTATACCGTTAAACCAAATGGAAACAAACTTCGTATTGAAAAAGGTGATGACAGAATTACTATACGACGTACTAAAAATATAAATTCTGCTGATAGAAGTGACTTTACTGTTTATAAAAACGGTGAAATTTTTATACCTGAGGGTATAATAGATAATTATTTGCAGGAAGATTTATGTGCGCTTACAATTGCGGACTATTATTATCTTTTCGGTATAAAAATTACTGTTGACTATGAAAACGTAAAAGCAATAGTTGAAACAGATTGATTTTTGTCTGATTATATGTTATTATTTAAATGGACAAGGATAAAAACACAACGTGTACAAACACAGAGCCGGTAGGTAGTCCGGACGCATCTGTTTGAAGATGTAAGTAACCTTCCTCCTTAGGTCGTCCGTTCCTTGTCGTCATTATAAAAAGGAGGGCGTTTCTATGGGTAAAACTCAGGGAACATTCACGGTTTTTTATGACGGACAGTTTTGGGTCGGTGTTTTGGAAAACGTGACCGGTGAGAAATTGACTGCCTGTAAAGTAACTTTTGGCGCAGAACCTAAACCGTCGGAAATTTACGACTTTATTATTGCTTATTACAGCAGAATGAAATTCAGTCCGGAAATTACTGTCACTGTAAAGGAATCTTCAAAAAATCCGAAACGTTTACAGCGTGAGGCAAAAAAACAGATGCAGAATGTTGGAATAGGTACAAAGTCACAACAAGTACTGAAGTTACAGCATGAATCAATGAAAATTCAACGTAATAATGTCCGCAAGGAAAACCTTGAAAATCAAAAACAATATCAGTTTCAACTCAGACAGCAGAAGAAAAAATCTAAACATAAAGGTCACTGATTTGTTTTTCCTGCTCCGGAAATATTTCCGTGAGCAGTTTTTTATAGAAAGGAGTTAAATAATTGAAAAATCTTAAACATATAAAAGGCATTGACGAATTATTGAAAAAACTTCCTGAAAATTATCATGGTTGGTATAATTTCGGAAATATTATAACTCTTAACTATGGGAAAGAATTTGACTATGAAAAAGAGTTTGATTATGTGGACTGTATAGAAATGGTTCTGACAGACGATGAACGTAAATACAAGATAAATGTCAGATTAATTGATTGTGTGGGTGAAATGAGTTTCGATATAATTAATGGTTTCTGGTCGGGACTTACAATAGAATATCACGAAACTTATGATAAAAGAAAGTTTCTGTTTACAAGTTTTGAACAGGATATTTCTTTTGACGTATGGTGCAGGGATATTTCTGTAAAGTTGATTGAATAAAGTATATAAATGAAAATTACTGAATTATTTTTTCTTCTTACGGAGCAGGAACATTCTGCCACTGAATGGCGGTATATTCATTTCTATGCGATTTTCAACTGATGTGAAGTCTGTTCTTCCGTCGGGAGTCTGTCCGCTATAAATCTCATTGTCGGAATCAAGCAGTAATTCCACTTTATAGCCGTCGCCTATAGTTACCGAATAATTCGGCTGATACCAGTCTGAGAAGTTTATAACTGTCAGAATATCGCCGTCAGCACTTTTACGTCTTATTGAGTATATACAACGGTCGGGAGAATTGCAGTCTTCCCACATAAAATTAGTAGGGTCGTAGTCATAGTGGAGTGCGTTGTATTTAAGATATATTTTGTTGAGTTTCTTTATGTATTCGCTGAAAGAATCGTGTATCGGATATTTCAACATATTCCAGTCCTGTTCACGTTTTTCATTCCATTCGCGGAGCTGTCCTATTTCATTGCCCATAAAGTTGAGTTTTTTTCCGGGGTGGGACATCATAAACATATAAAATGCCCTTGCCTGCGGAAACTTTTCCTCATAGTCACCGCTCATTTTCTGCGTGATTGTAGCCTTGCCGTGTACAACTTCATCGTGTGAAAGCGGAAGTATAAATTTTTCGTTGTAGAAATAAAGCATAGCAAAAGTCATTTTGTGGTAGTTACCGCTTCTGAACATAGGCGGACATTGCATATATTCAAGTGAATCGTGCATCCAGCCCAGACACCATTTATAGTCGAATCCTAAACCGCCTTCATTTACAGGTGCTGTTACTTTTGGATATGATGAAGAATCTTCAGCGGAAAGTATTGCGGACGGGTGACGTGCTTTAAGTCCGGAGTTCATACTTTTCAGAAAATCAATAGCACTTCTGTTTTCACCACGGTATTCATTACCCTGCCAGTAAATCATATTTCTGATAGCATCCATTCTGAGACCGTCGAAATGGTACATATCAAGCCAGTAGTTAGCGACCGACTGTATGAAAGTACGGACTTCACCTTTTGAGTGCATAAAGTTTCTGCTACCCCATTCATTGTAGCCCATATCGTTATCGGGAAATTCATAGAGATGTGTACCGTCATATTCAGTGAGTGCGTAATGGTCTACGGCAAAGTGAACCGGCACAAAGTCAACGATTACGCCTATACCTTTCTGGTGGCACTTGTCTACAAATTCCATAAGCTGTTTAGGAGTGCCGTAACGTGAGGACGGTGCAAAAAATCCTGTTATCTGATACCCCCATGATTCATCGCTGGGGTGTTCGCTTACCGGCATAAGTTCAATGAAGTTATAGCCGTATTCAATTACATAGTCAATAAGCATATCGGCGATTTCAGAATAGTTATACCAGCCGTCCACATCATCTTCTTCCCTCTGATTTTCAGGTTTTTTTCTCCATGAACCTAAATGTACCTCGTATATATTCATAGCCTTGTCACGACAGTCTGTACGTTGGTTTATCCATTTTGTATCGTGGAATCTATAGTTGTCAATTCTGCTTATTACTGAACACGTACCGGGGCGGACTTCCATAGAATAGCCATAAGGGTCGCAATGGTCGATAAAGTTTCCCATTTTGTCGTATATTCTGTATTTGTAACGCATACCCTCTTTAGCTTCGGGACAGGTCACTTCAAAGAAACGACCGTCCTCCACTCTGTCCATTGGAATATCTTCCCAGTCGCTGAAATCTCCGATAAGTGAAACTGCTGAGGCGTTGGGGGCGTATGTTCTGAAAACATTACCTTTTTTTGAATAGTGTACACCGAGATATTCATAGGCGTTAAAAATTTCTCCTTTGTAGAATCCGTAAATATCCATTGAAAAAAACTCTCCTTTTATGATTGACATTTCCGCAATATGCGAGTATAATATAATTATAAGATGAAGTCCGGAAGATTTCAATAAGCATTTTTTAAACTTATGTCAATTATACGACAGATGTCGTTAATTGTCTATTACAGGAGGGAAGTTTATGGATTTAAGAGTAGAAAGAACAAAACGCAGTATTATAAATGCATTTCTGAATCTGCGTTCACGCAAGCCACTTGAAAAAATTACTGTCAAGGAACTTGCTGAAATTGCACAGATAAACAAGGCGACTTTTTATCTTCACTATCAGGATATATATGAACTGTCAGAATCACTGGAGCAGGACGTGATAAATTCCTCGCTTCTGAATATAGAACACCCCGACGCTGTTTTCAATGATACAAAGCTGTTTATCAGAGAACTTACCATATCAATTTCTGCAAATGAACAGCTTATCAAGATACTTTTTGAGGGCAACAGAAGTGGTCGTTTTATTGAACTCTTTGAAAAGGGTATCACCGATCTGATAAAGAAGTCATATCCTGAATATAGTCCCAGTGTGGAAAGAAAAATGGTTATGACATACCTTATATACGGTGGGTATTATACTTATTTCAAATACTCTGATTACGGAATAGAACCTGTACTCCGTTTGATTGAAAAGTGTTCGTCAGCAATAATTGAACCTTACAAATAAAAAATTTTTGTTTTCTGAATAATTCCGTAATGTCCGTGATATAATATTAATGGCTCAGCAAGCCGGAAAAATATTTTTCAAGGAGATGTTCATAATGGAAAACAAAAAGAAAAACGACCATATCAAATGTACTGTTTCACAGTGCCAGCATAATATGGTGACCGAAAATTACTGTTCACTCGGCTGTATCTGCGTGGGTACTCATGAAGATAACCCGACCGTTCCTGAATGTACTGACTGTAATTCTTTCGTAAAGAGAACAGGTTGCTGTAACTGCGACTGATTCCATTAATGTCCGGATACGCTCCGGACGATACATATAAAAAATTTTTTTCAGGCTTGCAATATTTCTCAGAATCGTGTATAATATAATGGGGAAAATTTTTGAAAGTCGTTTTATACGTCTCACTAAAAAAACATCGTCCGTATTGCAGGAATCAGGTGTGTTTATTTTATGTAATGCGGAGGAGCTTTATTCATGTGCGGAAACTGGTTATAAGAAAATACTTCCCTGTACTTTCCGGAGAATTTTTCTGGAAGTAACTTCAATCGTAAGGAGGCTTTTTTAATGAATGATAAAACAATGACTTTTTCCATGAATGATGATAAGGAAAGTGAACTCAAGAAGAATCTCACTATCATCTATGACGCTCTTATGCAGAAAGGTTATGACCCGATAAGCCAGATTGTAGGATATATTCTGTCTGAAGACCCTACTTACATAACAACCTACAATAACGCAAGAAATTTAATCCGTCATATTGACCGTGATGAGCTTCTGAAAGTTCTTGTAAGTTCCTATCTCAATTCATAACTTTTTCCGGTACTGCACGGACAAGTGCAGGGGAAATTCCGGAAAATCCCACTTTTAAATAATATAAACGACAGCGTAACAGGCTGTCGTTTTTTATTCAGTCAAAAATTAATCAGTTCAATGATTAATTCAAATATAAATTCAATTATGTCACAGAAAAATTCAACTCCGTTCTCTCTGTTGCGGGACTTCTTTTTCTTGAGTTTGGTTTTTTCTTTCTTTTTCAGATGAACTTTCATTTTACACCTCCTGTGGATATTTTTACTTGTCATATTGTTTTCAGATACGGTTATAATACTACTGCGGAGGTAATCCGCAATATTCAATAAGGAAATCACAACGCCAATGATGAAAAAAATATTTCCTGCAATTGCGTTGATAACGGCTGGAATTATTCCTACTACTTCAGTATACGCCGTTGATAACACCAAGATAGGTTATGGGCAGGGAAACGCTGTTGACGGGAAAAACCGTCCTACAGATGCACTGTCATTCAACGACCGTTACGGTGATTACGATGCTTATGCGATTTCAGGGGACGAAAATCGTATAATAATAACTTTCGACCAAGGGTACGAAAACGGTTATACGGAAAAGATTCTCGATACGCTGAAAGAAAAAAACGTCAAGGCAATATTTTTCCTTACAGGTGACTATGCAAAAAAGGAAAAAGCACTTGTACAGCGTATGATTGATGAAGGTCATGTCCTCGGAAATCATGGTATGCGTCACGCAAGTCTGCCTACTTTATCGAAAAAAGAAGCAGAAGAAGAAATCATGTCCCTGCATGAATATGTAATGAACAATTATGGTTATCAGATGCAGTATTTCCGTTGTCCGTGCGGTGAGTATTCCGAACAGGCTTTACAGACTATTCAGAAGTGCGGATACAAAACTTTATTCTGGAGTTTTGCTTATGTGGACTGGAAAACAGACAGTCAGCCAGCTCCGGCAATGGGGATAAAAAAACTCTCAGAATCTGCACACGGCGGTGAAATACTGCTTCTGCACTCTGTATCGTCAACCAATGCCGAAATTTTAGGCGAGGTTATCGATAATTTCAGAAAGCAGGGTTTCACAGTATAACACACACACAAACGGATGTATCTTTTAAAAGGTACGTCCGTACTTTTTTATGTTTATTCAACCGGTATATCTGGGTATGTGTTGTCAACCGGTTCTTCTGTATACTGAGGAGTATTATAAGAGGGTGACGAATTTTCAATATCGTCAAGGTCGATATTTACCAACATTCCTCCGTCGTTTCCCGTAACTTTCGGCATTACACCATTCCATTTCTGAATCTGTTCGTAAGCGATTACTTTCGGTGTGAGTGATTTTTCCAGAAGTTGATTAGCGTCTGCCTGAGCCTGTGCTTCTGCAAGAATTGCCTCAGCTTCTGCCTTTGCGGAAATGACTTTCTTTTCTGCCTCAGCATTTGCAATAACTATTGCCTGTTCCTGTTCTGTTTTTGTCTTGAGGAGATTCTGTTCAGCAACCTGTTTTGCCTCGATAGCGTTGTTGAACTCTGACGAGAAGTCAAAGTTTACGATATTGAATTTTTCTATGTATATTCCGTAATCTTGTAATTTTTTCTCCAGTGATTCCTTTACATCGTCCGCTACCGTCTGACGTGCTGTAATAAGCTGTTCTGCTGTGTAATTTGCAGTTGCTGACTTGAAACATTCCTGTACTACCGGAGTTATCAGAATAGTCTGATAGTCGATACCTACGTTTTTGTACATATCGGGGGACTTGTCGGAAATAAGCCTGTAGTTTACTGCAAGTGTACTGCTTACTGTCTGCAAGTCCTTTGAAACTGCTGAGGCAGGTGTTTCATATACCTGAATTTTGTTGGACATATTTTCTACCGACTGCACAAAAGGTATTTTGAAGTGTGCACCCTCCTGAAAAGATGATTCAGAAACTTTTCCTAAAGTGAGAACTACACCAGTATTACCGGCAGGGACTATCGTGAATGACGATACAATCAAAGCGATTGCAACCACACCTATTACTGCCCATTTCACTCCTTTGAAGTTTCTTTTTACAGAGCCGTCGCTGTTTAATTCGTGTATTCTTGCCATAAAAAATCTCTCCTTTTAGTTATTCTGCATTTCGTCAAGGATTACTGTTAAAACCTTATCCATTTCATTTTTGATACAGGAACTTCTGTAACCCATAATCATAACAAACATTGCGTTATGTAATTTATATTCATCTGAACGTATGTGTATTTCGTTTGTACACTGTTCAAGCTCACGTTTTATAAGTTTTTGGATAGATTTTGCCTCAAAAGCACCCTCGTCTTCTGCTGTGAAAATGATTCTGCAAAGTATGTTATATAAAACGTCGTCGTCTATAATGTCGTCGGAAGTATCTTCAACGTCGCCGTTGACGTACTCCATAAGGCGTGCAATATCTTCAAGTTTCATTGCGTTTCTGAGCATATTCATAAGCAGTATTCGCTGTACCTGCTTTTTGGAATATTTTTTTCCGTGAGTAGCTGATACCCACCCTCTTTTTATCCAGTTTTGTATTGTACTTCCTGTAAGCCCTGTAAGTTTTGATAACTGCGAAAGTGTAAGTCCGCCGGTAGCTTCAAGCACTGGTGCAATTGTGGAAAATGCTTCTTCTCTTGCCTGTTCGCTGAATTTGAGTGTTGTACCTGGAATATAACGATTCATGTTCTTCAACTCCTGTAATATGATGATATGATTATAACATAAGGTCGTATGAACTGCAAGTGCTGTCTCTTGACGAAAATACATGTTTTTCTGGATTTTTTGTAAAATAACTTCTTATTTCTTGTTTTTTCGTAATTTTTCGTAATTATAGATTATGTCATATAGTATTCCAATCTTTTTTTTAAAAGCTGTTGAATTTTTCTGAAATTTGTGTTATACTTTAAAAAGCAGATACTTTTAAAATATTCCGGCATGACTGTACGCCGTTAAAGAATAGTCACCGTATATTGTACGGTAGGAGGAAATGTATGAATTTTTCTGATTTGTTTTTAACTATGGCTCAGACTACAGAAATTGACCAGACTTCACTGTTTCCGTTTCCGTTCAGTCTGCACCTTTTATTCTGTTGTTTTTCGCTGATATTCTTTTTATTCAGGTTTATCAAGGAAAAATATCCGTATCAGATTATAATGGCAGTTGCGATACCGTTTTCTCTGGTAATATGGATTTCAGAAAGCAAGCCACTTTTTTATACGGTCGGAATCGTTGAGACAGTATTGTTACTTACCGCTTTTATAACATCTTTGGTTTTCAGGACGAAAGAACCTGTTGCAGAAACTCTGTCCGAAAGTGCTGAAGAAATTTCGGCAGAAATTCAGGACGAGGAGGAATAAGTTATGAAAATAGCTGTCCTTGACTGGTACACCGTAAATATAAGCGGAGATATTTCAACCACATCTCTTGAGAAACTCGGAGATGTGAAAATAATTCCGCTTACTTCTCCGGAAGAAACTGCTGAAAATATAGGAGATGCTGAAATAGTCCTCTGTAACAAGGTTATGATTACACGTGAAGTAATTGATAAATGTCCGAATATTAAATATATAGGACTTTTTGCGACCGGTTACAACAATATTGACATAGAGTATGCAAAAGAAAAAAATATTACCGTATGTAATGCAGGCTCTTACTCAACAAACGCGGTTGCACAACAGACTTTTGCGTATATTCTCGACTACTGCAATAAAATCCGTGATTATGACATTGCTGTAAAAAACGGCGAATGGGAAAAATTTCCCTCATTTTCATATTTCCCGATACCTACTGCTGAACTTGCAGGAAAAACTATTTCAATAGTCGGATATGGTTCAATCGGAAGAAAAGTTGCTGAACTTGCAAAGGCTTTTGATATGAACATTGTAATAAGTACACGTACAAAACCGGTTGACTGTCCATATGAAGTTACGGACGTTATGACAGCAGTTAAAAAAGCTGATATACTTACGTTCCATTGTCCGCTCACAGAAAAGACAAAAGGCATTATAAATGCTGAACTGCTTTCGGAAATGAAGCAGACAGCGATTCTTATAAATACGTCAAGGGGAGCAGTCGTAAATGAAAAAGACCTTGCGGAAGCACTCAATCAGGAGAAGATTGCCGGTGCATATCTTGATGTTCTCGAAAAAGAACCTATGTCGCCTGATACTCCGTTGAAAAACGCTCGTAACTGCGTTATAACTCCGCATACGTCGTGGGCGTCTTTTGAGACAAGAAACCGTCTTGTAGGAATAGTATGCGAAAATATAAAGGCTTGGCTGAACGGTACTCCCGTTAATAAAGTAAACTAAAGGAAAGATTTGAATGATGAGGAACATTTCTGAAAAAAAGAGAATAGTTATTAAACTTGGGACGTCTACTCTTGCACACAAAACCGGTAAACTCAATATACGCCGTATGACAAATCTTGTGCGTGTAATATCGGATTTGCATAATTCCGGACGTGAAATTATAATAGTATCTTCAGGAGCAATGGGACTTGGTTCGGGTAAACTCGGACTTGCAAGCAAACCGAAAGATACTCGTATGAAACAGGCTGTCGCTGCTGTCGGACAGTGCGAACTTATGCATATATATGATGATATGTTTGAGAAGTACAGCGTAACAGTTGCACAGATTCTGTTGACGAAGACTATTATAAATAATCCGAATCATTGTAATAACTTCAGGAATACGGTTGAAAGTCTCATAAGTATGGGAGTTATCCCGATAATCAACGAAAACGACACTATCGCTATTGACGAACTTGAACTTGAAATAGGTGAAAATGATTCGTTGTCCGCACTTGTCGCTGAACTTTCGGAAGCCGACCTGTTACTGATACTGTCGGATATTGATGCACTTTACGACGACGACCCACGCACCAATCCAAATGCAAAACCGATAGATTTCGTGGAAAAAATCACTCCCGAAATCGAAAAGGTAGCAGGCGGAGCAGGTACAAGTCTCGGTACTGGCGGAATGTCTACTAAAATCAATGCGGCGAAAATTGCAGGAAATGCAGGTATTGACATGGTTATAATGAACGGCAAAAATCCCGATTTGCTGTATGACCTTTTTGAAGATAAGGAACTGGGAACATTTTTCAAAGCGTAAAATTTTATAATGAGGTGAAATATTATGAATTACACAGAAGAACTCGGATTCAGGGCAAAGAACGCAGAACCGACTATTTCCTCGGCATCTACTTTGCAGAAAAACAACGCTCTTTCAGCTATTTCAAAGGCACTTGCTGAAAACGTTGACTTGATTATGTCGGAGAACGCAAAGGACTTGGAAAAAGCAAAGGAAAACGGTATGTCTGAATCCATGCAGGACAGATTGAAACTTGACGAAAAACGTATTGCAGGTATGGCAAAAGGCGTTGACGAAATTATCGCACTTAACGACCCTGTAGGACAGATTATTGAAGGTTTCACACGTCCTAACGGTCTCAGGATTTCAAAGACACGTACTCCGCTTGGCGTAATCGGAATCATTTTTGAATCACGCCCGAATGTTACAGTAGATGCTGCTGCACTCTGTCTGAAAGCAGGAAACGCTGTTATTCTGAAAGGCGGTAAAGAGGCTATAAACTCAAATAAATGTCTCGGAAACATAATGCGTAAAGCTGTTGAGGAAGCAGGATTTCCGGCAGATATTATTCAGGTGGTTGAAAATACTTCACGTGAGACTACTAACGAACTTATGAAACTCAACAAATACCTTGACGTGCTTATTCCGAGAGGAAGTGCGGGACTTATTCAGGCGGTTGTGAATACTGCAACAGTGCCTGTTATTGAAACAGGTACAGGAAACTGTCACGTATATGTTGACGATTCCGCAGATTTGGAAATGGCGGTTGACATTGCTGATAACGGTAAAACACAACGTCCGTCAGTCTGCAACGCTATTGAGAGCCTTTTGGTACACAATGACTGTGCGGAAAAATTCCTGCCTATGATTGCGGAAAGATTCAAGGAACACAACGTTAAGATTTACGGTTGCGACAGAACTATTGCAATTCTCGGAGACAGCGTTGAAAAGGCTACAGACGAGGAATATGCTACAGAGTTTCTTGACTATGTTATTTCCGTAAAGGTTGTTGACGATGTTGACGAGGCTATTGCACATATAAGAAAATTCGGCACAAAACATTCCGAATGTATCGTTACAAAGTCGCTTGAAAATGCTGAGAAGTTTCAGAAACAGGTTGACGCTGCTGCTGTTTACGTGAACGCCTCAACGAGATTCACGGACGGCGGAGAATTTGGTTTCGGGGCAGAAATAGGAATTTCCACTCAGAAACTTCACGCACGTGGACCAATGGGACTTACTGAGCTTACAACTGTAAAGTACCTTATAAACGGCAACGGTCAGATAAGATGAGGGAAGTATAAATGATAAGAAAAGACGTTAATGATGCATTGAATAATCTTAAGAAAGATTCTCCGAAACCGCCGGAAGAAAAACATATTAAAAGCAAATATGATGATATGTCGCCGGACGAACTTCTTAACGTTATCAAAAGCGAAAAAGATTCTCGTCCTGCACCTGCTGTTAAAAAACTTAAACGTTTACAGCCTGCTGTCCCGAAAACATCTCCCGAACCGGAAAAAACTGCTCCTAAAAAGAAACGTATAATAATCGGAGAACTTCCGGATTATGACAATCTGGAAAAACAGGAAAAAGTGATTCCGGAAAAGAAACCTGTAAAAGTTTCCGGAGAAAAAGAAGTTTCAGAATATGACGGTTTATTTACTGTTGAGGAGATAAAAGAAAGTACGGAAAGTACACTGAAAAGCATAAGCGAAGCAATGGCAATAATCAATGATGAAGTTCCGAAAAAAGAGCCTGAAAAGATTGTTGCACCGAAAGCTGAAAAGGTTGCTGATCAGGCAAAAGCTCCCGAAAAGAAACAGGAGAATACTTCCCAAAACAAGAAAAAGAAGAAGAAAAATTCGACAAATAAACCAGTAGAAAAGAAGTCCGAGACCAAGCAGGAATCAAAACCTGTAGAAAAGAAGTCCGAGACCAAGCAGGAATCGAAACCAGTGGAAAAGAAGTCTGAAACCCAGCAGGAATCGAAACCGTTGGAAAAGAAGCCTGAAACCAAACCGGAAGTAAAATCTGAAGAAAAGAAGTCGGATAAATCCGGACAGAATAAAAATAAAAAGACAAATTCCGGTACAGAAAAGAAAACGGAAAATAAGGAAGTAAAAAAGGCAACGGAAAAGAAAACAGAAACTTCTGGAAAATCCGAAAAGAAAGCCCCTGAAAACAAGAAGAAATCCGAATCTGTACCCGACAAAAAAACAAAAAACAATCTTACGGAGCAAACTGAAAAAGTTTCTACTGGTGTTAGTGAGAATAAAGGTAAATACAATCTTTTGGGACTTGTTTGTATAATACTTGCTATAGTCGGAGTAATCGCTATCATAAACACCTGTATTTCAAATATGGGTGGCGGAAAGTCTTCTAAGGACAAGTTTGCACAAGCTGTATATCCTGCTGTAATTATGGATATAAATGAATTTGACAATCCTTTGGAACTTCCTAACGACCAGATTATAAGTGCTTCAATATGGTCTGCTATTATAGACGAGGAAAAAATTTCGCAGTACAAAGAGAGAATGGGAGTAGTTATTATTCCTGCTGTTGACGTTGAAAATTTTGCCGTTGAGCTTTTCGGTGAAGATATTCCCACAATTACTCATTCTACTGTAAGTACTGTTGAATCAAAATTCTATTACAATGAAGAAGCTCAGTCATATAGCGTACAGGTGAAACCCGATACTTTTACATATTCTCCTGAAGTCGTTTCCGTATTAAAGGAAAACGGTAATTATATAGTTAACGTTGAATATGTTGACGAACACCCCGAATGGATGGAAAAGTCTGTTTCAAAGACTGCTGAATACAGTCTCTCAAAGAATGATAACGGCGGTTACAGAATCAACTCAATGAGAATACTGAATGATGCATAATTCAACATAAAAATAAAACTGCTTTTTTATTCTGCATAAAACAGATAATAAAGCAGTTTTTTAATTGTAGATTATTTGCTGTAGTCCTTGAAACTTACATTCAGGTCAACGTCTGTTGAAATACCGTCAACGTGACCCTCGCTTGTGTACTGCCATATTTTGTAGTCATAGTAATATGTAGGCTGGTCGCTGTATTCAGCAAGCCATATATCATATTCTTTTATTCGTGGCAGGTCTATGTTGTAAATCAGTGTACTTGTATTCTGATAAATCATAGGAGTATAACCGGCTTCCTTGATACGTTCACAGAAAGCAACACAGCAGTCGGAAAGAGAGTCTATTGAAATTTCATCTGTACGTGCATAATCTTCTGCAATGATTTCCCAGTCAAATACAACAGGATAAGTAATATTGAAAGGTCTGATAGCTTCAATAACTTCATCTGCTTCCTCAATTGCTTCCTCAACAGTAAGTGCCTGTGAGAAGAAATAAACGCCTGTTTTAATGCCTGCACGGTCAGCGGAATAGAGATTTTCCTTGAATCTGTTATCGAAAATAATTCCTCCGTCTGCATAAGTACGGCAACCTATTCTGATAAAAGCAAATTCTATTCCTGATTCTTTTACCTTTTGCCAGTCTATATAGCCCTGAAATTCCGAAACGTCTATACCTTTTATTGAAGTAGTCAGATTTTTGTCCTTATAGAAAGAATAGCTGTTTCTGTTGGTTTTAGGAATGGTTACATTCTGAGTAGTTTCTGTAAAAGTTGTTGATAATGTTGTTTCAGTAAAAGGTATGGTTGATATGCTTGTCTCTGTAGTAACAATTTCATTAAGATAAACTATTCCCTCTGTTTCAGGATTTGCACTTGTCTTTACGTCGGTTTCATTGTTTATTGTGGGAACAGTATTCTTCGGCTTAAGAGTAAAGATTATCAGCGGAATAGCAAGCACAAGAATTACAATCGCCTCAATAAATGCAATGGTTCTGATTTTTTGATTTTGATTTTTTTCCGGCATTTTACACGTTACTGAAAAAATCACGGGTGTTTTTACTTCGTGATATATTGGACTTCAATAACGGTTTTCACCTCCTTATAAAAATTACTGCCTTTATATAATATCATATCCGGAGCTTTTTGTAAACAGTTTTCTGAAAAAAAGCGTGTTGACAATGTATATCAATTATGATATAATCAGCTTATTATAATGAAGAAAGGGGCAGTTTTTTATGAAAACTGAAGCAATTGAAGTTACGTGCAGTGTATGCGGTAAAAAGTCCGCACATACAGTTATAACAGAAGTGGAAGTTTCCGGCGTACCTGATATGGACTTGAGACCGCCTGAACCGCACCGTTTCACTATGGATTACTGGGTAATGGAATGCTCTGAATGTGGATACTGTAACGGAAGTCTTGAAACACCTCTTGAAACAGATAGCAGTTACCTTGAAAGCACGGAGTATAAAACACTTGGCGGTATTGAAACTGATAATACACTTGTTTCAAGATTTATCCGCAAAGCCCTTGTAAGCCTGAAAAACCGTGATTACGCCGAAGCAGTGCAGTCGTATCTGTATGCTTCATGGATATCTGACGACGAAAAAAACTCAGAAAAAGCAAGAGAATGTCGTACGGAAGCTATAAGCATTATTGAAAACAGTCCTCTGAAAGATGACGATAATTTTGTGCTGTTAAAAGCCGACCTCCTCAGACGTAACGGAGAGTTTGAAAAGGTTATCGAAGAATACGGAGAGAAGTTTTTTCCTAACTCTGTTATGTTGCTTACATCACAGTATCAGGTGAGATTTGCGAGGGAAAAAGACGATTCAGTGCATAAGATGTCGGATATTAAGGGCAGGGCAGACAAGTGATATTTACCGAAAACGGACGGCTTACCGTCCGTTTTTTATTTTGCCGTCGATAAGCGGAACAGTAATATTTATGTTTACTTAAGTATTATAACATATTTTTACGTATAAATCAAGCATACAGTGTATTCCCCCGTCGGAAGACAGGGGAAAATACATTTATTCATTATGTGGGCATATTACGGACTGTTTTGATAATTCCGGCGTATTCGCAGAAAGCATCATAGAATGAACGCACTGAATTTTTTCCGTTGATTTTTGCAATGTCAATAAGACCGCCTGTGTAAACGTCATCTCTGAAAATATAGCACTTGTCGTTGCCGTTGTCAACAAAATCCACTTTAACATCTGTACCGTCTTTGGTATGGTATATAACAGTAACAAGAGGGTCTGAGTTGTCGGGAGTAGCTTTAACGTCAGTATCAGTGAATATAAGTACTGAAAACGAGTTATAGAAATTCTGGAAAGTAGTTGAGGTTTCTGATTTCTGAATATCTATATCTTCACCGTTTACTGAAAGTGTTCTTTCGTTCATATCCATTGTGAAAGAATCGTGATTATCTCCGAATGTAAACTCAAAACCGGTAACGTCATACATTCCGGCAGATGTGAAAGAATCCGGCAGGAAATTGACAGGAGTATTGTTTATAAAATTTAATTCTGAAATATTGTATATCTGTACCTGATTTGAGTCTTTCTGCAAAACATATGTATAAGTTCTGTTTTCGTCATTTTTTCCGCCTACAACGAAACTCTTTTCAGTACCGTCAAGACCTTTTACAGTAACTTCTGCCGTCGGCTTATCAAAACCATACTTACTTAAATCTTCAAGATGTTCTTCAAGCAGTTGCTGAGCCTCAAGACGTGTGAAAGTTGTAAGCATTGAAGAAACAGCAGTCTGGTCAAAAGGCAGATTTGAATATTCTTCAGGCATTGACCACGTTAAAGTTTCCTCGTCAAATATAAGGTCATAAGCGATTTCCCCGTCTTTTTTGACAGTAATCTGTTTTATTTCACCTGTTGAGTAAGGAATCAAATCTTTTGATTTAATCATCAGACGGCTTGGCTTTAAAACACTTCCGTGAATGGAATCAACCGTATAAATCTTGTTTTTGCCCTCAACCATTATATAATAATAGTCATTTGTAGGGGTGATGTTTCCGGAATAAATTGTATAACTGTTTGTTCCGTCAGAGAGAGTTATGGTTTCGGCAGGATTTTCAAGACCATACATTGCTTTTTTTGCACTGTCAGCTTCACCGAAATTTGTTTCTGCTGTAAAATCTGAAACCAATGACAGTAAAGTATCAATATAAGTCTGGTCGATAGTAAATTCACCGCTGTCGAGTTTCCATTTGTCTTCTTCATTGCGGACGGCTTTATACTGACCGTCAGGACAGTCGAAATTGATTTCCGTTATACTTTCACTGTCGAAACTGAAAAGTACATTGTCGGCAAGTTCTGAAACCTGCTTTTCTGTTTCCTTGTCGCTTTTGTTCTTGACGGCGAGGAAAGCTCCGAAAGAACCTCCAGCCACCACGAGCAGAGCAATCATTGCTATAATAACTTTTTTCATATTATGCATATCTCCTCTTGAGCCATACTGCAACGCCGATTATTGCAACAACTATCGGGATTATTACAAATGTTCTGAGAACTGCCTGAGCCTCATCAGCATCTGCAAAGTGCATTGTATCATAGGAATTTGCCTTGTTACCTATGCCCATTTCAATATCTGTATCGTAAAGCCATGTATTTGAGAATATTGCAAGATATTGTGTACCTGAAATTGTAGGATAAACCTTGTCAATATCCATAACGTCAGTTGTACCGAAAAGAATAAGTTTTCCGAGTGTCTGCTTGTTGTATGAGTAGTAACCGAAATAGAGTGCTTCACCGGTTAATTCTTCCGCTTCATTTGATGAAAAAGTGTCGCCACCCATAGGGGTACTTTTTGTTGTGTACTTTGAAGTAGTAGCGTCAAGAATGTTCTGAACTATCGGCGACTTTTCAATGTAAGCGTTTTCGATTGTGTATTCATAAACACTTCTTGTATTTGAGATACCTGCGATATAGTCGCCCTGACTTATAAGGTAATTAATATCTGTTGTGAGGTCTTCAGTGAAATCTTCTGTAGCGGGTGTGTACTGTACACGGAAATAATTATCGCTCTGTTTAGCTTCTCTGTCCTGTAACTGATTAACGCTGTTTGTTTCTGTAACATAGTTATAGTCGATACCGAGCTGGAATTTTTTAAGTAATTCGTCAAGATTATTGAAACGTCCCTTTGTATCGCAAGGAGATGCGAAAACTGCAATACTTCCGCCGTGGTCTGCATAATTGCTGAGCAGGTTAAATTCATTATCGGTAATATCTTTTGTAAGTCCGACAATATATACTATAGCTGTATTTGAGGGGATTTCCCCTGTTTCGTCGAGGTTGATTTCCTGAACGTCGTAATTGTTTGCTTTAAGTTGTGTGGCGTATGTTTCGTAACTGTCGTTGATAGACTTTTCACCGTGACCTGTGAGGAAGTAAACGGTCGGAAGTGAACCGCTTGTACATACCTTGATAGCACTTGCAATAAGTTCTTCACCGGCATACTCAAATACTCCGTCTGCGGTTTTCTGGAAGATTCTTTCAGAACCTACTTTCTTTATAACGTCACCGCACTTTACGAAAATATCACCCTCACTTATTCCGAGAATACCAGAAGGGTCAAGTGCTGATGCCCTGTCAGGTTCTTGATTAGGATTGAAAGTAGTAAGAGTTATATTGTCTCTTTTGGAAAGTTCGTCAAGCGTGTGGTAAAGCGGAAGAAATTCCGGCGAGCTTTGGAATATAGCAAGGTTGTATTCATAAAGATAATATATTTCTATCTGTTTGTCGGAAGTTGCGTCAAGCAACTCAACAGTTTTTTCGTTGAGAGTATATTTTCCGGCAGGGGTCATATCATAAATTTTGTCAGCATATGAGAAGATAAGGTTTATCGGAATCGCTATCAGCAGTATGAGAATTGAAAGGATAATTGCAAATATTCCCGAAAGATTGAATTTCTTTTTCTGCATGACTGATTACCCCCTGTTCCAACGTCTTTTTTCGATTGAAATGAAGTTCCAAGCGATAAGTACGACGATTGCCGAAATAAAGAATACTATATCTGAAAGACGTATGAATCCCTGTGAGAAGTAAGCAAATCTCGGCTGTGCGGCGAATGCATATAATACAGACTGGACCTTCGGAAACTGTGAAATAAATGCGGTCTGTGAAAAGTCATCTATGAAAAGGAAGATAAACATTGCTATTTCACCGATTATTCCGGCGAGTATTGAGCTTTCAGTAAATGACGATACAAGCATACCGAGGGCTATGTACATTGCCCCCCAGCAGAAGAATCCGATATATGCACATATAAGCTGACTGATTACTACTTCACCGTTTATTGCAGTAACAATCGGGAAAATTGTCGAGCCGAGTATCATAAATATGAATACAGTGATATTTGCAAAAAACTTTGCGAGTACCATTTTAAGTACGCTTACGGGAGCGGTCATTAACAGGACTTCCGTTCCGAATTTTCTTTCGTCGGCGTATGTACGCATAGTCATTATTGGTATAAGGAATATGAAATAGAATATTACATTGTAGAAGATTTCTGTAAATGAAAACTGTAATGTGCTTTGGTCTATATTGCTTATCGGGATATTGAACATATATGTAAACAGCAACATAAACAACGCTGTCAGTGTATATGCAAACGGTGTATAAAAGAACGATTGCAGTTCTTTCTTGTAAATAGGAAACATCAGTTATTATCCTCCTTTGTGAGTTGTTCGGAATTTTTTTCGGGTACTATTTCATTGACCAAATCCATAAGATTACCGCTGTTTACCGGACGGTTTATCAGCTGAATGAATACATTTTCAAGATTCGGTTTATCGGTGTAGATTTCTACAATATCAACATTGTTCTTTATGAGTTCGGACATAAGACGACGGCGGACTTCTTCTGCATCACCGTCAAGCTGTGTGGTGAAACTGAATATATTTCCGTCCTCTTCACTTATGTCTGTAATTTCTTTTACTCCCTTTGTCATTTCGATAATGGAAGCCGATTTTGTCTTTGAGCCTTTTACCTTGATATGCAGTATAAGGGTAGCACCGAAAGACTTTTCAAGATTTTCAATAGTATCAATAGCTCTTATGTCGCCTTTGTTGATAATGACAACTCTGTCGCATACTTCACTGACTTCACTGAGAATGTGCGAACTGAATATTACTGAATGGGATTTTTTAAGTTCTCTTATGATGTTACGTACTTCAATAACCTGATTAGGGTCAAGACCGACTGTCGGCTCGTCAAGAATGATAAAATCGGGACTTCCCATAATAGCCTGAGCAAATCCCACACGTCTCTTGTAACCGCCTGAAAGATTCTTTATCAGCTTGTCCTTAACATCTGTTATTCGGAGAAGTTCCATAACACGCTGAATTTCGTCTTTTCTTTTTGAACGTGGGATACGTTTAAGACCTGCACAGAATGACATATATTCCTTTACTCTCATATCGGGATATACGGGTGGGTCTTGCGGAAGATAACCGATTTTTGCTTTTGCCTTGACAGGTTCTTTTGAAATGTCAGTACCGCTTATCTTGACAGTACCGCCGGACATGGGAAGATAGCCGGCTATCATGTTCATTGTGGTTGATTTTCCTGCACCGTTAGGACCAAGAAAACCAAGAATCTCATTATCATTTATTGTAAAACTGATATTGTTTACAGCACGGTTCTTGCCGTAAAATTTTGTAAGATTTTCAATAGTAATCATGAGTTTCTCCTTTCTTTCTGTAATTATTTAATGCACGAGGCAATTATACAGTAAAATTTAAAAAAACACGTCATTTTATTATGACAGAAAAATATGTCTGTAATATGAATAAACTATGAATCAGATATTAATTCCTTGTGGAAATCAGTCGGCAGAAAATTTATTTACACATAAAATACCAGTAAAAATATTATACCACGGCTGTGTGAAATACGTGAACATTTATTGTAAATAAGATGAATTTGATATTTTATTTTAAAAAATAATATATGTTCATATTCAATTAATATTTTCGGATTTTCTGACAGACTGCTGATATACAAATTGTACAAAAAAAGATTCCATATTGTGTGCAATACAACAAAAATTGATTTTACAAAAATGAAAATCCGATAAACTGTTGACATAAATTAAAATGTAGAATATAATTAAACTTGAAAGAAAATAAGCTGTAACTCCAACTGTTTCAGACGGATAAGGTTTTATTAAGTTTTTTCTTGACAAAAATAAATTTTTATGGTACAATGTACAATACGGCAGGGACTGTCGGATTTCAAGCCTGTATAGTCAGCATTTTCAATGACTGGTCAGGAAGCCTTAACAGGCGGTTCACAGTTGTGTGCCGGTACTGTGAATCCGGTATGCAGTGTACGAATTATTTCAATTGTTTTCGTATACGTTTTCTTTCCTGTAATACGGAGAGAAATTATATTTTTATTTTATCAAATCTTTATGAGAGGGGTAAAAACTTATGATAAGCAAAAAGACCAAGGCTTTGACAGCCGGAATCCTTTCTGCCGTTATGTCAGCAACAGCAGTTATGCCTGCATTCACATCAGCAGCTAATGATAACTCGTTTGCTACAGAGGACGGTGCTAACGAATCATACGCTTCGATGTTCGCATCACTCTATGATGACGTTATCACAAACGGCGTACAAAACGGCTATCTCAGCTCACAGAACAACGGAGGAGATTCTTTCGGTATTCCGTACCACTCAGTAGAAACTCTCTGTATTGAAGCACCTGACTATGGTCATGAAACAACTTCAGAAGCTATGTCCTATATTTCATGGGTTGCAGCTATGCACGATATTCTCGTTAACAACGGTACTATCTCCGGTACAGCAGGCGACCTCAAGAAAGCATGGAAGACTATGGAAGCTATTATTCCTGGTTGGTCTGAGGCTTCAGGTCAAATGAACAAGGTAAATTACAAGTCACTCTGGAATCAGCAGAGACTTAAGGCTGATACTGCTCCCGAACTTGATACTCCTAACGAATATCCTACAAGCAATGCTGGTGTAGATGCTGTTAACCCGATGTACAACATCTTCAAAAACACATACGGCAGTGATAATGGTTACTACCTCATGCACTGGCTCGCAGACGTTGACGACTGGTATGGTTTCGGCGGTGGCACACCAGGTGCAGGCACAGGTCAATTCACATTTATCAATACATTCCAGCGTGGTGAACAGGAATCCTGTTTTGAAACTGTTCCGCATCCATGTATTGAAGAACTCAAATACGGTAACCAGGACGGTATAAAGGGTATTTTCAATGGTCCTAACGTTGCTGCTCAGTACGCATTTACAAACGCTCCTGACGCTGAAGACCGTGCTATTCAGGCTGTTTACTTTGCTAACCAGTTCGGTGCAGGCAATGACGAAGTTACAGCACTTGCTGGTAAGATGGGTGACCAGTGCCGTAACGATATGTTTGATAAATACTATCACGCTATCGGTTGTCAGAATATTATGTCAAGCGGTAACGACGGAAACACATTAGGTGATGCAGGCGGTCAGCACTACCTCATGGCTTGGTATACATCATGGGGCGGAGCTCTCGGAAATTATGACTGGGCTTGGCAGATTGGTGCTTCACATTCACATCAGTTCTATCAGAACCCACTTGCTGCTTACGCTCTTATTGACGATGCAGGTCTGAAAGCTGGCATGAAGTCTAATGGCGCTGTTAAGGACTATCAGGAATCATTCAAGAGACAGATTGAAATGTATCTTTGGTTACAGTCTGTTGAAGGTCCTTTCGCTGGTGGTTGTACAAACTCCTATAGAGGACGTTATGAAAAGTATCCAGACGGCTATCCGACTTTCTATGACATGGTTTACGTTCCTCACCCTGTATACGCTGACCCAGGTTCTAACCACTGGATTGGTAACCAGGTATGGCCTATGCAGAGACTTACAGAACTTTACTACTATGTAAAGACTAACGGTCCAAGCGATGCTATCAGTGGCATGACATTCGGCGGTCTCTCACTCGAAGAAGCTCTCAAGGCTCTTATCGAAAGATGGGTTGACTGGTTTGAACAGAATATGAAATTTGACTATACAACAGAAGACGGCACTTATATGGCTTACGCTATGCCTTCAAATCTCGACTGGGGTACATCTGATACTGACTATACTGTTGTTCCTGACACATGGACAGGTACTTACAATCCTGACGGTAACCAGAAACTCCACTGTACAATCACAGGTTACGGTATGGGCGACGTTGGTTGTATTTCTTCACTCTGTAATACTCTTATGTACTACGCTAAGGCAGAGGGTGTTGACGCTGAATTTGCTACAAAAGAGGGTACAACAGTAGCTGAAAAAGGTCTCTACCTTGCTAACAAGCTCCTCAGCTCTCAGTGGAATCTTGGTCGTGACGAAATCGGTATCGCATTTGAAGACAGCAACGGAAGCCTTAAGAGAGCATTTGAACAGGATGTTTATATCCCTGATTACTACAAGGGAACAATGCCTGACGGTTCTAAGCTCGAATCTGGTGCTACATTCGCTTCTATCCGTGAAAGCTATGCTAATGACCCGATGTTCCAGGAAGCTAAGAAAGTTTATGACGAAACAGGCGAAACTTCCGGTTATAGATTCAAGTTACACAGATTCTGGCACCACGGTGACGCTCTTATGGCTTACGGTTCTATGGCTCTCCTCTATCCTGAGGTTAAACCTCTTAATGATGGTGAGGAGTCAACAGACCCGACAGACCCAACAGATGACACTTCTGACAGCGACCTCAAGGTAACTCTCTGGGGCGATGCTAACGTTGACGGCGAAGTAAACATTTCTGACGCTGTACTCATTATGCAGTCTATCTCTAACCCAGGCGAGTACCCAGTTACTGAACAGGGTCAGCTCAACGGCGACGTTATAGACAACGGAAGCAAGTTAACAAACATGGACGCTCTTGCTATTCAGATGTCTCAGGCTAAACTTATCTCAACTTCAGATTTCCCGATGACAACAGACGAACTCAATGCTGTTTCAAGCAAGTAATAGTCAGTTAATAAATTAAATACAAAAGGGGACACTTCGGTGTCCCTTTATTTTTTTCTTAAAATGCTTGCATTTTATACTGAATAGTGGTATAATAATACATATTATTATAAAGGCAGGCGAACAAAGTGACAAAAAGTATGACAGGCTACGGCAGAGCGCAGAAAGTTCTTTCCGGACGTGATATACTGGTTGAAATCCGTTCCGTTAATCACAGATATTATGAATATTCCTCAAGGATTCCCCGTGCTTACAGTTATATAGACGAAAAACTGAAAACTCTCCTGAAAACTTCGGTTTCAAGGGGAAAAGTTGAAATTTCAGTTACTATCAACAATATTGAAGCGAAAGATTCTGAAATCTCTATAAACAAGGCTGTCGCTGAGGGATATGTGAACGCTCTCCGGAGCGTTTCGGACGAACTGAATCTTGAAGATGATTTGGTTCTTTCAAAACTTATAAAACTTCCTGAGATATTCGTTGTTCAGAAAGCTCCCGACAATCAGGAACAAATATGGGCGGATATTCGTGAGGTCGCCGACGAGGCTTTACAGAAATTTGTTGAAATGCGTCAGACAGAGGGCGGAAAACTTAAATCTGACATAATTGCAAAAGCTGATTTTATTCTTGAAATGGTTGCACAGGTTGAAAAGCTTTCCCCTCAGACTGTTGTGAATTATCGTAACAAATTGTATCAGAAAATTTCAGAACTCCTTGAAAACAAGGATATTGACGAACAGCGTATACTTACTGAATCAGCAATTTTTGCTGAAAAAATAGCAGTCGATGAAGAAACGGTGCGTTTACGCAGTCATATATCACAGCTTAAAAGTATGTTTGAATCCGATGAACCGGTAGGAAGAAAACTTGATTTTATTGTACAGGAAATGAACCGTGAGGTTAATACAATCGGCTCAAAGGCTCAGGATTTGAGTATAACGAAAATTGTCGTTGATATGAAAGCCGAAATTGAAAAAATCCGTGAACAAATTCAGAATATCGAGTAGGTGAATCCTATGAAGTTTATAAATATAGGTTATGGAAATATGGTTTCTTCCGAAAGAATTGTTACTATAGTCAGTCCCGAATCTGCTCCTATCAAAAGAATGGTACAGGAAGCACGTGACGAGGGCAGGGCAATTGATGCTACTTACGGTAGAAAAACAAGAGCCGTAATTGTTATGGACAGCGGACATATTATATTATCCTCGCTTGTTGCTGAAACTCTTGCGACTCGTCTTAATGAATAAGGAGGGATATTTTATGAACAAGGGAAGGCTTATAGTTTTTTCTGCTCCGTCCGGTTGCGGAAAAGGTACTATGCTCGCACAAATCCTGAAAAACGGCAATTATCATTGTTCAGTTTCAGCGACTACACGACAGCCTCGTGAAAACGAAAAAGACGGAGTAAACTATTACTTTATAAGTAATGAAGAGTTTGAGAATAAAATAAAAGAAGATGCTTTTCTTGAATATGCCGGATATTGCAACCATTATTACGGTACACTTCTTTCGGAAGTTGACGATTATCTCGAAAAAGGTACTGACGTTATCCTCGAAATTGAAGTACAGGGTGCAATGAAAGTTATGCAGAAAAGACCTGAAGCAGTTTCTGTTTTTGTAATGCCACCGTCAATAAAGGAACTCCGTCGCCGTCTTAAAAAAAGAGGTACTGAAACCGACGAAGTTATTGAAAAGAGAATTTCAGAAGCTACCGGTGAAATTGCTCAGGCAGGAAAATATGATTATATTATTGTGAACAATGTCCTTGAAGATGCCGTTGATGATTTTTGTGCGGTAATGCGTGCAGAAAGGCTTAAATCGGAATTTTCGGACGATATTATAAATGAGGTGTTAGAAAATGCTTAGACCAGCAGTAAATCAGATTATTTCAAAGAATGAGAGTTGTTATTCACTTGTAATCGCCGTCGCAAAACGTGCAAGAGAGATTTCCGACGAACTCTATAAAAATGAACAGACTTTAGAGGAAAAACCGGTAAAAACCGCTGTTGAAGAAATAGCAAGCGGTAAATGCAAAATTGTAAACACGCTTTTACATGGTGAATAATGTCACTTGTTGCTGAAATTGCTGTAAGCAATACGGCTTATTCTTTTGATATGCTTTTCAGTTATGTAATTCCGGAAAATTTTTCATTAGAGTGCGGGTGCAGAGTGATTGTGCCATTCGGTAGGGGAGATTCTAACCGTGTAGGTGCTGTAATGAAAATCACTTCTGGCAGTATTAAAGGGCTGAAAGAAATTATTTCTGTAATCGACGATAAGCCTGTGCTTTCAGAAGAAATGATTGAAATAGTGCATTATCTCCGTGATTATACATTCTGCACATACTATGATGCAGTGAAAACAATGATTCCGCCTGCAATGAACGGCAGAATAACGGAAAAATTCTATATCAACGAAAGTTTTGTGCTTGCCGATACACTCAGCGAAAAGGCAAATTCACTTCTCGAAAATCTGAAAAAATTTTCCGGTAATAAAAAACTTAATGAGTTTATCGGAGACTTCATTTCTAAAAAAGGCAGAAAAACTATTGACGAACTCTGTGAAAGCGGAGCTTTAAATTCTGATAATATTTTTCGGCAGAAAGTCGGCGACGCTTCAATAAAAATGGTACGTCTTACTGATAGTTATATAAAAAGTCCGGAAAATTTCAAACTCACTCCGAAACAGAAAACAGTTGTAAATTTTTTGTCTGAAAATAATGCCTCTTCACGTGAGACCGCTTATATGTGCGGAGTTACCGGAGTAGTTATTTCCAATCTCGTAAGAAACGGCGTTGCTGAAGAATACGAAGTTGAAACTTTCCGCCGTGTTGAAGATTTTTCAGAAGGTCGTATTGATATAGACGATACTATTCTTTCGGAAGAACAGCAGTCCGCATTTGACGAAGTTTACAGAAGTGTACAAACCAATAAACCGGCGGTTTATCTGTTGCACGGAGTTACAGGGAGCGGTAAAACTGCTGTATTTGAAAAACTTATTTCTGCTACTGTAAAGACTGGCAGACAAGTGCTTATGCTTATTCCTGAAATAAGTCTCACACCGCAGATTCTTAACCGTTTCCGGTCACTTTTCGGCGAAAGCGTGGCTGTGATTCATAGCGGTCTTTCACTCGGACAGAGGCTTGACGAATACAAACGTATAAAGTCCGGAAAAGCTGATATTGTTATAGGTACAAGAAGTGCAGTTTTTTCACCGCTTGATAATATAGGGCTCATCATTATGGACGAAGAGGGCGAAAATACCTATAAATCGGAAATCGCCCCACGTTATAAAACGCACAATGTTGCAAAAAGAAGATGTGCGTATCATGGTGCAACACTTCTTTTAGCATCTGCAACGCCGTCTGTTGAAAGCTACTATCTGGCAGAAAAAAATCTGTATCATCTTATAAAAATAAAAAAACGCTATCAGAATATGCCTCTTCCGGAAGTAAGTATAGTTGATATGAATGAAGAGCGTGACGACGGAAACAGAACAGAGTTTAGCCGAAAACTTGTTGCGGAAATAGACAGAAATTTGGAAAACGGCGAACAGGTTATATTACTTCTTAACCGTCGTGGCTACCATACCATTATAAACTGTATGGAATGTATGAAACCTATTCATTGTCCGAACTGTTCCATACCACTGACGTATCATCAGAAAAATAAAAGGCTTATGTGTCACTACTGCGGATATTCAAGCGGAATGGTAACAAAATGTTCTTCCTGCGGTTCTGAAAGACTGAGAAGTATGGGTTTCGGCACTCAGAAACTTGAAGACGAATTGAAAATGTATTTCCCGTCCGCAAGGATTCTCAGAATGGACGCTGATACGACTTTTTCAAGATATTCATATGAAACGAATTTTTCTGATTTCCGCAAAGGCAAATATGATATAATGATTGGTACTCAGATGATTGGTAAAGGTCTCGACTTCCCGAATGTAACACTTGTCGGTGTACTTTCAGTTGATAAGGCACTTTATTCAGGAAATTTCCGGAGCTATGAACACACGTTCTCACTGATAACTCAGGTTGTCGGCAGAAGCGGTCGTGGAGGAATTTCCGGCAGGGCAGTATTGCAGACATTTATTCCCGAACACTATATTATAAACCTATCTGCTGAACAGGATTACGAAAGTTTCTATAATGAAGAAATATCCCTCCGGCGTGCGTTGACTTTTCCGCCGATATGTGATATGTGTATATTCTTTTTTTCGGGAAATGATGATATTTCAGTACAAAACGGTGCTGATTCGGTTTACGGACTTATGCGGAAAAAACTTGACGAACTGAAACCAAAAACTCCGGTAATGATTATAAAACCTGTTAAATGTTTTTACGGAAAAATAAATGGCAGATACCGCTGGCAGATTACTATGAAGTGTAAGAATACAGCTGAAATAAGGACTTTCATAAGCGGAGTACTTAAAGATTCCGCAAAACTCAAGGAAATGAATAAAATTTCAGTCTATGCTGATATGAACGGCGATATATGATTGTAAAAGAAAGGATTTAAACAGAATGGCTCTCAGAAAGATTTTAACAGATAAAGACGAGGCACTCCACAGAGTATGCCGACCGGTTGAAAAATTTGACGAAAAACTTGCACAGTTACTTGACGATATGCACGAAACTCTGAACAAGGCTCAGGGTGTTGGACTGGCTGCTCCGCAGGTGGGAATTTGCAGACGTATTTTTATAATGCACCTTGACGAAAATACTATTATTGAAGCAGTCAATCCGGAAATCACTTTAAAAAAAGGAAAACAGCGTGTAGAAGAAGGCTGTCTGTCGTGTCCGAATGTATGGGGATTTGTTACACGTCCTATGCACTGTCGTCTGAAAGCTCAGGACAGAAACGGCAACTGGTGGGAACGTGATTTCACTGAACTCGGTGCACAGTGTACCGCCCACGAATATGACCACCTTGACGGTCATGTGTTTACTGAAATAGTGGAGGAATTTTTTGTTCCGGAGGAGGCTTGATTACTATATGAAGATTGTATTTATGGGAACACCTGATTTTGCTGTTCCGTGTCTCCGCACACTTGCTGAAAGTCAGCACGAAATACCGGCGGTTTTCACACAACCTGACAAGCCGAAAGGTAGAGGATATAAAATGATTCCTACTCCTGTAAAGTCGGTTGCTATGGAATATAATATTCCGGTATATCAGCCTTTGTCACTCAGAAAAGGAGAAGATGCACAGCAGTCACTTGAAACTCTGAAAAATATTTCCCCTGATTTGATAGTTGTGACGGCTTACGGACAGATTCTTCCGAAAGAAATTCTTGAAATTCCGAAATATGGTTGTATCAATATTCACGCTTCACTTTTGCCAGCGTACAGGGGTTCAGCTCCGATTAACTGGTGTATTCTAAACGGCGAAAAAATAACCGGAGTTACTTCAATGATGATGGCAGAGGGTCTTGATACCGGTGATATGCTTATTAAGAAAAGTACGGAAATAGGCGAAAATGAAATTTATCAGGAACTTTACGAAAGACTTTCAGAAATGGGCGGTGAGGTACTTGCGGAAACCATTCAGGCTATTGAAAACGGTACTCTTTCACCGAAAAAACAGGACGATTCACTTTCAAGTTATTCGCCTATGATTCGCAAGGAAATGAGTGCTTTAGATTTTTCCGAAAGCGTGCAGAAAGTCCATAACACCATACGTGGAGTTACAGGTTTCACTACTCTTAACGGAAAAAGACTGAAAGTTTTCAGGTCTGAGATAGTTTCCGGAAATTCCGATGCTGAAAACGGTTGTATAGTAAATCCGAAAGATTTTACTGTAAAATGCAGTGACGGTCTTATAAGATTCTGTGAGATTCAGTTAGAGGGCAGTAAACGTATGAAAACAGCGGATTTCCTGAGAGGTAAGAAACTTACTTCCGGTGAAAAACTGGGTTAAAACGGTGGCTGGTATGTCAAATCCAAGATATTTAGCGGTTAAACTTCTCTGCAAAACTTTTTCGGGCGGAAGTTTTTCAAACATACAGCTTAACAGCGGACTGAAAAATTCCGACCTTGACGACCGTGACAAAAAACTCTGTTCAGCTATTTACTACGGAGTGATTGAACGGAAAATTCACCTCGACTATATCATAAATAAGTTTTCGTCAAGACCGGTTGAAAAACTTGACAATACAGTGTTGAATATCCTGCGTTGCGGAGTTTATCAGATACTTTTTATGGATAACGTTCCCGACAGTGCTTCCGTAAACGAAAGCGTTTCGCTTGTAAAGAAATTCGGAAAAACGAGTGCTTCCGGAATGGTGAATGCTATACTGAGGAATTTCATAAGACAGGGCAAAACCGTAAAATTTCCGGAGGACAGGTTGCAGAGAATGAGTATTGAGTATTCAGCACCGTCGGAGTTTGTGAAAAGTCTTATTGATGATTACGGTGAAGAACTTGCGGAAAATCTTCTCTCTGACGCACTGGGAAATCCTCCGGTTACTGTAAGAATTAATTCTCTGAAATGTACTGAGGAAAAGTTTGCGGAATTATTCGGGGAAAAGGCAGTCAAAAACAATATTCTGCCGTACTGCTTTGAACTCTCCGGAGACGTTACTGCTACTGAGGCTTTCAGAAAAGGTTTTTTTCATGTGCAGGATTTGGCTTCACAACTATGTTGTATGGCACTTGCTCCGACTGAAAAAGACCTTGTGCTTGATATATGTTCCGCCCCTGGTGGAAAGGCTTTCACAATGGCTGAACTCATGAACGGCAAGGGAAAAATAATGGCTTTCGACCTGCACGAAAAACGTGTGAAACTCATTCGGGACGGTGCGGAAAGGCTGGGACTTTCAAATATAGAAACGTCTGCCGGTGATGCTACAAAATTCAATCCTGATTTGCCGAAATTCACTAAAATCCTTTGTGACGTTCCGTGTTCGGGACTGGGTGCTGTAAGGCGTAAACCTGAAATAAAATACAAGAATTTCGGGGACTTTTCGGGACTGCCGGAAATTCAGTATAAAATAGCTGAAAACGCTTTGCGGTATCTCGCAACAGGCGGTGAAATGGTTTATTCAACGTGTACGCTGAGGAAAGCCGAAAATATCTGTATAGTCGAAAGACTTCTTGAAAACCATCCCGAAATTGAACAGATTATACTGCCTGAACCGCTTGGCACAACATTCGGTAGCAGTGCTGATATATTTCCGTGTCACTTCGGGAGCGACGGTTTCTTCATTTCAAAATTCAGAAAAGTAAGGTGATTGTTCTGGAAAAAATTGATATTCTGAGTATGAGCCTTGCGGAACTTGAAAGCGTTATGGTTGAATGTGGTGAAAAGAAATTCCGTGCAAAACAGATTTTTCAGTGGCTTCATGTAAAAAGAGTTTTCGATTTTGACAAAATGACAGATATTTCTGCACAACTCAGACTGCAACTTAATGGAAAATTTTGTATAAAAAAGCTAAATATACAAAAAAGACTTGCATCTTCTATAGATAATACTGTAAAATATCTATATAGACTTCCGGACGGGAATTTTGTCGAAACTGTACTCATGAAATACAATTATGGTTATAGTATATGTGTTTCAACTCAGGTTGGTTGTAAAATGGGTTGCAGGTTCTGTGCCTCTGCAATTGCAGGGTTTGTACGGAATCTTGAGCCGTCGGAAATTCTCATGCAGATTTACGAAACGGAAAAAAATTCTGATGTTAAAGTTTCCGGAGTAGTCCTTATGGGAATAGGCGAACCCCTCGACAATTATGAAAATGTGCTGAAGTTTCTGCGGTTGCTTTCCGACAGTAACGGAAATAATTTCAGTCTCCGTCACGTTTCACTCTCAACCTGCGGAATAGTTCCGAAAATTTATGCACTTGCACAACTGAAACTGGGTCTTACACTGGCAGTTTCACTTCATTGTGCTGACGATAAAGGTCGGTCGGAAATAATGCCTGTCAACAAGGTCTACAACATATCGGAGCTTCTTGAGGCGTGCAGGTTTTATATAAAAAATACAGGACGGCGTGTTACTTTTGAATATGCTGTTATTGAAAATGTCAATTCCTCTGACAAAGATGCGGACAGACTTGCGGTTTTACTGAAAGGCATAAATTGTCACGTCAACCTCATTCCCGTAAACAAAGTCAGGGAAAGAAATTACCATACTGCACGGCACGGAGTAGCGGATTTTGCGAAAAGGCTTTGTAGTCGGGGAATAAATGCTACTGTTAGGCGTACTCTCGGTAGCGATATAGAGGCGGCGTGCGGTCAGTTAAGGCGTGACGCTGATAAACAGAACAAGGACGGAGGTGCGGATTTTTGAAATTTAAATCCGGTACGGATATTGGTCTGAAACGAAGCGAAAATCAGGACGCTGTGCGTTGTGAATATTTTGGTCATAACGTTCTCGCTGTAGTGTGCGACGGAATGGGCGGTGAAAATTCCGGAAAAGAAGCAAGCACAATTGCTGTTGAGGAATTTTTCCAGCGTTTTTCAGAGGGTTACAGGGAAAGTCTTGATGATGAGGAAATCCGCAAACTTCTTATATCGTCAGTTTCGGCTGCAAATTCCGTGATTTATACAAAAGCAAAACTTGATTTCAATAATTTTGGTATGGGTACAACCTGCGTTGCGGTTTTCCTGACGAATAAATCAGCGTTTATCGCTAACGTCGGCGATAGCAGAGCGTATCTCTTTGTGGAAAACGAGGGCGTTTTCCGTATAACTACAGACCATAACGTTGCGTCACTGCTGTACGAACAGGGCAGAATTACTGAGGAGGAATTTGAAAATCATCCTCAGAAACATATGCTTGTGAGGGCAGTTGGTGTGAACCAGACAGTTCAGACGGATACTTTCATACTTGACTATGAAGACAAAATCTATCTGCTGTTGTGTTCGGACGGACTTTCCGGTTATTGCACCGACGACGAAATATATGACGTTATCATAAATTCTGATTTTGATGACGTGGTACAAAATCTTATTGACTTAGCTCTCAGCAAGGGCGGCCGTGATAACGTGACTGTTGCGGTAATTTCTGAGTAAAACAGGAGGAAGAAAGAAGAAATGGATAAGTACATTGGCAAAAAGCTCGACGGAAGATACGAAATCACCGAGCTTATAGGCGTAGGCGGTATGGCGGAGGTCTATAAGGGTGTTGACGTAATGGACCACAAGGACGTTGCAATCAAGATTCTTAAAAAAGAATATGCAGAAAATGAGGATTTTCTCCGCAGATTCAGAAATGAATCAAAGGCTATTGCAGTTCTTTCACACCCGAATATCGTTAAAATCTATGATGTAGGATTCTCAAACAAGATTCAGTACATCGTTATGGAGTACATTGACGGTATAACACTTAAAGAGTATATTGAAGAAGAAAAAGTTCTCACATGGAAAGATACCGTACACTTTGTGATACAGATTCTCAGGGCGTTACAGCACGCTCACGACAAGGGAATTGTTCACCGTGACATAAAACCGCAGAATATAATGATGTTCACTGACGGTACTATAAAAGTCATGGACTTTGGTATTGCAAAGTTTGCACGTGAAGAGGGAAAAACAGCTACTGACCAGGCTATAGGAAGCGTTCACTACATCAGTCCCGAACAGGCAGGCGGTGACGTTACTGATGCAAAGAGCGACATTTATTCAGTAGGTGCAATGATGTATGAAATGCTTACCGGAAGCAAGCCCTTTGACAGCGACAATCCGGTTGCAATCGCCGTCATGCATATGAAGGACATTCCGGAACGTCCGAGAGCCTTGAATCCCGATATTCCGGACGGTCTTGAAGAAATCGTTCTGCGTGCTATGGAAAAGAATCCTGCTGACAGATATCAGTCAACAGCGGAAATGATTAGCGATATTGACGCTTTCAAGGTTAATCCGAATATGACATTCGGTTACTATCAGGAAGAAGAACAGGAAGACGAAACAACTTATTATGGTAACATTCCGCAGGAAGATTTCATGGAAGTAAACAGCAGTCAGAACAATAACAAGCGTACGGCAGTTGCTGACCCTCCTGTGAAAAAGAACAAGAAACAGAAACAACAACCTGTTTATGACAATTATGATAATGACCCATACGACCCATATGACGACCCTGATGACCCCGACGAGCCGGAACGTTCCTCGCTTGTTGTACCGGTACTTACTGCAATAGTTGTTGTTGTAATTATCGTTGCAGTAATTTTCGTTGCAACTCTCCTCAGCGGACTTATCAAGGGTGACGGTCAGACAAATGACTTCAAGATGCCTGATTTCTACGGTATGGATTACAACGCTGCTGTAAATCAGTACGGAAACAACATTCAGTTTGAAATGGAAGGTTCTGATTACAACGAACTCGATGAGGGACTCATTTATGAACAGAATATTCCGGCAGGTACTGAATTTAAACGTGGCGATACTCTCAAGGTAAAAATAAGTAAGGGTATGGAAACTATTGAAGTACCTAACGTTGCTAACATGAACGCTGAACTTGCAAGAGACCAGTTAAAACAGCGTGGTCTTGAATGTGAAATCAAGAATTCTTCAAGCACAGAAATACAGAAAGGTTATGTAATAAGTACAGAGCCCGAAGTGGGTACAGAAGTTCACAAGGGTGCAACAATCGTACTTTATGTAAGTATGGGCGTTGACGCCGGACAGGTAAATGTTGACGAGTATGTCGGACAGGTTGCAGAAGATGCTTGTACACTTGCTGAATATGCAGGTCTCAAACCGAGAACTGAACTCAGAGCTTCATATGAAGAAGAGGGAAAAGTTATTGAGCAGAGCATTGCAAAGGGTGAAAAGGTTGATGAGGGAACAGAAATCGTATTCTATGTAAGTAACGGTGTTGCTCCCGACGGCGAAATTCCTTTCACAGTACCTTTCCCTGAGGGTGCAAACGGCAGATTTGTAATGGACTTCGTAATCACTAATGAAGACGGTTCTACTTCTACAGATTCTACAAATACTCTCCTCGTTCCCGAAATGCAACAGACAAGTAAGAACGTAAAGGGTTCAGGTGAACACGTATCAGTAGTTGTAGTCCTCACAAACCTCAATACAGGCGTAAGAGCGCAGATTGGTACGTACTTCTTCAATTTCGCTACAGGTGAAGTAACTACTGAAACAGAAGACGTTATAGGAGCATTCAGGTCAGTAGGCGGATACGGTGATGTACAGCCTGCAACAGATGCAACTCAGCCGGCTACTGAAGCTCCGACAGAAGCACCGACTGAACCTACTACGGAAGCACCGACTGAACCTCAGACAGAAGCACCTGTATACACTGAACCTACTACAGAATCTACTCAGCAGATAGTTACTGACCCGATTGTTACTTCTTATGACCCGTCATTGTATGGTGTTTACTACCGTGATGCCGGTGACGGTTACGGATATTTCGATGTATACGGTAACTACTTCTCATATCAGTAATGGGTGAATCTGCAAAAAGCGGAATTATAACAAAATGTCTCGGGGGTCTCTACACTGTGGAGACCCTCGACGGTATTTTTGAATGTAAGGCAAGGGGAATTTTCCGCAACAGAGGAATAAGTCCGTATGTCGGGGATAATGTGGAAATAAAGAACGGTGTTATTTCTGAAATTCTCGACAGGAAAAACTGTATTATAAGACCCCCTCTTGCAAACCTCGACCAGCTTATATTTATCGTTTCAACGTGCAGTCCGTCGCCGAATTACCTTATACTTGACAAGTTTATAACTATTGCAGAATATAAGGGTATAACTCCTGTTGTCGTCATCACAAAGACGGATTTAGGTGACGGTTCGGAAATAAAAGAAATATACAGGAATATCGGTATAGATGTATTTGAAATTAACTACAGCAATCCGGAAACGGTTGAGACAGTGAAAGGACTTCTGAAAAGAAAAGTAAGTGCTTTGACGGGAAATTCCGGAGCAGGAAAATCAACGCTCCTTAACGCTGTAGACAGTAACCTGAATATTCCGACGGCTGAAATCAGTAAGAAACTTGGACGAGGAAAACATACTACACGTCACGCACAACTCTATAAACTCAGTGACGGCGGATATATTGCAGATACTCCGGGATTTTCGACGTTTGAGACAAACCGTTATGACATTATCCGAAAAGAAGAATTAGCAGACTGTTTCAGAGAGTTCCGGAAATATAACGGTTGTCGTTTCCGTGACTGTTCACACACATGCGAAAAAGGCTGTCAGGTTATTGAAGCACTGCAAAACGGTGAAATTTCCGCAAGCCGTCATGAAAGTTACTGCACAATGTATGAAGAAGCAAAACAGTTAAAGGAGTGGGAATTATGACTACTCTTATATTTGCCGGTGGTGAAATTCCGGATTACAGTTTTGTTGATACAGAGGCAGACTTTGTTATATGTGCGGACAGAGGAATTGTTCACGCTCAGAAACTGGGAATAGCTCCCGATATTCTGACAGGGGATTTGGATTCTTACACAGGAAAAATCACTTCATGTGGTAAGATTTACAAGGCAGTCCCCGAAAAAGACGATACTGACACTATGCTTGCTGTAAAACTTGCTCTTGAAAACGGTGCAAATAGCATAAGACTTTACGGAGCAACGGGTGGACGTTTTGACCATACGTTTGCGAATATACAGACTTTGATTTATGTCTACGAACATTCCTGTATAATGTCAATACACGATAAGGACAATGTTATCACCATACAGGGAGCAGGTACGGGATTTTATCCGAAATACAGTGACTGGTATTTTTCGGTGTTTTCACTTACAGAAGAACTTCACATTAAAAAAATGACAGGCGTTAAATATTCGCTTGAAAATTACGTACTTAAACAGAATTTTCCGTTAGGAGTAAGCAACGAGATAGTCAGCACCGCAATTATCACTATAGAAAAAGGACTTGCTTTGATAGTTCGTTCAAGAAGATAGCACAAAATCCGATTTGCTGAATATAATAAAAGTATACCAGCAAGGGAGGGAGTACATAGTGAAGATTGTAGTGATACGCAGTCCGAAATTTCTTTCGGGATTTCTAAGGGTTATTTTCAAGATAAAAAAAGAACAGGACTAATAAAAAAAGAGGCTTTTGACAGCCTCTTCTTTTTGTATTTGGATTATATTACAGATATTTTCTTGAAAGCCTTTTTACCTTTACGGATAATAACGCCGTCGGGTTCTATCTGAGACTTTGTGTCAGTAATTTTTTCGTCGTTTACTGTAATACCGCCCTGCTGTACAAGTCTTCTTGCCTCTGAAACGGACGGAGCAAGACCGGACTTCACAATGAGATTAAGGAGACCGATTTTTCCGTCTGTAAGGTCGGAAGAGGAGATTTCAGCAACAGGCATATTTTCGTTTGAACCGCTTCCACCGAAAAGTGCTTTTGAAGCCTCTTTAGCTTTTTCAGCTTCTTCCTCACCGTGTACGAGTTTTGTAAGTTCATAAGCAAGAAGCTCCTTAGCCTTGTTGAAACCTGCTCCCTCAAGAGTTTTTTCCATTTCCTCTATTTCCTCAACCGGCACGAATGTAAGCATTTTAAGGCACTTGATAACGTCAGCGTCAGCAACGTTTCTCCAGTACTGGTAAAACTCATATGGAGAAGTTTTTTCAGGGTCAAGCCATACAGCACCTTTTTCAGTTTTACCCATTTTTTTGCCCTCGCTGTTGAGCAGGAGCGTTATTGTCATTGCATAAGCATCTTTACCAAGTTTACGACGGATAAGTTCAGTACCACCAAGCATATTACTCCACTGGTCGTCACCGCCGAATTGCATATTACAGCCGTATTCCTGAAACAGTTTGTAGAAATCGTAACTCTGCATAATCATATAGTTAAATTCGAGGAATGAAAGACCTCTTTCCATTCTCTGCTTGTAACATTCGGCAGTAAGCATACGATTTACGCTGAAACAAGCACCTACTTCACGGAGCAACTCAACATAATTGAGATTCATAAGCCAGTCAGCGTTGTTTACTGCAACAGCCTTTCCGTCAGAGAAGTCTATAAAACGGCTCATCTGTTTCTTGAAACAGTTGATATTATGCTGGATTGTTTCCGGAGTAAGCATTTTACGCATATCTGTTTTTCCTGAGGGGTCGCCAATCATACCAGTACCACCGCCGAGAAGTACAATCGGTTTGTTACCTGCCATCTGAAGTCTTTTCATAAGACAGAGTGCCATAAAGTGTCCGACGTGCAGACTGTCAGCGGTCGGGTCGAATCCTATATAAAAAGTAGCTCCGCCCTTATTGATAAGCTCTTCAATTTCTTTTTCGTCTGTAAGCTGTGCAAGAAGTCCACGTCTTTTAAGTTCTTCAAAAGTCGTCATAAATTATTCTCCTTTATATTAAATTATTATTTATATACTGTAAATAATCCTTGCGGACTATCAGTTCACGGTTATTTATGTACCATTCATAAGATTGTTTTAAACCGGTTTCAAGTGGTTTGACATCTGATATAAATTCTTTCTGCTTTGTAACATCAAGTATATATTCATAATTCCTGAACGGAAAATACATACGCTGGTTTACTTCAGACTTTACACATCTTATATCTGGAACGTTGCCGAGTACTCCGTAACAAAGTTTAACCCATTCTTCTATGGTTACGGTTTCGGGATTGCCTGCATTAAAAATATGATTTTGTGGTTTATTCTCAATAATTTTTTCAATAAATAAGCATAAGTCCTCAATATCAAAAAACTGCAATTTCATTTTTTTGTTTTCTGGTATAAAAAACGGCATATTTTTTTCAGCACATTCAAATACAAATGCCTCTCTGTAAAGATTATTCATTCTTCCATAAAGATAAGGAGGACGGATAATATAAGCATTCGGAACTTTATCAATCAGGTATTTTTCAGCTTTTATTTTATTTATGCCGTAATTTTCCCAGTGAATATTGAAACCGCAGTCCTGATTTTCTGTAAATGGCTGTGGATTTGTTTCAGGATAAACAGCACTTGAACTAATCATTATATACTGTCTAAAATTTCCGAGAGCATTTAAAAAGTCCTTTATGTCGGCTTCATTGTATGCAGTTACATCAATAATAATGTCAAAATAGATATTCTTTAATCTGTTTCCAAGATTATGCCTGTCACAGTTTATAAGATTGACACCTTCGGACTGTGGTCTTGTATTTCTGTTAAGGACATAGACTTCATGACCTTTTTTAACGAAATATTCTGCAGTGTAACGGCTTACAAAAACTGTACCGCCTGTTACAAGAATCTTCATAAAATTACCTCTCTTGTAATATTTTTATAGTTATTAACAGTATATATGATTTAATTTGCTTTGTCAAGGTAATAATTAGTTAATTGAAAAAAATATTTCGTATCTATTGACATTTTTCGAAAACCGTTGTATAATAATATATGTTGAGTGCTGATGTGGCACAGTCGGTAGCGCAACGCCTTGGTAAGGCGTAGGTCGTCGGTTCAAGTCCGATCATCAGCTCCAGCAGAACGGATATTCCTGAGAATATCCGTTTTTTTTCTTTTTCAAGAAAACGTCTGCCATAAAAATTCCACCGTTAAAAAATCATATAAAAAAAGCCGACAACTTCTGTATAAAACAGAAGTCATCAGCTTATAAAAGCAGTTTAGTCCGTGCGGACAGGGGAGAACATCATTCCCGAAAATATTAAATCAGTAGCTCCATACGTGACCTTGAGAACAATAGTAATTACCGTCAGCGTAGTTGTAGTATGAATCATATCCGCAGTATACACACCATGCATCAGGATTGAAGCCGTCGTCCCAACCGTCGCCGTCCTCATCTACTCCCATAAGTTCGCCACCGGAATTACCTGTATAGTTGTTGTTATTGTTGTGTTCATTGTCAAAAGTATTGTCGTTATCATTATTATTATCATTCAGATTTTCTTCATCGTCAGTATATGTGATATTTCCTGAGTTTCCGGAATCTGACGGTACATTTATATTATCATTGGGGTCAGCTTTTCTTGCTTCAACAAGGTTTATCCAGCCCGAATTATCTTCAAGCAATCCCCATTTGTTGCCGTCGTCGTCAACTGTTTCCTTTATTATGACATAACTTCCCCTGTCTGTGAGAGTTCCTGTAATCATGCTGTTTGCAGATGGCTCTGTATGTACATCGAGAGCAGGATTAGCAAGTTTGATTATGTATTCCTGAAACTCTCCGTTGCCCTTTACTGTGAGAGTGCCTGTTATTGCTTCTGAATTTGTATCAGTGGATAATTCAGTGGAAGATGTTGTCTGAATCATTTCAGAAAT
This sequence comes from Ruminococcus sp., assembly GCA_029060305.1. GTDB lineage: Bacteria > Bacillota > Clostridia > Oscillospirales > Ruminococcaceae > Ruminococcus. The sequence goes on from JAIDUG010000056.1 coordinate 108,342, forward strand.
TTCTGTAGTAGTAGTTGTTGTTGTTGTTGTCGTGATAACCGGCGGAACTATTACATTAGCTGACATCGTTGGTTGTGTAATACCTTCGGAAGAATCGTTTTTCTGTTCGTGGGAAATTTTCAGAAGACTGTTACACCACAATGCAACAAGTACCAGTATTACTATTGCACCGGAAATAACCATAATCTTCCCGAAATTGATAACTTTTTTCTTTGCCATTTTAATAAACTCCTTTTCCGGAAATACTTCAGGTATTCCGATATTAATTATATCTGCATATAATATTATACATAACACGTCCCGAAATGTCAATAGATTTTTGCAGGCAAAACGCCTGATTTGTGAATATTGCCATATATACAAAAACAGCTTGTGACTATATCAGCGAAAATTCACTATCAGATTGTATTTCTTTGGAAATATCTTACTTGACAAAAATTAAATAATATGCTAAAATTAAAAACTGTAAATTCAAATATATTTCTGGGGTGAAAGTATGAAACAGGATTCAGGTTACAAGACAAGGCAAAAGGAAAAACTGCTTGACTATCTTGTCAGAAACAAGGAAAAACATACAAATGTGCAGGAAATAAGTGCTTTTCTGACGGCAGAGGGAACGCCTGTCGGTACGGCTACAATCTACAGACAGCTTGACAAACTCGTTGAGTGCGGAGTGGTACGGAGATATAATTTTGACGGAAAAACAGGGGCTTGTTATCAGTATATAGAGGACAACAGTGAATGTCAGGAACATTTTCACCTGAAATGTACCATATGTGGAAAACTTATACATCTCAGTTGTGAACGCCTTGCCGGAATAAACCGTCATATCTTTGAAAAACACGGCTTCAAGATAGACCCCTCGCAGACTGTTTTCTATGGGAAATGTTCAGAATGTTCATTTGAATAGCAAAAAACGCTGTCTTTTTTAGGGACAGCATTTTTATTTTCTGTTAAAAGAATGAACCAAGCATATCTGTAATATTGGTTTCGTCTTTGTATGTAGTTACTTTCCAGTCATCGCCTTTTATCTTTGCAACGTACAGCCAGCTTTTGTTGGTATCTTTTTCCTTTTTGCCTTTTATGGTCATTTCAACCTTTACCTTGTAAGCCTTGCTGACTTCTGCGTCAAAAGTGTCCTCATATAATTCCTCAATTTCTTCAAGATCGTCACCTTTTACCTTTTTCTTTTCGAGGAACTTGACGGAGAGCTTCACATTTTTGCCGTATTTGTATTCAAGGTCTTCCATGGAATCTTCAAGACCGTCGTCTATAGTGTCCATAAGGTCATCCCAGTCAAATTTACTGCCTTTTAATTCTTTTTTCATTTCCTTGATTTTGTCTTTCGGAATTACAGCAGAAAACATTTTAGCTGAATCGCCCTTGTTGATACTGTTCACAAGGTCATTGATTGGTTTTTTGTAACCTCCGCCGAGTGAGGAAGTCAGAAGTACTACAGCAGTTACTGCAACTACAGCTACACTGCCTATTACTACAAATTTCTTTTTTTCTTTTTTCTGTGGTAGTTGGTTGTCATCGAAAATGTTGGTATCCTGACAGTCGCATAAAGCACCGTCCGGAAGTGGTTTTCCGCATTTTGGACAAAATGGCATATATAAAACCTCCTATAAATAGTTCATTAAAATTATATCAAATAATCATCATATTGTCAAGCAGGAAATCCCATAATATTACAGAAAAATCTGTAATTCGGCAGATTATCCAAAATATGTTGACATTTTCTGCAACGTGTGGTATTATGAATTTATTTAAGAAAGGAGTTTTATAAATGAAATATATTCATGAACCGACAGACTTACAATGTGGACAGGCTGTACTTGCTATGGTACTTGATAAGACTGTTGACGAAATAGTCCGGTATCTCGGTAATGACCGTGAAACAACTCTCAGGGAAATGAAACAGACTTTCAGAGCATTCGGGGTGGGAATGTCAGATACAAGAATACAGGTATACGACAAAAAAGATTTGCCGGAATTATGCCTGCTCAGTCTCGAAACTCCACGTTGCTGGCATTGGTCGCTTTTCTGCGACGGTACTTTCTACGACCCCGAACATGGTATTATGAATGATTTTCCGGAATCTGACCGCCGTTATTACTGGAAGTTATCAAAAAAATAAGAACGGATTTATATATCCGTTCTTTTTTTGTTTTGAGACTTGACAAAAATTGTAATAAGTGATATAATAAGCATTGTTATTATAATAATACTTATTAAAAACAGGAGGTTGAATTTTTATGGAGAGTTTGCATTATCTTTTAATGAAGTCCCATTCAATTATTCAAAGGAAAATTTATTCTGACGCACAGAAAATAGGTCTCACGTCCGGACAGCCGAAAATTCTTGACTATCTCTATGAACATGAGGGCAGTGACCAGAAAACAATAGCCGGTTATTGTGAGATAGAACCGGCAACATTAGGAAGTATTCTGTTGAGAATGGAGCAGAAAGGTCTCATTGAACGCCGTCAGAAAAACGGTAACAGACGTTCATTGTTTGTTTATCTCACAGACGACGGAAAAGGTGTCTGCGAAAAAATGCACGATATTTTCAGCAGGAGAGACGAGCAGGCAATAGAGGGATTGACGATTGAGGAAATAGAAACCCTAAAAAAAACACTTACAAAAATATGTGAAAATCTTGACGGAAAGGACTGATTATTATGGAAAACAAAAGAACGATTACAAACCGTCTTATATGTTACTTTGTGGGATTTTTTATTATGACTATCGGTATAGCATTGTCAGTAAAATCTGATTTGGGAGTATCTCCGGTAAGTTCTATACCTTATACGCTTACTGTCTGCTGGGGTATCGAAATGGGCAAGGCAACTATACTTTTTCATTGTGTACTCATTGTAATACAGATACTTATTTTAAGAAAGAACTTTAAACTGAAATCTCTTTTGCAGTTGCCGGTCGGAATAGTTTTCGGGTACTTCACGACTTTATGTAACTCTCTTGCCGGACATCTTCCGTCAACTGATAACTATTTTATAAGAATACTTATGATTTTGGTAAGCGTTGTACTTGTTGCGATAGGAATATTTATGTATCTTCCGGCGGACATTATGCCACTTGCCGGAGAGGGAGTTATGCAGGCGGTTGCAGATACTTTGAAAACAGAGTTTGCAAAAGTAAAGGTTGCGTTTGATGTTACTATGGTTATCGTATCGCTTGTCACCTGTCTGATAGTACTTCATACTCTCGGAAGTGTCGGAGTGGGTACGGTTATAGCATCTTTAATGGTAGGAATAGTTCTCGGCTGGATTAAGAAATTTTGGGCAAAACGTACTAATCCCAGTAAGAAGTGACTATATCCCATAATCTGTCGTTTTTGTTGTGACTTACTATGTAGTCAATGAAAAGCTGTTCTGTTTTTTCGTCACGGAATTTTTTCAGAGCCGTCCACGCTACAGTATGTAATGCCGTCCAGTCGTCAACATCAGGCAGATAATCGTAACCGTTACCGTAATAATAATCACTACTACCTTTAAGAACTTTCAAAATAGTACGATACGCCATATCTTTATCTTTCAGCATAAGATACTTAATAGTATATTTTAATCGGTTACAATTATCATCATTACAGTTATTTATCCATTCGTCAATAAGTTCGTCAGTAAATTCAGTGTTTTCAAGACCGAAAGCATACATTCCCATAAGACTTTCTATATCAAGGTATAAAGTTTCCGCATTAAATTCAGCTTGCGGAAACTTTCTTCCGGTGAGGTTGTATTCTGTAATCTGTAAATCTTCATTGGGCTTTTTGAGAGGGTATGTAAAATATTCTCCGAAAAGACTTCCGGCAGGTACGGGAACTATAATATCATTGAATCTGATACTTTCTAATCGTGTATCGCTTGTTATTTTATTTACAGGTTTTTCCAAAGCACAACTATAAACATTCATTATAGTAAGACAATTTACAGCTTGTCCGAGAAGTGCAGAAGCCGTCGCCTTGTGGTGACCGTCAAGCAATGCACTTATAAAACCGTATTCATAATACGCCAAAGCCCTCGGCGGATTAGGATTATTTTTCAGTATTTCAACGTATTCATTTACACGCTTTTCATTGTACATTTCAGCGGATTGTGTGGGATAAAGATATTTCGGAAAACTCATTGTTTGTCTGAACATTCCATAATGATAATATTCATCACAACAAGCAGGATTTTCAGTTAAAGTGTTAGGTACAGACCAGAAGAAATGATTATTGCTGTCTGTCGGGTCGTGCGGAACATCTGCCAGTAAATAATAACCGTCCTCAAGGAGATTTAAAAGAGGTTTCAGCATTTCTGCGGAAGTCCTTATATCTTTGTAGTCGCTGTTGAGACATTCACGGACGGCTTTGAGTTCCGGACAATCTATATTTTCTATTCCGTAACCTGTTGCAAGTAATCCTTTACAGGTCGGACAAACAGGCAAATGTTCCTGTAATATTGGTTTGCCGTTCAGTAATAATTTACTGTAATGATAATAATTTTCGTCTTCTTTGCCGTACTGGTGAGTAATAATTCCCTTGCCATTCTGTACCCTGAACATTACAGCGGAATTACACCACTTATTTTCTGAAACATCTATTTCTTTTAAAATTTTTACCATAGTATGCACCTCTTTTTAATAAAAAGCCGGTACTTTCTGAGAGTACCGGTTTATTTTATATTGGTGGAGCATAGGGGACTTGAACCCCTGACTTCCACACTGCCAGTGTGACACGCTCCCAACTGCGTTAATGCCCCATGAATACATAATATCATATAAATGAAAAAAAGTCAATACCTTATTTTAACTTTTTTCGCTTGACATATTATATATAATATGTTATAATTAATTTGGGAAATCCCACTGAAATATATTCTTGAAAGGAGATTTTATTATGCACATTTTCAAAAAAACAGTAGCTTTTATTTGTGTCGTTGCAAGTATGGTATCAATGAGTGCTTGCGAGGGAGTGTTTACGACAGATACTGAGAATTTTTATGACTACTGGAAAGAAAAATATGTTGTACAGGACAAGTATGCTGACGACGAGCAGTATTATGTATGGTACAGTGATACACCTTATTCCGACGACAATACAGGTGTGGAAGTTACGGTTTCGGAGGCTCACGGCTATGGTATGCTTATTACTGCAAGTATGGAGACTAATAGGGATATTTTTGACGGAATGTATCGTTATTACAGGGCACACCTCAGTGAAATAGGTCCTAACCTCATGGCGTGGCAACAGGAAGACAACGGTACAGCTATTGTGAATACGTCAGGAGCAGACTCCGCAACAGACGGCGACATGGATATTGCATACGCTCTGCTTATAGCAGATAAAGTGTGGGGAAGTGACGGCGATATTAATTACAGACAGTCGGCAATTGACATTATAAATGACATTATGGAGTATGAGGTAAACAAGACAGACTGGACACTTCAGCTTGGTGACTGGGCTTCTGAGACTGACGAAAATGATGTGGAATATTCTGCAACAAGAGCTTCTGACTTTATTGTACAGTATATGCCTGCTTTTGCGAAAGTAACAGGTGACGACCGTTGGATGAACGTTTATAACAGTACATACGATATTATTAACAGCATAGTTGACGAATATAATACAGGAATACTCCCTGACTTCCTTATAAAAGACAGTGAAACAGGAAAATTCGTTCCGTCACCTCCGGACTTCCTCGAAAGTGAACACGACGGCGAATATTATTATAATAGTTGTCGTACTCCGTGGCGTATCGGTATGGACTATCTTATCAATGGTAATGAAGATGCTAAAAAGTTTGCTGATACTATAACGTCATTTATCGTAGAATCGACAAACGGTGACCCGTCCGAAATAAAAGCAGGTTACACACTTGACGGTACACCGATTGAAGATTATGACGATTTATGTTTTATTGCACCTTTTATGATTTCTGCTAAATGTGGTGACAATACTGAATGGCATGACGCTTTACGTGAAACTGTTCTGAACTATGGCGATGACGTTTATTTTGGTGATACAATAAAAATGTTGTGCCTTATGGTTGACGACGGCGGTTGGTATGTTTGGCCTTACATTAAAGGCGATGTAAATTCAGACGGAGAATTTGATAAATCAGACGTTATTGCAATGTGTGATTATCTTCTCGGTAATGATGAACTTAAAAACTGGGAAGCAGGAGATATTAACGAAGATGGCGTTTTAGATGTATTTGATTTGTGTCTTATGCAAAAAATGTTGTATTATATTGATAATTAAAAAATAAACCGCAGTCTTAAAAAACTGCGGTTTTTTATTTTTTAGATTTGCATATAGAATGTTAATTAATAATCAGTGTAACAGTTCCAATCAGTGACGGAATACCGAAAAAAGAAAATATTAAAATTTCAATAATAGAGTAATACAAATATGCCGGAGTTATAACAAATTCATTCGGAGAATCTGACAAATATCTGACATTCAGTTTTGTACCTTTTTTATATTTGGAAAAAAATCGGTCTATTCCTACTTCACTTTTAAAAGTTTGAGTTTGTTTTTTATTATCTTTAAATTCAATTATAGGGTAATATGTTTTATAATATGAAATTAATATATCGTAATCTTTTATAACTGCTTTTGTAGAAATACCATTTTTACTTATTTTACAATATCTATATAAATCATTGATACCTGATATTATTCCGCAAACTGAAATAACTGATAATAGTTCCAGAAAAACAGAACCGAATAATTGTAATGGTGAAAAATTTTTGTAATAAAAAGAAAATATCTGTAAAAACGTTATAATAATAACGTAAATAACAATTATAATTTTACGGACTTTTTTCATAATCCATTACTTAACGTTTAATCAGCAATACAACAGCGTGTGCTGATATGCCGAGTTTTTCACCTGTAAATCCGAGTTTTTCTTCAGTAGTGGCTTTAACACTTATCTGCGAAATGTCACAATTACAGACTTTTGCAATATTCTCACGCATAGTAAAAATATATGGTGCAAGTTTCGGTGACTGTGCAATGATTGTAGCATCTATATTTCCGACTTTGTAACCTTTTTCTGCGATTATCTGACATACTTTATGTAAAAGTTTCATACTGTCAGCACCTTTGAATTTTTCGTCGGTATCGGGAAAAAGATGTCCTATATCTCCGAGTGCCAACGCTCCCAGCATTGAATCCATTATTGCGTGGACAACAACATCAGCGTCGGAATGTCCGAGAAGTCCTTTATCGTGCGGAATCTCAACACCACCGAGAATAAGTTTTCTGTTTTCAACAAGCCTGTGTACGTCATATCCGTGACCTATTCTGAACATATTATACACTTCCTTTCAGGAGTATTTCAGCAATACTAATATCTTCCGGAGTAGTTATTTTTATGTTTGTGTAATCTCCGGTTGTCATATAAACTTTACCGCCTATTGCCTCAACAAGCTGACAGTCGTCCGTGAAATCGAGACCGTGTTCAAGTGCAAAGTCTATTCCCTCAAAATAAAGTTTGCGTTTGAAAACCTGTGGTGTCTGCGTAATGTAAAGAAATTTTCGGGGCGGAGTGTCTGTAATCAAACCGTCCTCAACCGTTTTTATAGTGTCCTTTACAGGAACACCGAGGGTTGCCCCCCCGAAAACAGAAGCGTCTTTTATAGTTCTTTCGATGTATTCAGACTTGACAAGCGGTCTCGCTCCGTCGTGAACAGCTATCATCTCAGTATCTTTTGAAATGCACTTCACGCCGTTGATAACACTTTCCTGACGAGTAGCCCCTCCGACAGTACACTGTTTAAGTTTTGTTATACTGGCTTTTTCAGCTTCTTCCTGTATTGCCGGAATGTCGTTCTCACGGGCAACAATTATTATTTCTTTTACGCTTTCGCACTTCTCAAAAGCCTGCATTGTTACTCCTATAACAAGGCGTTCACCTAAAGGCATCAGGATTTTGTTTACTCCGCACATTCTTGTGGAGTTTCCTGCACATACTATTACTACAGATGTATTCATATTTTCTGCTCCTTTTGTATCTGATATAACTATTATAATATATCAGTATTGAATTGTCAAATTTTGTGTGAAAAAAATCAGTATAAATCTTCACCATTTTATCAGGAACGTGAAAAAAACGAAAAATAAAATTCGTCAAGATTATACAGAAAAAGCAAACGCATTTCACAGTGACGATATATAATACAATCATACTAAAGAACACAAAAAAGTAATCTGAAAGGAACGTGATTCTATCATGAACGAATATAATAAAATAAATCTTGACGACAATTCCCCTAAGCCTAAAAAACATACACTCCGTAAAGCATCAGCATTTCTTATGGCAATGGTACTTGTTTCAGGCGGTTCAATAGCAGTTTACCGTGAATTTACCGCAAATCCTGTTTCAGCAGTTGAGGAAAGTGCAGAAACTCCGTCAGACAGCAAGTCTTCCGTTTCTGTTAAGAATATGAGTTTTATAAACACAACAGAGGATTCCGACGAGGAACTCTCAACAGTAGAGATTGTACAGAAAGTGCTTCCGTCTGTAGTAGGCGTTGAATCACAGTTTACAGTGACTTCAAATAATAACGGTTATTATTATGGTTTCGGAAACGGTTTCGGAAATATGCCGTCCACTTCAACTACCGTCGGAACAGGTACAGGCGTTGTGATTACAGAAGACGGTTATATTGTTACAAACGCACACGTTATATATGACAGTGAATACGGTGCAGGACTTGCCGACAGTATAAAGGTTCTTATGAGTGATGACAATAACTATGATGCGGAAGTTATCGGTTATGATACCGACTGCGACCTTGCTGTACTGAAAATAAATGCTGACGGACTTACTCCGGCAGAATTAGGCGACAGTGACAGCCTTATGCTCGGTGAAGATGTTGTGGCTATCGGAAATCCTCTCGGTTTTGACCTTATGAATACCGTAACAAGAGGTATTGTTTCAGGTCTCAACAGAAACATTACCATAAATGACAAGGCAATGAATCTTATTCAGACAGATACAGCTATAAATTCCGGAAATTCCGGCGGTCCTCTCATAAATAAAAAAGGTCAGGTTATCGGTATAAATTCCTCCAAAATGTCATCAAGCTACGGCTCGGCAAGTATTGAGGGTATCGGTTTTGCAATCCCTTCAAACGAAACAGCAAGAATTATTGACGACCTTATGTCATATGGTTATGTTACAGGTAAGCCTCAGCTTGGCATAAGCTGTCAGGACGTGACGGAAACTGTTTCACAGATGTACAATATGCCGGTCGGAATTTATATAACTGAAGTATCTGAGGGAAGTGCTTCTGAAAAAGCAGGCTTGAAATCGGGAGACATTATAACTGCTGTTGACGGTGAAAAAGTTGAGACAGCAGAAGAACTCAGTGCAAAGAAAAATACTCACAATGCAGGTGATACAATCAGAATTACATATGTAAGAAACGGCAGGGAAGAAACTACTGACATCACACTTGACGAAATTAAAAAAGAAAAATAATTCCTCTCTCCTTTAAATATATATTTGAAAAGACTGTCTGAAAAGACTGTCTTTTCTTTTTGTTACAGCAAACAACATTTTCAATAGTCTTAAAGAAATATTTTGAAATATTTTTGTTGTTCTTGACTAATGGTATGTTATGTGCTATAATAAAAGTAAGGTCTGTTATTTGCAGAACTTAAAAAATTTATTAAGGACGTGATTTTTATGTCAGCCAAACGTATTCCTATTCGCTCAAAAAGTTCTTCCGATGAAAAGTTAATATCATTTATGGAAAAATTCTATATTAAATTGCCGGAAGATATTCTGAAAAGTGCAATGGATAGTCTCAACCGTGATGCAAGAAAAAAGATTGAAAAAGTTAATACTATGGAAAAGAAAATACTTATTGCACTGAAATATGACAGCGGAAAATTTACCAGTCAGGTTCATGAGTTTCAGTGCGGAAGTATGCTTATTTCGCCTGAGGCTTCCTATGAAGAAATTATGGCTTCCTATAACGGCGAAAACTGCATTATGAATACTATCCTGATTTTCAAGAAATTCTGTGACGGTGAGATTAGTATGAAGACTATTGACGATTTTCTGAAGTCAGAACAGTTTAACAGAACACTTACAGATAACTACAACAATTATGAAGAAACATACGAAAATGAAGACTCGGCAGAAGAAAAAGAAGAAGTGATTATTGAAGAACCGGAAACAAAAGAATCAGTACCGGAAAAGGAAACAATATTTTTACCGGAAGCAGATATAGTTGCTCCTGAAATCATTACCGTTCCGGAAGTCATTGAAGAAGTTTCTGTCGTTACTGAATCTCCTGTCGTTGTCCCTGAGGAAACTGTTCTGAATGTACCTGAAAAAACTCCGGAAAAAACAGAAACAATTTCATCTACCTCAAAGAAAAAAGTAAAAGAAACAGTGATGTCATATTATATAGGCTATATAAGAAAACATAGTACTTATTTTAATTTTGCCCCTCAGTATAAACTTGAAATCAGTGCTTCAAAAAGGGAACTTGTTAATCTTCGTCAGGTATCAGAACTTTTCCCACCGAATGGTACTTTAAATCTCTCATATGGATATAACAAGAAGTCCCATAAGATGCTTGAAAATCTCGACTTACAGTATAATTTCGCCGTTTATTTCACTGAAGACCAGCTTGAAAAAAATATTACAGATACAGGTGAAATACAGAAAGACGTAAACCTGAAAATTGATTTGGAAAAAGTTTTAGCAACCAGCAGTAATATTAACAATTTTTTAAGAAAAATAGAGGATTTCAGAATCTACCGTATAGCTGAAATTGACAATTTTTATGACGGTATTATTACAATAAGTGACGATTTTGCTAAGGGTGAATGGATACTTGTCCGCAATAATAACAAGAATGATATTATGGACAAAGATGAGATTTCAGGTCCTTACAGAGTTTACAAAAAGGACGAAAAGACTTATATTCAGCCTAAACTTGCTGAAGAAAGATATGTTATTACCTCTTACAGAGAAGACAAACTCAGTTTCGGAATAAGCGAAAGACAGGAGATATTAAGTAATCCTGTATGTATTCCGTTTGTGTTTGTAAAGGACGGTGCAAGCTATAAAAAGGATGTTATTTCTGATGAAGTTCTCATAAAAACTATGTTTTCTGAAACTTCAAAGGACTTTTTCAGTATTTTAAAAAAGAGTCCCGACGAATTTGTGAAATCGCTGGGAAATTCACTGATTCTTTCAAAGTTTATTCCGGACGCAATAAAAGTCGGAAGACTTGCAAGAATACGCAGTCTTTTTTCCGATATAAAGAATTATACCAATGAACAGAAACAGATTGCAAAATCTTTACTTAATACTTACGGTTCAGACAGTGAAATCAAAGAAACAATGCTTGAAATCATAAAGGGAAGTCAGGAATTTAAGGACTTGCAGAAAGATATTGAAAAGAAAGTAAAGGCTTCAAAACCTTCAAAGGCAGAATTAAAGGTTATGGAAGCTGAATCCGCTAAGGCAAAGGCTATGGCAGAAAAAAGTACTGAGATTGAAGAACTTGAAAGAAAAATATCGGCACTTAAGGAACAGTACGCAATATTCGGAACTTACGGAAATATTTTAAAGGATATTGAATATCAGAAAGGTATAAGGTCGTTTCTTTCAGAGGAAAATTCAAAACTTCAGCACAGAAATAATGAAATCAAGAAGAAAATCAAATCCACTATCAACGAACAGGCTAACGAAGTGGGAATAGCTTTTGACCCATATATTTCAAGTGCAATGCTTGATGCTGCGAGCCAGTGGAACAGAAAACAGGAAACTGAAATATACAGCAATGTGGTTTCCGTTATCAGACAGAAAACGGCAGATTGTCGTCATATGAACAAGAAAGAACTTATTGGCTATCTTGTCCATTACGTAAAGCAGTACAGAAATTACAGTACAAACGATATTATAAATATGTATATATGTATTACTCAGGGATTTCTGACTGTATTTTCAGGTCTCCCCGGAACTGGTAAAACTTCTGTATGTAATATCATAGGAAACAGTCTCGGACTTACGGATTTCGGAAGTGATGATATTAATTATAACCGTTTTGTGCCTGTCTCAGTTGAAAAAGGCTGGTCGTCAAAAAAAGACCTTATTGGCTATTACAATCCTCTCACCAAGAAATATGATAAGAATAACCGTCGTCTTTATGATTCTCTGATGATACTCAATGAAGAAAAAAACAATTCACAGTTTCCTTATATTGTACTTCTTGACGAAGCAAATCTCAGTCCTATGGAATACTACTGGGCGGACTTTATGCAGATTGCCGACAAAGCAGATTCACAGGAAGCGTATGTAAATATAGGTCTTGAAAACGATATTTATATACCTGATACATTGCGTTTTGTTGCAACCATAAACAACGACCAGACTACAGAAACGCTTTCGCCAAGACTTCTTGACCGTGCATGGATTATAAAGTTGCCTGATTCCGATATAATAGAAGAAGTACCGCGTCCGGCTGAAAAGATTTTCTGGAAAGACCTGACTGAAACTTTCAACAGCGTTTCACACAAGAAGATAACCTGTCAGTCACTTCTTGACCAGATATTCAAGGTTTTTCAGAGTTTCGGAATGACTGTCAGTCCGAGAATACAGCTCAGTATGAGACGTTATATAATTTCCGCACGTGAGGTTATGGAAAGCGTTAACGGCGTATCTCCGGAGTATATCGCTGTTGATTATGCCGTTATGCAGAGGCTTTTGCCGAAAATAAACGGTTATATGAAATTATACAAAGAACTTTTTGAAAAACTCATATATATTTGCAACACCCATCATCTTGACATGACAAAAAATGCTCTTGAGGAAATGAAGAGAAATTCGTTAAGGAATATGGGATATTGTCAGTATCTTTCCTGACAGGGAGGATATTTATGAAGTTACTATTGCAATCACAGAATCAAGGGGCTGTCGAGATACCTATGAGGGAAGAAAATTCCTTTAATATTCAGGAAAATGACGACCCGTTATCAAGCAACATTTATGTATACAATGACTATGAATATACAGGGTTTTCGCTTATGGACAGAAGCGGTTATGTTTCCGAATTTTATATAAACGACGAGCTTATAAATACAGAACGTACGGACAGTACAAAGAATACATATGAATTCAGGTGCGAAAAAATTTCCGACAAGGGAATAAAAGAAGACAAGAGGATTTTTCTTCAGTGTTTCGGAGTAGTTCGCATAAAGGCGGTAATTTCCGGTAGTACTTATGTTTCCGACAGCATTTCTATAATGGTGACATATAACAGTCAGAACGAAAACGTTATCAGAATGATTAGATACATAAGTGAAAAAGGCGAGGACTATCTGTATGAAGATTATATGAATCCTGAAAATATCAAGGATAACAGTAGTATGAATATGGAATCAAAGTTCCGATTTCTTGACGAGGTTACGGAAATATATGAACGGTTTTTCACTTACTTTCAGAATTCCCCGAAAACAAGACATATAACCGGTGAAAACGTCGGGGAGTTTCATAAACTTGACTCCGTTTCACCGAAAACCATACAGTATATAATTTCGCACCCTGAGGAATTGTATGAAGTGGATTACGACACCGGAATAACATATAATAAAAGATACTTTCAGCCAAAGAATACTCTTATTTCAAATACCAACTATACAAAGAATGTTTATGAAAACCGTGTTATTGTAAGTTTCCTGAATACTATAATTGACGACCTTGAAAAGTCAAGAAAAGATATGACCGATAATCCTTACACGGAAGATATTCATATAGAGGGACAGTATTTTGAGTCAAAAAAATATATTTATAATCTTGAAAACAAGTCGTCAGAGGAGTATATAAAGGAAATTGACGAGTATATCGAAAAATTTCAGATGTTGTGGTATATGTACAGGAAAATATTCAGTACCGATGATATGTATATAGAGTATATGCCGGAATATACTGATACTTTCAGACTTGTAACGCCTTACAGGGCAGTATATAACATCATATACAGGTGGTTTCAGTACGGCGGACACAGTGTAGCGAAAAGCCAGTTACTGCTCAGCTTTGTTTCGACAAGCAAAATATATGAATATTATTGTCTCCTTAAACTCATAGTTACAATACACGAGGATATGGACTGTATTCTGATTGACGAAAAAACAAACCGTTTCAAGTATAAAGATACAAGATATGATTCCAATACTTACTGTAATAATACATTTGTTTTCAGAAGTATTGACGGCAGTGAAATAACGCTTTATTTTCAGCCGGTAATATACGGAAAAATAGATTACGACCGTCCTAATGACATTATGCTTTATCGTAACAGAGTTACAAGTATGGTAAGCGGTAACAAAGGTAATACTTATACTCCTGATTACCTTATCAAAGTAACGAAAAACGGTTTTTCAAAGTATGTCATTATTGACGCTAAATTCAGTTCTTTGCAGAAAGTGGAAAGCGACCGCCTTATTGAACTTATCTATAAATATCTTTTTTCCGTAAGTGCTTTGGACGAGAATGATAAGATTGCAGGTCTTATGGTACTGTGCGGAAAGGATTCCAATGAAAACAGTATTTCAAATCTGCATGACATCTCCGAAAGTATGGGAAAATGTGTAAGTCCGTTTGCATATATTGTTAATCTTTCGGGAGCAGATACAAGTGACAACAAGGTTATAAAAGACATATTGTTTCAGCTTATGAAGTGAGAAATATTTTACAGATTGCCACAATAATACTTGACAGAATTATAAAAAATATGATATACTTTAGATGATTTAATTTAAAAATATTTCTGTATGCGGAGAAAATATAAATGAGTAAGAACAGCCCGAACAAATCCGGTGTAAAAATATCTTTCAATTCACCTGTTATATTGTGGTTTACTGCAATATGCCTTGTATCATTATTGCTTGACTTGCTGACAAACGGTGCAAGTAATAACGCAGTTTTCAGTGTGTACCGTTCATCGCTTGCAAACCCTCTCACTTATGTGAGGTTTTTCGGACACGTTTTCGGTCACGCCTCGTGGGAGCATTTTATCAATAATATTATGTATATACTTCTCATAGGTCCTTTGCTTGAAGAAAAATACGGAAAGTACGACCTGATTATAATTATTGCAGTAACGGCTTTTGTTACAGGGCTTATAAATTTCATATTTTTTCCGCACGTTCAGCTTTTAGGAGCAAGCGGAGTTGTATTTGCTTTTATATTGCTTTCGTCTTTCACAAGTTTTCAGAACGGCAAAATACCCGTTACATTTATATTGGTTGCTGTAATATATATCGGACAGCAGATATACAGCGGTATTTTTACAAGCAACAACATTTCAGAGCTGACACATATAATCGGCGGAATCGTTGGTTCAGCCTTTGGTTTCGCCGAAAATAAAATCAAGAGGTGACGTATAAGTGTTTCAGCATATAAAAATAAATTCTCTTGATGACTATTTTTTCAATCTTAGTCAGAGAAACGGTAACAATGTATTCTTTTATAGAATAAATTCATATAGTGATGATATATGGAATTTCCTTTGCAGATATTATGATGAGGCACGCAAAAACGGCGTTATAATTGACGGTCGTATACCTAATGTTGACCAGAATCAGCTTTCTTACTATTATGAAATGATGGGTGAGAGTTTCAGTCTTGACGGTCAGTTTATAATGAAAAGTCTTCAGAAGTGGTTGCCGAGAATGAACGCCATTCAGCGTAACGAGATAAGCGGTGCAATGTATAATGTACTTTCGGGACTTCAGGCACAAGGAAAAAACAATAATATCGTCAGAAACGCATATATAAAGTTTATGTGCTGGCTGTATTACAGGTTTGAAAGTCTGACAAGTCATCTCGGTGAGGACAATATCCCGAAAATTCTCTGTGTCGGTATCGGAAGTCATTATGAGCTTATGCTTTTATCTATGCTGTCGGGAGCAGGCTGTGATATTGTGATTGTACAGACAGCCGGAAACTCTCAGTACAGCGGATTCGACCCCGCTTCCGAAATTTCTGACGAATGGACGAATATAGGCACAGCTTTTCCGACAGACTTCTCAGTAAGAAAATTACAACAGGCAGTTGCAGAAAAAATCAATGCAATGAGAGTTTGCGGACAGAAACCGTCATATACAATTGAAACAAACGGCTGGGCAAAGGGTAATGGTCTGGAAGATGTGCTAACTCCGGTATCAGAGAGAATAAACCATCCTGACGTTATATGCAATATATTGTATCAGATAAACGGCGTTTATAGCCGTGCGGATTATGTCAACGAACTTATTTCTTTCCGCAATACCTTCAGCACTCAGAAACGAAATCTGATAGTCGCAAACGGCAGTATTGCTGAACCGTCATACGATGAGATTTCGGAAATAAAACGCAGTAATTACAATTCTCACGCAATGGCTGTCAGCGAACTTGCAAGAAATATAATCATTAACAATGCTGAATTACAGCAGATAGTGAGATATGAATTTTCGCAGACTATGCTGAAATATACCGGTCAGTCGTCCGTGAACAAGTTTGTAAATATGTGTGTGTACATTCTTTGCTGGCTGAAAAGGTGGCAGAAAAAATTGTTTTCTGATTTCAGCGGAAACAATCTTCCGTGTTTTGTACTTTTTAACTGCGATATAGACGAAAATCAAGCTATTTTTACGGAGATTCTTTCAGGACTTCCGGTTGACGTTCTGATACTCAATCCTCAAATGAAAAATATCCGTCCTATAAATAACGATAAGTTTATAGAGTTTACTCACGACAGTCCGCTTGAAATTGAAGTATTCCCCGAAGAAGGTGTTTCAATGCGTGCAGGAACTGTTGCGTATCATGCGGAACGTGAACTCAATACCATTATGTATCAGGATTCAGGAATTTACAGAAATCATCAGTATTCAAAAGCGTCCGCAATCGTTCTTGATACTATGTTTGAGGAAATTGAATTACTGTGGAATCAGGAACTCAAATACAGACCTAACTTTTCAACTGATAACGGCGAAGTTATGATACCTGTATTCTTTGCGAAAGTTTCCGGCGTAAAGGACGGTAATGTAAAAGCATACTGGCAGTTTGTGAAGCGACTTGTGAACGAAGATACAATTGTAATCAACGGTAATCAGAGAGGTTCTGTAAATCCTCATTCGTCCACGTATTCCGGCAGTAACGTGAATACACGTTCACTCGGCAGTATAAATCCTTATTCACCAATCGGAAACGCTAATCCGTATTCCGCAAATATACGCAATACCGCACCGTCCGGAAATACTTCACAATCGGCGGTTGCTTTCTGGAAAAACGGCTCTTTACAGCGTACAGCAATAAAAAACAGTCCGGACTATCCTTATAAGGTACTCAGAGAGGATATGCAGGAATATATTCTCGATAAGTTACAGCTTCTTATTGACAGCCGTATTATAAAAGGTACTTTTGAAAACGGTATGGAGTATAAAATAATTTCCACAATTCTCAACCTTGACAGCGTAAACAGGGAAATTGTAAGGAAATTACAGAATTTTGATTTCACAAAGAAGAATCCGAAAATTCTGTATATAAATACCGGCGACAATTCCATAACAGTTGAACAGGCTATAGCTATGGAGTTTCTCAGTATGACAGGATTTGACGTATTATTCATAATACCGACCGGCTACTGCAATGTGGAAAATCATTACAGCAGGTCGATAATAAGTGAACATCAGACAGGTCAGTATATGTATGATTTGAAATGTCCTGATTTTTCACGTATTTCAGCAGGGTCACGTCAGCCGTGGCACAAAAAATTATTCGGAAGAGGTTGATAACGACTATATAAATTTAAAAAAATATTCAGTTTAAAAAACAAAATTTAATTTTTTGGCGAATCAGTAAGAAAGGAAAAATGTTACTGGCACGGTACAGAAATATCGTGCGTACCCGTCAGATGTCGGGGAATTTACGCCTTCGGAGTGTCACGCCAAACACTTACTTTTAAGTGGACACGTTGAAAAAGGAATCAGACTTGAAACTTGTTTTTATAGTTTTTTCAGTAACGGTGATTGAAATGGGTATTGACCTTTCAAGAGCAAAGCCACAGACAAACGAAAGTGAAGTTATTACAACTCAGCCGGTAGTTGTACAACAACCGGAAATTGAGGTTGTACAGCAGTATGACATAGTTGCAGACAGACAGGAAATGAATAATCAGTTTGTAGGTTCAGAAGAAGTTGACAAACTCGCAAGCGAAATTGTTCTTGACGATTTGACAACTATTGTTTCATTCGGTGCGGACGCAGCAGATGAGATTTCAAAAGCCTCCGACGTTGTTCTCAACAGTATGAGTATGACACAGGTTGACGATTCCGGACAGATGCTTAACGCTCTCGCTAAGATTATGTCGCAGTTTGATATTGAGGAAATCAAGGAAAATCCCGGACTGTTTAAAAAGATGTTCGGTAACGCTAAAAAACAGCTTGACAAGATTCTTGCAAAGTATCACACTATGGGTGACGAAGTAGACAAGATTTATGTGCAGTTACGCAAGTATGAGGATGAAATCAAACAGACTAACAGAAAACTTGACCAGATGTTTAATGCAAACGTTGAGTATTACCACAAACTCGTGAAATATATTCTTGCCGGTGAGCAGGGTTGCAGGGAAATTGAAGCATACCTCGACCAGCGTAGACAGGATATGGCAACTACCGGCGATACTTCTATACAGTTTGAAATTCAGAATCTCGAACAGGCTCTTATGATGCTTGAACAGAGAACGCAGGATTTAAGAACGGCAGAAAGTATTGCAATGCAGTCAGTCCCGATGATAAAGATGATGGCTTTCAGTAATATGAATCTCGTCAGAAAAATCAACTCTGCATTTATTGTAACTCTTCCTGTATTCAAGCAGGCACTTGCACAGGCTCTTATGCTTAAACGTCAGAAAATTCAGGCAGACGCTATGTCCGCACTCGATGCAAAGACAAACGAAATGCTTCTCAAGAACGCACATAATACTGTTGAACAGTCAAAGATGATTGCAAAAATGGCTTCAGGAAGTTCTGTCAAGATTGAGACTCTCGAAAAGTCTTGGCAGACTATTATGAACGGTATTGACGAAACAAGGCAGATTGAGGAAAATGCACGCAAACAGCGTAAGGAAGACCAGGCAAGATTACAGGTTATTAAACAGGATTTCAACAAGAGATACAGTATGCCAAAATCAAATAATTAATCAGAAAGGATTTCTTATATGCCAATAAATCTTTCAAAGGGTCAGAAAATTGACCTTACAAAAACAAATCCCGGACTTAAGAATATAATGGTTGGTCTCGGCTGGGACGTTAATGTTTTCGATTCAGGTTCAGCGTTTGACCTTGATGCAGCTGCTTTTATGGCTGGTGCTAACGGAAGATGTCCTAAAGATACGGATTTCATTTTTTACGGAAATCTGAAACACTCTTCCGGAGCAGTTGAACATATGGGTGACAATCTCACCGGTGAGGGCGAGGGCGACGACGAACAGATTAAAATTGAACTCTCTAAAATTCCGGCGAATATCGAAAAAATCGCTTTTACTGTAACTATTTATGATGCTGACAACAGAAGACAGAATTTCGGACAGGTTTCAAACGCTTTTATCAGAATAGTCAACATTGATACAAATGAAGAACTTATCCGCTATGATTTGGGAGAGGACTTCTCAATTGAAACTGCTGTTGTTGTCGGTGAACTCTATAAGCATAACGGCGAATGGAAGTTTAACGCTATCGGAAGCGGTTTTCAGGGCGGACTATCTGCTTTGTGCGGTCATTACGGAATAGATGCAGAATAATTATAAAAAATCACATAAAGGAGTTTTTGAATATGCCAGTTAGTTTAAGCAAGGGACAGAAAATCAGTCTCACAAAAAACAATCCCGGACTTAAAAAAGTTGTTGTTGGTCTCGGCTGGGACGTTAATGCTTTTGATACAGGTTCAGCTTTCGACCTCGATTCTTCCGCTTTTCTGCTTACTGATTCCGGAAAGGTTTCAAAGCCTGAGGACTTTGTATTCTACGGAAATCTCAATCACCCGTCAGGAGCAGTTTCGCACTGTGGCGACAACCTTACAGGAGCAGGCGACGGTGACGACGAACAGATTAAAATTGACCTCTCAAAAGTTCCGGCTGAGATTACGAAAATTGATTTTACAGTAACTATCCACGAGGCTGAGGCAAGACGACAGAATTTCGGTCAGGTAAATAATTCTTTCATAAGAATCTACAATGAGGAAACAGGTGAAGAAATTCTCCGCTATGATTTGGGCGAGGACTTCTCTATTGAAACAGCAGCAATTTTCGGCGAACTCTACAATTACAACGGTGAATGGAAATTCAATGCTATTGGTGCAGGATATCAGGGCGGACTTGCTGCCCTCTGTGGAAGTTTCGGCGTTGACGTTGAATAATGAGGGTGTGAAAAATGGCTGTTAGTTTACAAAAAGGACAGAAAATCAGTCTTTCAAAGGAAAGTGCAGGACTTTCAAGTGTAACGGTTGGTCTCGGCTGGGACGAAGCTAAACAGAAAAGAGGTTTGTTTGCAAAAAAGGAGCGTGCCATAGACTGTGACGCTTCTGCGATACTGTTAAGAAATGGTGTACTTGTCGGTAAGGAAGATATTGTATATTTTGCACATCTCAAACATTCTTCCGGAAGTGTTATTCATAAGGGCGACAATCTCACCGGAGCAGGTGCAGGTGACGACGAACAGATTACAGTAAATCTTTCGATAGTACCGTCTGATGTGCATAATATAGTTTTTGTTGTTAATATCTATCAGGCTTTACATCGTAATCAACATTTCGGAATGATAAAAAATGCTTTTATCCGTATAGTTGACAACAGAAACAATACTGAAATATGTCGTTATAACCTCACTGACGATTATTCCGGCTGTATGGCTATGATTTTCGGTGAAATTTATAAACACAACAATGAATGGAAATTCAACGCAATAGGACAGGGTACACCTGATACAAGTCTCAGTGAACTTGCGAACAGATTCAGATAAAAAATAATCTGCTGTTTTTGTGACAGAAAGATGTCAGAAAAGTGATTTTTTAAAAAAGAAATGATTACAATTTGTTATGTACCTTGACAAACCGTTTATATTTGTGTATAATTATTATTGAGAATATGCGGAATAGATTTTCCGTTAAATTAAGCACTTTTTTAATGAAAGGGAATATAATATGAATAATTTAAAGAAAAAAATTATCGCACTGGTTGCGTTGGCTTGTGTGGCACTTTCAGCATTTGCAGGCTGTGCAGATAAAAACACTGATGATTCCGGTAAAAAATCCAAAAAAGATGAAAGCAGTCAGTCTTCTGAAGAACCAATGACAGCACTTCCTTTTCATTGGGGTGGAGCAGATGATAACGATATTACAATTGACGGTGTTGACATAAACGTTGACGACCCTGTAAAAGCAGACCATGTTGCTCCTACTAAAGCCTCAGAAGAAACCACCAGCAGTAGTGATTCTTCCGAAACAGATGCAAGTAATGCGGATACTAAATCTACTGCTACTACTGCTTATATTGCAGGTGAACCTATTACATCAATTGTAACTGTTACTGACGCTAACGGTGAAGCTGTTACAGAAGCAGGTGGAGCAGTCGTTACAGAAGTAAAGACAATTACAAACGCTACTCCCGAACCGACAACAGCAGATAATGCAAATAATTCAGGAAATACAGAAAATACTGATAATAATGCTACTGTTGCAGATACTACCGGTACTACTGAATATATATCCAATACTAAGGGTATGTATGCTATGTGGATTGATATTTCCAAAAATAAGAACTTTGTATTCAATGACTCTATGATAAAGATTATATTCAAAGTAAAGGACAATGCACCTGACGGAGTATATGATATTTCAATCAGTCCTGACATTTCTGATATTGCAGGTGTTGAGGTAATTGCAGATACAATTGTAAACGGTTCTGTTAAGGTAGGTGACGGTTCAGCAGATGCGATTGACCCCTCTACAATGGATGGTTTCGCAATATATGGTGACCACGTATCAGCAAAACAGGGCGATACAGTGGAAGTCTCTCTTAATATGAAAGATAATCCTGGTATGGCTGCATTCTGTATATGGTATTATTATGACAGCAACGCCCTTGAAATCGTTGACTGCTATCCGGACGGAGAATTTGCAAAAATTTCAAACGGAAGTACCCAGACAGGTGAATAATTCTATAAATAATAACCGGAATTTGAAAAAAATTCCGGTTTTTATTTTTTTGTAAAAATACTGTTGACAAATCAGAAGTAGTATGATATAATGTAATCATACTATTTATATAGGAAATATGTAAAAGGAGAATTTTTTATTATGAAAATCTATAAATCCGTTACCGACTTAATCGGAAAAACTCCGTTACTGGAGCTTGTAAGAACCGAAAAGGCAAATAATCTTGAAGCTAAAATTTTTGCAAAACTTGAATATTTCAATCCGGCAGGAAGTGTCAAGGACAGAGTTGCAAAGGCTATGATTGATGATGCGGAAGAAAAAGGTCTTCTGAAACCCGACAGCGTTATTATTGAACCTACAAGCGGAAATACCGGAATCGGTCTTGCTTCAGTGTCAGCGTCAAGAGGTTACAGGCTTATCATCACTATGCCTGAAACAATGAGCGTTGAACGTCGTAACCTTATGAAAGCATACGGTGCGGAACTCGTTCTCACTGAGGGTGTGTATGGAATGAAAGGTGCTATCAGAAAGGCAGAGGAACTCGCAAAGGAAATTCCGAACAGCTTCATTCCGTCGCAGTTTTCAAATCCCTCTAACCCTAAAGCCCATATGTTGACGACAGGCGTTGAAATATGGGAAGATACCGACGGAAAAGTTGATATTTTCGTTTCAGCGGTCGGAACAGGCGGTACAGTCAGCGGTACAGGTGCTTATCTCAAATCCAGAAATCCTGATATAAAGGTTGTTGCTGTTGAACCGGCAGGCTCTCCGGTAATTTCAGGCGGTAAGGCAGGAAGTCACAAGATTCAGGGTATCGGAGCAGGTTTTATTCCGGAAACTCTTGATATGAATATCTTTGACGAGGTTATACAAGTTACTGACGACGACGCTTTCGCACAGGGCAGGGAAATTGTAAGGAATGAGGGCGTTTTAGTCGGAATTTCTTCTGGTGCTGCTTTGTGGACTGCTATTCAGCTTGCAAAGAGACCTGAAAACAAAGGTAAAAATATTGTTGTACTTCTTCCCGATACAGGTGAACGTTATTTATCAACTCCTATGTTTGCATAAAAATAAAGGCTGTCGGTATAAACCGGCAGTCTTTTCCGATTATATGCAATATTGGTCAATACTGTTTATACATTTATCTGCAACATCCTTAATAGTTATTCCGTCAAGGTATTCAGTGATAACTTTATAAAGTCCCTCCCATATTTCAATAGTTGCACATTCGTTGAGACGTTCACAGTCGTTAGGTTCGTATTCAAGACAGCTTACAGGTGCAAGACTTCCCTCAGTTGCACGGAGAACTTCACCGACAGTATGGGATTCGGGTCTGCCGTTTATTGTGTAACCGCCCTTGTTGCCACGGTTAGCCTTTATGATACCACTTTTACTTAACAACGGTACTATCTGTTCAAGGTATTTTTTGGAAATATCCTGACGGTTTGCAATATCTTTGAGTGAAATATAACCGTCTGCCTGATGTAATGCAATATCTGCTAACATTCTTATTGCATAACGTCCTTTTGTAGAAATCTTCATTTATTATTCTCCTTTTATGATATATTACTATTATATCATATGTTTAGTATGAATTGCAAGTAAATTTTTATGTTAAAAAATAAAATAATTTCATAACGCTTGACAAATCGTTTCAGCGGTGATATAATAATCACATATCTAAACCGTTGACGTGAGAATAAAGGTAATTATGCTTTCACAGAGAGCCTGCGGTGCTGAGAGTCAGGTAAAAAACAGATTATCAAATGGGTCACTGAGGGCGTGGTCAAATGAAAACTTTTTTCAGAGTATTCCACGACGTTATGACGTGCGTTAATCGTCAGGAATATGGTTGTATTCCGTTAAAGTGCATGGTTATACCATGAATCAAGGTGGTACCACGGATAAAAAATTATTCGTCCTTGACAGATTTTATGAATATCTGTCGGGGATTTTTTTGTTTATGTAAATTTTTGGAGGTGTATTAAAAATGAAATTTTTACCCGAATTTGACAAAGTAAAGGAGTTTGCAGATACCGGAAAATATGATATTCTCCCAGTAAGTTGTGAAATCATGTCGGATATATGCACACCGATTGAGGCTGTCAGAATACTCAAAAATGTTTCTACACACTGCTATATGTTGGAATCAGTTGCCGACAAGGAAAAGTGGGGACGTTATACTTTCATAGGATTTGAGCCGAAACTTGAAATTACCTGTGCAGGAAACGACATCACAATCGGTGACATTAAAATGAAGTCCGCTGACCCTCGTGAACAGATAAGACAGATTCTTTCTTCCTATAAAAGTCCGAAATTTGACTATCTGCCGTCATTTACAGGCGGACTTGTCGGTTATTTTTCATATGATTTTCTGGGATATTCTGAACCGTCAGTGCGTATTGAAACGGAAGATACTGAGAATTTCAAGGACGTTGATTTAATGCTTTTCGACAAGGTAATCGCTTTTGACAACTTCCGTCAGAAAATTATTCTCATTGCAAATATGAATCTAAGCGAACCCGAAACAAGTTACAACAAGGCACAGCTTGAACTAAAACAGCTTGCTGAACTTCTCCGCAACGGCGAAAAATCAAAGGAGCCTGCCGGTCATCTTACAACGGAAGTAACTCCGCTTTTCAATCAGGAAAAATACTGTAATATGGTTGAAAAAGCTAAACACCACATTCATGAGGGTGATATTTTTCAGATAGTACTTTCAAACCGTCTGAGTGCAGGATTTGAGGGCAGTTTATTCAACACATACCGTGTACTCAGAACTATCAACCCCTCGCCGTATATGTTCTATTTTTCGGGAACTGACGTTGAAATTGCAGGAGCTTCACCGGAAACCCTCGTGAAACTTGAAAACGGTGTATTGCATACTTTTCCGCTTGCGGGAACTCGTCCCCGTGGAAAGACGGAAGAAGAAGACATTGAACTTGAAAAGGGATTGCTTGCTGACGAAAAGGAACTTGCTGAACATAATATGCTTGTTGATTTGGGACGTAACGATTTGGGAAAAATAAGTAAATTCGGTTCTGTAAAGGTCGAAAAACTTCACAGCATTGAACGCTATTCCCACGTAATGCACATAGGGTCTACAGTAAGGGGCGAAATCATAGAAGAAAAGTTTGACGCTCTTGATGCTGTAAGTGCTGTACTTCCTGCCGGTACGCTTTCGGGTGCACCGAAAATAAGAGCCTGTCAGCTTATCGCAGAACTTGAAAACAACAAGCGTGGAATTTACGGCGGTGCTATCGGATATATTGACTTTACAGGAAATCTTGATACCTGCATAGCTATCAGAATCGCTTACAAGAAAAACGGAAAAGTCTTTGTCCGTAGCGGTGCTGGAATTGTTGCTGATTCCGTTCCCGAAAAAGAGTATCAGGAGTGTATCAACAAGGCGGCTGCGGTAATAAACGCCCTCAAACTTGCAGAGGAGGAAAATTTATGATTTTACTGATTGACAATTATGATAGCTTTTCTTATAACCTCTATCAGCTTATCGGCGAAATTTCCCACGATATAAAGGTTATCCGCAACGACGAAATGAGTGTTTCGGAAATAGAAAAACTCGCTCCCGAAAGAATAATAATTTCCCCTGGTCCTGGAAGACCTGAAGATGCAGGAATTATTATTGAGGCTTCAAAGACAGTATGCCGTAAAATTCCTACTCTCGGCGTTTGTCTCGGACATCAGGCAATATGTTCAGCATACGGTGCGACTATAACTTACGCTAAAAAACTTATGCACGGAAAACAGTCAACAATAAGTTTCAGAGGAGACTGTCCGCTTTTCAAGGGTATCGGTGAAAACGCTCCTGTTGCAAGATACCATTCACTCGGTGCAGACCCTGAAACTATTCCGGACTGTCTTGAAGTAACCGCTGTTGCAGACGACGGCGAAATCATGGCAGTACAGCACAGGGAATATCCTATTTTCGGAGTACAGTTTCACCCCGAATCAATTATGACCCCACACGGAAAAATTATGCTTGCTAATTTCATAAATATGAACGGAGTTGATTTCAATGATTAAAGAAGCTATTATGAAGATAGTTGACAAACAGGACTTGACATATGATGAGGCTTATAAAGTTGTATCGGAAATTATGTCCGGTAACACCACACCCACACAAAATTCAGCATTTCTTTCAGCACTTTCGACAAAAAGTACAAAGGCTGAAACAATTGAGGAAATAACAGGTTGTGCGGCTGCCATGCGTGACGCTGCTACAAAGTTTGAAAGCGACCTTGACTTGTTTGAAATCGTCGGTACAGGTGGTGACAATTCACAGAGTTTCAACATTTCAACAACTTCCGCACTGATTATTGCTTCAGCAGGTATTCCGGTTGCGAAACACGGAAACCGTGCAGCATCGTCCCTGAGTGGTACTGCGGACTGTCTTGAAGCTCTCGGTGTTAATATAGACCTTGAACCTGAAAAATGCCGTCAGCTTCTCAATGAAGTGGGATTCTGTTTTTTCTTTGCACAGAAGTATCATACTTCCATGAAATATGTAGGTCCTGTCAGAAAAGAACTCGGAATACGTACGGTGTTTAACATTCTCGGACCATTGACAAATCCGTCTAATCCTAAAATGCACCTGCTCGGAGTTTATGACAGGTCACTTGTTGAGCCGATTGCTGAAGTTTTAATGAAACTCGGTTCAAAGAACGGAATGGTAGTTTATGGAACAGATAAACTTGACGAAATTTCCCTCAGTGCGACGACTGCTGTATGTGAGTACAAAAACGGCTGGATTAAGAATTATGAAATTACTCCTGAACAGTTTGGATTTGAGAGATGTACAAAGGACGATTTGAAAGGCGGTAAACCTGTTGAAAATGCTGAAATCACAAGGAAAATTCTTAGCGGAGAGATTCAGGGTCATAAAAGAAACGCTGTTCTTCTCAACGCAGGAGCAGGCATTTATATAGGCGGTAAAGCTGACAGTATGGCAGACGGCGTAAAGTTTGCAGGTGAAATAATTGATTCCGGAAAAGCACTTGCTACTCTTGAAAAACTCATAGAAGTTTCCAACGGCTGAGGTGTTACAATGACTATTCTTGAAAAACTTGCTGAATACGCTTCTGAACGTGTGGAAACAGCTAAAAAGAAAGTTTCTGCTGACGAAATAAAAGAATGTGCGTTATCCTTACCGATTGGAACATTCGAGTTTGAAAAGGCACTTGCAAAAGAAGATATTTCTTTTATATGTGAATGTAAAAAGGCTTCTCCCTCCAAAGGCGTTATTGCGGAAGATTTCCCATATTTGCAGATAGCAAAAGACTATGAAAAAGCAGGTGCAGACTGCATTTCCGTACTTACTGAGCCGAAGTGGTTTTTAGGAAGTGACGAATATCTGAAAGAGATTACGGAAAATGTTTCAATACCGTGTATCCGCAAAGACTTTACAGTTGACGAGTATATGATTTATGAAGCTAAACTCCTCGGAGCAAAAGCCGTACTGTTGATATGTTCGATTCTTACCGCTGAACAGATTAAAAGTTATATTGAAATATGCGACAGACTGGGAATTTCCGCACTCGTGGAGGCTCACGACGAAAACGAAATAAAAACAGCTATAAACGCAGGTTCACGAATCATAGGAGTGAATAACAGGAATCTAAAGGATTT
Source organism: Ruminococcus sp. (assembly GCA_029060305.1). Taxonomy (GTDB): domain Bacteria; phylum Bacillota; class Clostridia; order Oscillospirales; family Ruminococcaceae; genus Ruminococcus. Next base: position 136,216 of record JAIDUG010000056.1, read on the forward strand.
CACTGTTGATACAGGAAACAGTCGCCGTATGAGAGAACTTGTTCCGAAAAATATACTTTTCGTTTCGGAAAGCGGTGTTAAGACCGCTGACGATATAAAGTTACTCCGTGAATCCGGTGCTGATGCTGTTCTGATTGGCGAAACTCTTATGAGGGCAGACGATAAAACAGTTAAACTTGCGGAACTGAGGGGAAATATATGACGAAAATAAAAATGTGCGGATTAAGTCGTATGTGCGATATTGAGTACGCTAACGAGATTATGCCGGATTATGTGGGTTTTGTTTTTGCGGAAAAAAGTAAACGTTACGTTTCGCCGGAAAAAGCCTTTGAATTACGCAAAAATCTTGACGACAACATTATTCCTGTGGGAGTATTCGTCAATGAGCCAATGGATTATATAGTCAGATTGGTAGAAAATGAAATTATTGATATGGTACAGTTGCACGGTGCGGAAGATAACGATTATATTAAAAAACTTGGTTATCTGATTGACGTTCCTATAATGCAGGCTTTTGTCATAAAAGATGAGGAAGATATTAAAAAAGCTGAAAACTCCATTGCAGATTATATACTTCTTGATTCCGGACTGGGTTCAGGAAAGACTTTCGACCATTCGCTCATAAATATAAATCGTCCGTATTTTCTTGCCGGTGGTCTTACTTCCGAAAACGTCAGGGAAATTTCAGACAGATTGCAACCCTATGCGGTTGATGCAAGTTCCTCACTCGAAACAGACGGATTCAAAGATATTAATAAAATGAGAGCGTTTGCGGACGCTGTCAGAAGAAAGGATTGATTCAGATATGTCAAAGGGCAGATTCGGCGTACATGGCGGACAGTATATTCCCGAAACTCTTATGAACGCCATTATTGAACTTGAAAACGCTTACAATCACTATAAAAATGACCCCGATTTCAACCGTGAACTCAGGGAATTGCTTGATAATTATGCAGGCAGACCGTCATTGCTTTACTATGCGGAAAAACTTACAAGAGAACTCGGCGGAGCTAAAATTTATCTCAAACGTGAAGACCTTAATCACACTGGTTCGCATAAGATAAACAACGTTCTCGGACAGGCTCTTCTTGCAAAAAAAATGGGAAAAACACGTCTTATTGCGGAAACAGGAGCAGGTCAGCACGGTGTTGCAACGGCTACGGCAGCGGCACTTCTTGATATGGAATGCGTTGTATTTATGGGTGAGGAAGATACTAAACGTCAGGCTCTCAACGTCTACAGAATGAAACTTTTAGGTGCTGATGTTATTCCTGTAAAAACCGGTACTGCAACCCTTAAAGATGCAGTTTCCGAAGCTATGAGGGAATGGACTTCACGTATAAGTGATACACATTATTGTCTGGGGTCTGTTATGGGACCTCACCCGTTTCCTACTATTGTACGTGACTTTCAGGCAGTCATTTCAATGGAATCAAGGTCTCAGATTCTTGAAAAAGAGGGCAGACTTCCTGATGCTGTAATTGCCTGTGTCGGTGGAGGCTCTAATGCTATCGGAAGTTTCTATCACTTCATTCCTGACGAAAATGTCCGTCTCATAGGTTGCGAGGCTGCCGGACGTGGTATTGATACTTTTGAAACAGCCGCTACTGTAAATACCGGAAAAATAGGTATATTCCACGGTATGAAGTCATATTTCTGTCAGGACGAATACGGACAGATTGCTCCTGTTTACTCAATTTCAGCAGGTCTTGACTATCCCGGTGTAGGTCCCGAACACGCTTATCTTCACGATATAGGACGTGCTGAATACGTTCCTGTAACCGACGACGAAGCCGTAAACGCTTTTGAATATCTCTCACGTACTGGGGGAATTATTCCGGCTATCGAATCCGCACACGCCGTTGCATATGCAATGAAACTCGCTCCCACTATGGACAAAGACAAGATTATTATTGTGACTGTTTCCGGACGTGGCGACAAAGACTGTGCAGCAATCGCACGTTACAGAGGGGAGGATATTTATGAGTAATATAAAAAAGGCTTTTGAAAACGGCAAGGCTTTTATACCTTTCATTACGTGCGGAGACCCTGACCTTGAAACTACTGCAAAAGTAGTACGTGAAGCAGTAAGAAACGGTGCAGACCTTATTGAACTCGGAATACCTTTTTCAGACCCTACCGCTGAAGGTCCTGTTATTCAGGGTGCAAATATCCGTGCTTTAGCAGGTGGCGTAACTACTGATAAAGTTTTTGATATGGTTGTTGAACTTCGCAAAGATGTTAAAATACCTATGGTGTTTATGACTTATGCCAATGTTATTTTTTCGTATGGTGTGGAACGTTTTATGAAAAAGTGTGCTGATACCGGTATGGACGGAATGATAATTCCCGATATGCCTTTTGAGGAAAAAGAAGAGTTTGCAGAGTGTGCGAGACAGTATGGTGTTGACATGATTTCATTGATTGCACCGACTTCCGAAAACAGAATAGCAATGATTGCAAAGGAAGCTGAGGGTTTTATATATGTGGTTTCAAGTCTCGGAGTTACAGGTACGAGAACGGAAATTACTACAAATATTGGTGACATAGTTTCAGTAATCCGTGAAAATACTGATGTTCCATGTGCAGTAGGTTTCGGAATCTCGAATCCTGAGCAGGCAAAGAAAATGGCTGGACTTTCTGACGGTGCTATTGTAGGGTCTGCAATTATAAAGATTATCGAGAAGTACGGAAAAGATGCTCCGTCATATGTCGGCGAGTACGTCAAGAGTATGAAAAATGCTATCCGCTGAACTGAGGTACATTATGAACAATTTTATTACACCGCATGAACACGTTAATTTCAAGACAAAAAAACTTTTCGGGAATGTAGGTACTATTATTGACGGTTCAATAGCTTATGTCGATTTGGACGGCGGAGGTCCTGTTGAACAGCATACCCACGAACATAACCATTTGTTTATCGTTACAAAAGGCGAGGCGAAAATTAAACTCGCTGACAATGAAGTAATCGTGAAAAAAGATGAATCGTTTTTAGTTGAGGGTAAAATTCCGCACTCCGTATGGAATAATATTCAAGGCGAAACCGTAATGATTGGAATTTCTGTAAAATAATAAAAATAAAGCCCGAAAGTAGTGATTACTTTCGGGCATAAATTATTTAAAGTCTTCAATTCTATATCCTGGACTTAACTCGTAAATTCTGAACCAATGACACCAGTCATCAGTTAAATAACACCAAAAACTATCACTGGAATCATTATCATTTTTATAACAAAAGGCTTTTTCAAAAAATATTTCCTCTGTACATGAATATCCATTTTCTGAAAAAATATCACCATATATGTAGTCGCTTCTGCCAATGAAAATACTATTATCTTTATTATTACAATATATTGTAACGCCGTCAATTAAATGAAAATATACAAGCGTTGTTTCAGGAAGTTTACTGATTCCATATCCATATTCTTTAAGGTATTTCAAGATACAAATTTCAGTTGCGACAAAGAAAGTTAAAAACAAACTCACAATAATTAACACTATTTTCTTGACTATTGATAATTTCAAAATAATCACACTCCAAATTTTGTGATTTCGCCGTTTTTCAACATTTCCTCAAAAGCTTTTTGATTTTCGTTTTTCATAAATTCCGCTTTTACATTTATGTTAAATATTAATAAGTCTTTTATTGGAGAGTGGACTGTTTCAGCATATATATTTTTTTCTATGAATAACTGTTTTAAAAGTCCTAAGTCGAAACTGTCAAGTCTGTCGTCCTCGTTTACATCGAATAAGGAATAGTTTTCTTCTGTAATCTGATGATTTGAACGTCCTAAAATATAGTTTGCAAGTGATACCAAGTCAGCTACTCGGTATGGACATTCAAGTTCAGAATCAGCTTTTAATGAGATGTACCTATGAATTATATTAGCCCAGTTCATACCGATTTTTGAATAGGAGTTTTCGTTAGGGTGAACGCCATCCTCTAAATATTTGTCAGTTTCGATAACAATTAAATCTTCTGACTGTTCAGTATTATAAACGTCTGCAAACTCAACGTTTTTTCCCTCAGTCTGAAGTTTTTCAACTAGTACAGGAATTGAATCATTGTATTTGTCAACGTAATTATTTATTATAACATTGAAGTCTTCAGGAGTATTGCTGTATTTTTCGTCACCATAAGCCCAGCACCAGTCGTATACTTCAACAGCGTCAATATGCGGAATATTGCTTACAAATATAACTGTCTCGTCACCTGTATTTTCGTTAATGTAGTTTATTAAGTTTTCAAGACGGTCTGTTATACCGTCATTGTACGCACTGAGAATGTCGTTTGTTCCTATCTGCAACATTATAATATCAGGGTTGTAAGTATGTAAATAGTTGCCGTCCTGTAAGGTTTCGAGAATACCTTGTCTTGTTTCCGTTCCTTCCATGTACTGAATAGCGTATCCGCTGTAACCACAATGGTCTGTATCGTATGTTACTTCTTCATTCAGCCATGTGAAAGTATCAGGATAGTCTGTATTAGCACCTACCATATCAATGTCATAATCCTGCGAAAGAAAATGATAGAAATATTTCCTGTAACCTCCCGATGACTGATAACCATGTGTAATTGAATCACCTATCGGCATGATTTTAATAGTTTCTTTTGAATCGTTTGTCTTATTTTCTGCAACAGCTACCGTCGGAATAAGAGTAAATGCCATAGTTACTGCTGATATGAGTGATATAATTTTCTTTTTCATATTAACGCTCCTTTTTTATTTATTATAGTAATTATTATATTTATTTTAACATTTTTTTTAAAATATGTCAATAAAAAAATTTCAGATAACCGCAGTAAACAACTTGTATTTTCATTGGAAAGTATGATATAATATAGATAGTGCAGATAAACTATTCAGAAAATTTCTGATTTTTGTTTATTATAACAGTTGTTAAAAAAATAACAATCTCTGCATTAATTTAAATGTACTGGAGGAATAGTATGGATAACAGAAACTATGAAATTGTTGACAGCGTTGAAAGTCTTGAAAAGGCTATTGAACGTGTAAGAAAAGCTCAGAAAATATTTTCGACGTATACTCAGGAACAGGTTGACAGAATTTTCCGTGCATCTGCACTTGCCGTCAACAAGGCACGTATTCCGCTTGCAAAAATGGCCGTTGAGGAAACCGGTATGGGTGTTGTTGAAGATAAGGTGATTAAAAACCATTATGCTTCCGAGTACATTTATAACAAATACAGAGATACAAAAACTTGCGGAGTTATTGAGAATAACAGGGCTTACGGTACTAAGAAAATCGCTGAACCGATAGGGGTTATATCGGCAATCATTCCGACTACCAACCCTACTTCAACAGCGATATTCAAGACGTTGCTTGCACTCAAAACAAGAAACGGTATTATAATAAGTCCGCACCCCCGTGCAAAGAAGTCAACTATTGAGGCTTCTAAAATAGTGCTTGAATCTGCCGTGAAGGCAGGCGCACCCGAAGATATAATCGCATGGATAGACGTTCCAAGCCTTGAAATGACTAATCTTGTTATGCGTGAATCTGATATTATTCTTGCTACCGGAGGGGCTGGAATGGTACGTTCAGCGTATTCAAGCGGTAAACCTGCTATCGGAGTAGGTGCAGGAAACACCCCTGCTATAATTGACGATTCGGCGGACATTGTACTTGCTGTAAATTCTATCATTCATTCAAAGACTTTCGACAACGGAATGATTTGTGCTTCCGAACAGTCAACGATAGTACTTGACGGAGTTTACGACAAAGTAAAGGCTGAATTTTCGGCAAGAGGTTGTTACTTTCTCAGCGACGACGAAAAAGAAAAAGTCCGCAAAGCCATTTTAATAAACGGTTCTCTCAACGCAAAGATTGTCGGACAGAGTGCGTGCAGAATAGCGGAAATCGCAGGAATTGAAGTCCCCGACGGTACTAAGATTCTGATAGGAGAAGTTGACAATACCGAAATGTCAGAAGAGTTTGCACACGAAAAACTTTCGCCGATACTTGCAATGTACAGGGCGACTGATATTCATGACGCTTTCACAAAGGCTGAACAGCTTATAGCTGACGGCGGTTATGGACATACTTCTTCAATTTACCTTGATTTGAAAACTCAGCAGGATAAACTTGAGGAATTTCAGAATCGTATGAAAACCGGTCGTATTCTTGTAAATACTCCGTCGTCGCATGGTGGAATAGGTGATTTGTACAATTTCGACCTTGCACCGTCTTTAACTCTTGGTTGTGGTTCATGGGGAGGAAACTCAACAAGTGAAAACGTAGGAGTAAAACATCTTCTCAATATAAAGACCGTTGCGGAAAGGAGAGAGAATATGTTGTGGTTCAGAGTACCCGAAAAAATCTATATGAAACGTGGCAGTCTGCCGGTTGCACTTGACGAACTTGGTTCAGCTATGGGAAAAAAACGTGCGTTTATAGTTACTGACCAGTTTCTGTATGAAAACGGTTACACAAAACCGATTACCGACAAGCTGGAATCAATGGGTATTCAGCACGCAGTATTCTTTGAGGTTGAACTTGACCCCACACTTGAATGTGCGGAAAACGGTGCAAAACAGATGACCGCATTTAATCCAGATGTTATAATTGCAGTAGGTGGCGGTTCTGCAATGGACGCAGGCAAAATAATGTGGGTTCTTTATGAACACCCTGAAGCTGATTTCATGGATATGGCTATGCGTTTTATGGATATAAGAAAAAGAATCTATAATTTTTCCGAAATGGGACAAAAAGCGTATTTTGTGGCAATTCCCACATCTGCCGGTACAGGTTCAGAAGTAACTCCCTTTGCGGTAATCACTGACGGAAAAACAGGCATAAAATATCCGCTTGCCGACTATGAACTGATGCCGGATATGGCAATTATTGATATCGACTTCCATATGTCAGCACCGAAAAGTCTCACATCTGCCTCCGGAATAGATGCATTAACTCACGCTATTGAAGCATATGTGTCAATGATGGCGACTGATTTCACGGACGGTCTTGCACTGAGAGCATTGAAGATTATATTTGAGTATCTTCCGAAAGCATACGAGGACGGCACTGACAGCGTTGCGAGGGAAAAAATGGCAAACGGTGCTACTATGGCAGGAATGGCTTTTGCAAATGCATTTTTAGGAGTATGTCATTCTATGGCACATAAACTCGGAGCGTTTCACCACTTGCCACACGGTATTGCAAACGCACTTTTAATAGAAGAAGTTATCCGTTTCAACGCTTCCGAAACTCCTGCAAAAATGGGTACATTCCCACAATACAGCTATCCGCATACACTTGCGAGATATGCAGAAATAGCTGATACTCTCGGACTTGGCGGAAACTCTGATACTGAAAAAATGGAAAATCTTATCGGTGCAATAAGGGAACTCCGTCATAAAATCGGAATAAAAGATACAATTGCGGAATACGGTATTGACGAAAAATGTTTCCTTGAAAGTCTTGAGGAAATGACGGAGCAGGCTTTTGACGACCAATGTACAGGAGCTAATCCACGTTATCCGCTTATGAGTGAAATAAAACAGATGTACCTTAACGCTTACTACGGAAAAATTCATAAATGAGATGCTTTTTATTGTAATGTTTTTTTCCTTGATGTAAATATTTGATAAGTGTGGTGCTTGATTTTTTATCCACCATACAAAAGGAGCAATATTTTGTATTTAAATTGTTATAAAAAAGTCTTGACTTTCTGAAAAAATTATGATATACTAAAATCAGGTGGGATAACCTTTTTTCCGCATAAACGGAGATGATTCTCCAGATGTTTCATCAGGATAATGCAATCAGCATTTTTCCCCGCATAAGCGTGGTAGTCCCACCCCCCATAATTATAACTTATTTCAGGGCAGGTTAAAACCTGTCCTTTTTTATAATTATTTTGGATTTGCCTATTGAATTTCGGGAAAATAAGTGATATAATATTTTATTATAACTGAAAAGGAAGTTTTTTTATGAAAAGAAAAGTTATTTTTGCCTTGCTTTTTGCGACGTTATGTACACTTTCTGCTTGCGGAAAAAATGATTCTACTGATGATTCAATAGTCGTAAAAAAGGGCTCATTTAACATTGTTACTGAAAATACATCTGACGGAGAAGTACAGGACGATATTACAAAAGGTTATATTGTTACTGTTTCTGCTACTACAATTTCAACTGTTGCAGAATCCGGAAATACAATTAGCGAAACTATAACCGCTGTACCGGAAACTCCTGCTGAAACTCCGGCATCTGAAGCAGGCTATACAGCAGAATTGCCGGAAACTGAAGTACCTGAAACAGAATCTCCGGAAATATATTCTGAAATTCCGGAAACAGAAATTCCCTCTGAATACGAAATACCTGAAACCACTGAAGAATCCGCACCGTCAGTTATAGATTATACTCCGTCAACTGCAACAGCCGGTACACCTGCCTCAACAGCCGTACTTCCTGCCGACGCTCCTAAAGAAAGTGACTATAATTACGGACCTGCTCCGGTAGTTTATGATATTGCAGGAATTAAATATATTGATAATGTTCTCATTGCAAACAAATCATATAGTCTGCCAGCTGACTTTTATCCGGAACTTGACCAGACCTGTCTGAATCAGTTTTATAAATTACAGAATGATGCTTCTGCTGTCGGACTTAATATATATCTTTCTTCGGGCTTCCGTTCTTATTACACTCAGGATACTATATATAATAACTATGTCGCAATGGACGGTCAGGAAATGGCAGATACTTATTCCGCACGTCCGGGACATTCTGAGCATCAGTCGGGACTGGCGATTGACGTTAATCAGATTGACGATACTTTCATAGGTACGCCGGAAGCTATATGGCTCGAACAGCACTGTTATGAATATGGTTTCATACTGCGTTATCCACAGTCGAAACAGGATATTACAGGTTATAAGTATGAATCGTGGCATATACGTTATGTAGGCACTGATATGTCCTATAAGATTCACGCAAAAGCACTCGAAATGGGAGACCCTTATCTGACACTTGAAGAATATTTCGGTATTGATTCATATTATCATTGATTATGATAAAAAATCCTGCCTGTATTAAAAGCGGGATTTTTTGCTTGCATTTTTCACGGTTTTGTTATATAATAGATATTAAGATTATTAAGGAGGTATTTTTTATGGCAATAAATAAAATCGGTTTTGACAATGACAAATATTTGCGTATGCAGTCCGAACACATAAGAGAACGTATTTCACATTTCGGTGATAAGCTGTACCTTGAGTTCGGCGGAAAACTCTTTGACGATTACCACGCTTCGAGGGTACTGCCTGGTTTCAAGCCGGACAGCAAATTACAGATGCTTTTACAGTTAAAGGACGAAGCTGAAATCGTAATCGTTATCAATTCCGGAGACATTGAAAAAAACAAGGTGAGGGGCGATTTAGGAATAACTTATGACGTTGATGTTATACGTCTTTACAATATATTTACAAAAATCGGTCTTTATGTAAGCAGTGTTGTACTTACACAGTACGAAAATCAGCCGTCCGCTGATGCTTTTCAGAAAAGACTTGAAGCTCTTGGAGTTAAGGTTTACCACCACTACCATATAAAAGGCTATCCGTCCAATCTCAGACGCATTATCAGTGACAACGGTTACGGAAAAAATGAATATATAGAAACTTCACGCCGACTTGTTGTTGTAACTGCTCCTGGTCCTGGTAGCGGTAAAATGGCAACCTGTCTGTCTCAGATTTATCACGAACACAAAAGAGGTATCAATGCAGGTTACGCAAAATTTGAGACTTTCCCGATATGGAATATTCCGCTCCGTCACCCAGTAAATATAGCTTACGAGTCTGCCACTTCAGACCTAAATGACGTTAATATGATTGACCCCTTTCACCTTGAGGCTTACGGAAAGACGACTGTAAACTATAACCGTGATATTGAGATTTTCCCCGTACTTAACGCAATGCTTGAGAATATTCTCGGCGAATCACCGTATAAGTCTCCTACAGATATGGGCGTTAATATGGCAGGTAACTGCATTATTGACGATGACGTTGTGTGCCGTGCTTCCAAAGACGAAATTATAAGACGTTATTATGTAGGAATGTGCGATAACCGTAAGGGTCTTATTTCCGAAGACGAAGTATATAAACTTGAACTTCTTCTCAAACAGGCAAACGTTACGATTGACGACAGAAAAGTTGTAGCGGTAGCACTTGCAAAGGAGCAGGAAACAAACGCTCCGGCTACTGCTATGGAACTTCCTGACGGTACTGTACTTACTGGACGTACTTCAAATCTTCTTGGTGCATCTTCCGCACTTCTGCTGAACGCATTGAAACATTTCGGTGGTATTTCTGACGACACGCTTCTCATGTCACCGCACGTAATCGAACCTATTCAGAATCTGAAAGTCCAGCACCTCGGCAACAATAATCCACGTCTCCACACTGACGAAACTCTCCTTGCACTTTCAATCTGTGCGAATACTGACGAAAACGCTAAAAAAGCTATGGAACAGATTTCCAAACTCCGTGGATGTGAGGTACATTCAACAGTTATTCTTTCTGCTGTTGACGAGAGAATTTTCAAGAGACTGGGCGTAAATCTTACCTGTGAACCAAAATATCAGTAATATGAAATATATACTTTATCTATATCAGGGGTTTAAAAATGAAATGAATGACTTTTGTTTTACCTTTGATATGTCTAAGCCGGAAATACATTATTTATTGGGCAAAGAACCTGACTATATTATGCCGTCACTGGAATATTATGACGATTTCAGAATTGACTATGACAAGGACGGCGGGGCAGTAGCTTTTGAGTTCTTTTCGTGGGCAAACATAATGGTTGAAAGTGATGATTTCCCTGATTTAAAAGGAAAAAATCTCTTTTCTGTTCCCAATAAGAAATTAAACAGACTTATAAAAAAATGTGATTCTTCAGCACAAACCGATTCTTTAGGCGTAATTTCCCTTAAGTACGGAATAGGTACATATTGTGAATCCTCAAATAAAAGTGATACAATAATTATCTTCAAAAAAGGATATTATGATTCTTTGGGTTGGGAATAATAATTATATTTATTCAATAAATCAAAAAAAGCACACCGTTTAAGGTGTGCTTTTTTGTATTTTGCGTAAATATTTTTTTAAGTCATCGGATGTTTTTATTTCTGCATGACCGACACAACTTATTGATTTAATTTCAGGAATATTATTATGTGTAATGTTTATCATATATTCACATTTTAAACAGTTTTCTTTAACATCTGCATATGAAATTCCATTATAATTTCTTGCTTTTTTCGGGCAGTTATCAATGATATAATGTGATGTAAATTTAACTGGATATACTTTTGAAACATTATACATATTTTTTACATTGTCATCAATAAATTTATTAAATATCCATTTTTTTGCATAGTATTTATTAATCAAGATTTTTCTTAAATTTTTATATGAAATATCTATGTCTGTTGTACTTAAATCAATTTCAATAGTCGATAATCCAAGCGATTCAATTTTTTTGCGTTTTTCCTCGTCTATTTTATGTGTAACATAAATTTCAACTAAAAGAATGTGATTTCCGTGATACAAAACTATATCAGGTATAATATCTCCTGTTTTTGTTTCGAGTTCAACTTTATCAATCAGAATTTTCTGTTCAGGAATATCAATAAACTTATTATTATAGTTGAAACTATATGAAACAGGCGGAATTACAAAGTATTTTTCCTTTGATATGATTTCTTTTGCAATTAAATGCAAGGAAGTCTGATAGCCTTTCTCGCATTCTTGTGAATTGTAGTGCTTGAAATGGTGAACGTTTTTCTTGCCTTTATGTGCAACAAGTACAGATTTACATTGTGGACAGATACAACCGCATTGTAATCCGCTTTCTACATCTGAAATGCACGTTAAAACATTATCTTTAAGTGCATAAGTCATTAATAATTTTTTCATAAATCAAAGTAAGTCTGCAATTTCGTAAACAAGTTTTTCGGACTTTTCCCAGCCTAAGCAAGGGTCTGTGATGGATTTTCCATAGATGTTTTCGCCGATTTTCTGACAGCCGTCTTCAATATAACTTTCAATCATAAGTCCCTTTACAAGTTTTCTGATGTCGTTGCTGTGACGCATACTGTGAAGTACTTCCTTTGCAATACGAATCTGTTCGAGATACTGTTTGCCGGAATTTGAGTGGTTTGTATCAACTATCAGTGCAGGATTGAGTAAATTTTTCTTTGCATATACTTCTGAAAGTCTTATCAAATCTTCATAGTGATAGTTAGGGAAAGAGTTTCCTCTGTCGTCAACGTATCCACGGAGAATAGCGTGTGCATAAGGATTTCCGTCGCTTTTTACTTCACAACCTCTGTAAATAAATGCGTGTGAATGTTGTGCGGCGGTTATAGAGTTCATCATTACGGAAATATCGCCTGCTGTTGGATTTTTCATGCCTACCGGAATTGTAACTCCACTTGAAACAAGTCGGTGCTGTTGGTTTTCGACGGAACGTGCTCCTATTGCGATATATGAGAGCAGGTCGTCAAGATAGCTGTAGTTTTCGGGGTAAAGCATTTCGTCAGCACTTGAAAAACCTGTTTCAGCAAGTGCTTTCATATGCAGATGTCTTACTGCAATGATACCGCTTTTTAAGTCGGGCATACCTGTAGGGTTTGGCTGGTGCAACATTCCTTTATAGCCGTCACCTGTAGTACGAGGTTTGCCGGTGTATATTCTCGGAATAATGAATATTTTGTCTTTTACTTTTTCCTGTACTTCTCGCAGACGTGTTATATAGTCAAGTACACTGTCTTCATTGTCGGCTGAACATGGTCCTATAATAAGAATGAATTTATCGGACTTTCCGCTGAAAATCTTTTTTACTTCTTCGTCGTTCTTTGCCTTTGTGTCGATAAGATTCTGTGAAAGCGAGTGGTCTGATTTGATTTCGTTGGGGTGAGGTAATTCCCTGATAATGTTCATCATAGTAAAAACTTCCTTTTATAAATTATTCTGCAATCCAGTCTGTACCATATCTGAGAGCAAGCTGGTCACAAAGTACAAGTGCTGTCACGCTGTCGATTACAACTCTTGCACGATGAATTATTGCAGGGTCATGACGACCTTTTATTTGTAGTTTTGTTTCCTGCATTGTGTTGAGGTCAATAGTATCCTGTTCCTTGTAAATTGACGGAGTAGGTTTTACGGCAGTCCTGAAAATAACAGGCATACCGTTTGTGATACCGCCTAAAATTCCGCCGTTGTGGTTAGTTTTCGTGTAGACTTTTCCGTTGTCCGAATAGTAGGAATCGTTTGCTGTACTTCCGTACTTTTCAGCAAGTTCAAAACCGTCGCCAAATTCAACGCCTTTTACTGCCGGTACACTGAAAAGTATATGTGCAAGTACGCCCTCGATAGTATCGAACCAAGGTTCACCCACGCCTGCCGGAAATCCAATAACAGCGGTTTCGAGACGACCTCCCACACTGTCACCGTTTCTTTTTGCATTTTCGATTTTTTCCGTCATTGCGACTTTTGCTGATTCGTCAAGCACGGCAAAGTCAAGACTGTTGAGAGTGTTAATATCATCTGCGAGATTGTCAAAATCTCTGTCACGCACTCCTGCACACGAAAGTATATGAGTACCTATATATATGCCTTTTTTTCTGAGAGCGTTTATAGCGATTGCACCGGAAGCAACAAGTCCGGCTGTTATTCTTCCTGAAAAATGTCCACCGCCTCTGAAGTCCTGAAAACCATGATATTTCATCTGTGCGGTATAGTCAGCGTGTCCGGGACGGGCTTTATAAGCAAGTTCGCCATAGTCTCTGCTTCGTGTATCCTTGTTTTCTATTATAAGAGTAATAGGTGTACCGGTTGTTTTTCCGTTGAAAACTCCGCTTACAATTTTAACTTCGTCTGTTTCACGCCTTGCGGTAGAAAGTGAACCGACAGATTTACGGAGTTCCATTTGTGAAGCTATGAAATTTTCGTCAACTTCCAGTCCCGACGCTAAACCGTCAAGGACTGCACCAATCATATTGCCGTGACTTTCGCCGAAAATCGTAACGGCAACACTTGAACCGAATGTATTTTTCAATAAAATCATCTCCTATGAAATTATAACATATATTGCAGAATATGTCAATTAATTGTTTCTGTCGCTTAACTCTTTCAGTCTTGTCAGAATGATATTTGCAACTTCCTTTTTTGACATAATTTCAAGCTGTTCTGTATTGTCGGAAGTGATAAGAGTTACTATATTTGTATCTGTTCCGAAACCTGCTCCGTCTGTTTTTATTGAGTTGGCACAAATCATATCGCATTTTTTTGAAATAAGTTTCTTTTTTGAATTATCAAGAATATTTTCCGTTTCCATTGAGAATCCACATATAATTTGTTTTTCAGGTTTGTGTTCGCCTAAATATTTCAGAATATCCTTTGTTCTTTTTAGCGGAATACTCATTTCACTGTCGGACTTTTTTATTTTGTTTTCGGCAGTTGTAACCGGCGTGTAGTCTGCAACGGCGGATGACTTCACTATAATATCAAAGTCATTCTGACGTTTTGTCACTTCCTGAAACATTTCCTCAGCGGATTCAGCTTTTACAACGTTGACAAACATAGGCGGTTTAATATCGGTGTGTCCTGCAACTACTGTAACTTCTGCACCTCTGAGCATAGCGTTTTCTGCAACTGCAAAACCCATTTTTCCGGTTGAGTGGTTAGTGATGAAACGTACAGGGTCTATATTTTCACGTGTAGCACCTGCCGTTACAAGAATTTTCTTTCCTTGCAAGTCCTTTTCAAAAGCTATTTCACGGACTATATATTGAAGAAGTGTTTCCTCGTCAGGAAGTTTTCCGTCACCTGTATCACGGTTGGCAAGCATTCCGTTGACTGTAGGAACTATTTCATATCCGAATTTTTTAAGTTTTTCAATATTTTCCTGTACAATCGGATTATGAAACATATTGTGATTCATTGCAGGAGCGATAATTTTTTTGCACGTACACGCCATAACGGTAGTCGTCAGCATATCGTCGGCAATACCGTTTGTTATTTTTCCGATTACGTTTGCGGAAGCAGGTGCAATCATTACAATGTCTGCTTTTTTTGCAATTGAAACGTGTTCCACGCTGTACTCGAAATTCCTGTCGAAAGTATCTATAAGGCACTTGTGCTGAGTGAGTGTTTCAAAAGTCAATGGGTGTACGAAATTCGTTGAATTAGGTGTCATCGCAACGTGTACTTCCGCACCGATTTTTGTCAGCATTCTTGCAAGATTGCATATCTTGTATACCGCTATAGAACCTGAAACGCCTAATAATACAGTTTTTCCGATAAGCATATTATATTCTCCTTTTAAATTAGTTCGTAATGTGAAAATAAATTTTCAAAAATTTTTTCTGTCATATTTTCAAATCCTATTGAAACATAGTCATCAGCATAATTAAGTATCATGAAATATTCGTCATTTGCGACACTTTCCGGAAGTTTTAACCATATTTTATAACAGATTTCAGAAAACGTTTTTATGTTCATTTCAAAGTATAATTTTTTAAGATATTCAGCAAGATTTTTTTTAAATAACTCAATTTTGATATTATTTAAATTTATATGATTTGTTATATAAATTATACTTTCTGAAATATTTCCGGAAAGTAATTCAAGTTCAAG
>JAIDUG010000057.1 GCA_029060305.1 Ruminococcus sp.
GGGGACTACAGGGCTCGAACCTGTGACCCTCTGCTTGTAAGGCAGATGCTCTCCCAGCTGAGCTAAACCCCCACACGATTTTTGTTTTGCCGTCATTGCTTTCCCCTGACGACTATTATATTATATCACAACTTTTTCGATTTGTCAACCCCTTTTTGAAAATTTTTTCAAAAAATTTTTCAGGGCTGTATTACGGCAAAAAAAGAGGTAGAGGGTGTTTTCACACCCTCATATTAAATTAGTTTTCTGAATTAACTGAAGAAATTACTTCTGCAAGCAGATTTGCCGGTAACTGTTCATAGCGTTCAAAATTCAGTGTGAAACTTCCGAGACCTCTTGTCACCTGACGGATATAGAGTGCAAAATCATGCATTTCACGCATTGGCACTTCTGCCTGAATCATAGTTACGCCATGTTTAACAGGTTCCATACCAAGCACTCTGCCACGACGTTTATTCAATTCGCCCATAATGTCACCGGTTTTGTCGTCGGGAGCAGTAACTTTAAGTGTACCGACAGGTTCAAGCATAACGGGGTCTGCCTTGCGAAGTCCCTCTTTGTAAGCGATTGAAGCAGCGGTCTTGAACGCCATTTCAGAAGAATCAACAGGGTGATATGAACCGTCAACAAGAATTGCTTTCAGTCCTACTACAGGACAGCCTGCAAGTACACCTTTCTTTACAGAATCTTCAAGACCTTTCTGTACAGCAGGGAAATAGTTTTTAGGGACAGCTCCGCCGAAAACTTTTTCCTCAAAAACAAGTGTATCACTGATACAGGGTTCAAACTCAATCCATACGTGACCGTACTGTCCGTGACCACCTGACTGTTTCTTGTGTTTGCCCTCAACCTTTACTTTCTTGCGGATAGTTTCCTTGTATGCGATTTTCGGAACGGAAAGTTTCACGTCAGCGCCAAACTTATTTTTGAGTTTTGCAACCGCAACTTCAATATGCTGTTCGCCCAGACCACTGAGAATCTGTTCTTTTGTAGTTTCGTCCTGAGAATATGTCAAAGTAGGGTCTTCCTCTGTAAGTCTCTGCATACTTACGGAAATCTTCGACTCATCACCCTGAGCCTTAGCTTTTACAGCCATAGAATAGCAAGGATTCGGGAAATCCATAGCCTCAAACGTAACAATTTTTGAATTGTCACAAAGTGTATCGCCCGTATTTGCGGAAATCTTTGAAGCGACAACTATATCTCCTGCATAAGCAGTAGTCACTTCCGTCTGTTTCTTACCGCAGAGAGTGCAAAGTTTACCGATTTTTTCGGTATTGCCTGAAACGGAGTTTTTAACTTCAGTATTTGAGGAAAGTTTGCCGGACATCACACGTATAAACGACATCTTACCTACAAACGGGTCTGCAACGGTCTTGAAAACATAAGCTGACATAGGTTCTGAAACGTTGCACTTCACCTCTGAATCGCCGATTGTTTCCACTTCATGCGGTGCAGGTAAAAGGAGTTCAATTTCCTTGAGAAGCATATCTATTCCGGCAAGTTCCATTGCAGACGTACAAACAACCGGTGTAATAATACCACGGTTCATACCGTCGTGAATACCGTCAATGAGTTCTTTCTGAGTAAACGCTTCACCCTCAAAGAATTTTTCCATAAGTTCGTCGGAAGTTTCCGCAACAGCTTCTGAAACGGCAGCTATAAGACCGTCAATACGGTACTCGAATTTTTCAGAAATTTCAGCGGTCGGCATATCTGTTTCAACGGCATTGCCCTTTGAATCGTACTTATAAGCCTTCATTTCTATAAGGTTAACATATGAAACGATTTTATGATTACTGATAACAGGTACTACAACAGGGCATACGGTAGGACCGAAAACAGTCTTCAATTCAGTAAGAACGTTGAAGAAATTAGCGTCCTTGTCGTCGATTTTCGTAACGACAAACATTTTTGATTTACCCTGTTTTTCTGCTTCATCGTAAGCCTTTCTTGCTCCGACCTTAACGCCGGACTTTGCGGAAACCGTAATCATTACAGTATCAGAAGCACGGATACCCTCTATCATTTCGGAAGCAAAATCGAAAAGTCCCGGAGTATCAAGCAGATTTACTTTATAGTCGTTATATTCAAAAGATGCGAGAGAAGTTCCTATTGAAATACCCCTTTTGATTTCCTCGGGGTCGTAGTCACAAACAGTTGTACCATCAACGGTTTTTCCGAGACGGTCGGAAGCTCCTGCCTTATACAGAACAGCTTCAGCGAGAGAAGTTTTGCCTGAACCGTTATGTCCGGCAAGTGCAATGTTTCTTACTTTGGTAACATCGTAGTCTTTCATTTTAAAATCCTCCGGAATTTATTGTTGCAGTGTCAACTGCATGAGCTAATTATATAACTTTTTTGTGCAGATTGCAATAGTTTGAAATTGTTTTCTACATTTCATATCATTTTTGTGCAATTTATTTGTGAATATTGCACAATATTTTTCTGTCGGGCAACTCAAAAGATTTGAAATTCAGACCTGCAAACACTCCGAAATAAGCGATTCCCCACAGAATCACAAAAATAACTATTTCCGGCAGACTGTTTCCGCCTGCTCCCGTTATGCGTGTGAGAAGTTCAACCGCTCCCATAGTCAGAAAAGCGTAAAGCACAGGTACAGCGATTATTCTGAAAGGTCGGAAAGGTGTCTTTGTGTGTCTGATAATCTTTATAAACCTTGCACAGTTACCTATAACGTTGCTTGAATAGTAAGAAGCTACTATCCCGTAAAAACCAAATTTAGGCACAAATATAAGTACAACAGAAATCCTTATCGCATACTCGGCAAGGTAGTTGAGGGACGAAAAGCCCTGCAAGCCCATACCTTTAATAAGAGCCTCAAGAATAATTTCCATATAGATGAACGGTACAACAGGTGCTATAATAGTTATCATTTTTCCTGCAAGTTCTCCACCGCCGAGAAGTTCGCCGATATTATCGCCAAACTTCATAAGTACAGCTGATGCAAATATTGCAAATATCAATGTATATCTTGTAAGGCGTTCAGTAAGACTTTTTATACGTTCATTGTTTCCGGAAGCGGAAGCCCTTGCCGATTCACTGACTATTATTCCCGACATCGAACATAGTACGACAGACGGAAAAAACAAAGTCGGAATAACAATAGCCTCGAATATTCCGAAACGACTTAACGCCTCATTGACGGAATCACCGTTCTGTCTCAGGCACATAGGAATCAATGCGTCATTTGTACTGCTGAGTGTTGCAGTAAGTATACTTCCGCCCATTATCGGAAAAGCATATGTCATATATTTTCCGAAATTCATTGAACATCTTCCTGCATATTTCTGATGACCTTTTGCAAACACTATCAGACAATATACTAATGAAAAAATGTTTCCTGCAATAATTCCGGCTATCATTATACGACAAACTGAATGTTCGTCGGGATTTGTTGCAGTAAGTGTCATCACTATTATTACCAGAGACTTTATAATAAATTCAATTATATCACCTGTTGCAGAAACAGAAGCCTTACGACAAGCATTGAAGTAGCCTTTGAAACAGGCTGAAATCGCTCCGGAAACAAGTGCCAACGGCATAAACTTTATAGCCTCTTCCATGCTTGCACCGCTGAAAAACTTACTGCTGAGAGGTTCTGCAAAAACGAACAGTACAGCAGAAACGGTTACACTAAGCATAAGACAGAGTTTTATTCCGTGTGCAAGAATCCCGTTAGGATTTGAGTTGTTTTTTCCCATTTCCTCGGAAACCAGTCGGCTCGTACACAAAAAAGCGTTGCCGTTTGAGAGAATCCCCGCAAGTCCAAGAAACGACCCTGTAAGCGACAGAATACCGATAGCTTCCGCACCAAGCTGTCGAGTAATAAAGACGTTCAGCAGAAGTGCAGACGTATCAAGAAACAACTGCATAAACGTTAAAAGTACGGTATCTTTTATTAATCTGTTTTTGAAAAACATATACTTCCTCCCCTGTTACGATATAGTACATTCTATGGGGGAAGTCCGTTTTTAATTCCACTATTACACATATGAAATTATTAATTATAAATTATGTATTTTTTACCGTTTACAGTATCGCAACCGCTGTTTTCCCCGAAATATCGAAAAAGCAACCGCCGGTTGACAAATTGTAAAGTCTGATTGATTGCTTTTTCAGGACGTGTATGTTAGAATGATTACAGTAAAAAAATTCACAGGAGGTATTCAGATGATACTCGCAGACAAAATTATTGAACTCAGAAAAAAGGCAGGTATGTCTCAGGACGAACTCGCCGAACAGATGAATGTCAGTCGCCAGTCCGTTTCAAAATGGGAGGGTGCACAATCAATTCCCGACCTCAGCAAGATACTTAAGATGTCGGAAATATTCGGAGTAAGTACGGACTACTTATTAAAAGACGACTTTGAAAAGCCTGCTCTGGAAATCACGGAAACGGCAATCGCAACAGACAGTAAACCGCTCCGTCTCGTTTCTATGGAAGAGGCTAACAGATTTCTTTCTGTAAATGAACGCTCCGCATTCAAGACGGCTTTAGGCGTGGCACTCTGTATACTGTCGGTTGTTCCTATGTCCATTCTCGACAGTGCATTATTCAACAGGGTTGCAGATATTGCCGGTACAACTATTATGTTTCTTATGATTGCTATTGCAACAGGACTTTTCATTTCAGCAAGTGCAGACAAAAAACCTTTCAGCTACCTTGTAACCGAGGGTATTGATACCGCATACGGTGTTGAGGGAATGTTAAGGGAAAAACAGTCAAGATTTTCATTTTCACACACAAGAGACCTTATTATAGGGGTAGCAATGTGTATACTTTCAGTAGTACCCTCAACTATACTTGACGAAATATTCAGGAATAATGATTTGATAGCAAGTATCGGTTCAAGTTCGTTGTTTGTAATGGTAGCTTTCGGAGTATTTTTAATTGTCCGTACAAACTCAACTCAAAAAGGTTTTTACAAACTCCTTGAGGAAGACAGGTTCACACGTGAAAGAAAAGAACATAAGCATACAGGATTGGGAGCTATTACCGGTTATTACTGGCTTGTCGTTATCGCCGGATACTTTGCATACAGTTTTATAACTTTCAACTGGATAAAAAGTTGGATTATATTAATTATAGCTTCAATACTTACTCCCGTTGTTTACGGAATAGAAAAGAGAATCAAGAGATAAAAAATAAGGGACTGTAAAAAGTCCCTTTTCTTACTTATTCAGAAGTCTTTCAAGCATTACATTACGACAGTCTTTTTCGAGTTTGTCGTCAAGTTTTATAAGTTTTATCGGAGTAGCTGATTTTCTGTTTACGCAGTAACCTATCATATAGTCGGAAATTTCGGGATTCTTTGCAAGCATAGGTCCGTGAAGATAAGTGGCGATTACATTCTTTTCAAAATATCCCTCTGCACTGCTTTTTGAACAGTTACCGTTGCCGTAGAGTACAGCACCAAAAGGATTTTTTACACCCTGAGTTTGTCCGCCGTGATTCTCAAAACCTACTACTTTTACAGATTTGCCGGTAATTTCAGTTCTAATTACAATGTTTCCTATGCAACGCTTTTTACGGCTTGATGGTGCAACTGTGAAATAGTCAAAAAGTCCGAGACCTTTAATTTCGTTGCCGTCAGCATCACGGTAATACTTTCCCATAAGCTGATAGCCTCCGCATATGAGGAAAAGAAAAGTACCGTTTCTGTAAGCCTTTCTGATACCCTCACGGCATTTTATGAGGTCTGCGGAAATGTGCTGTTGTTCAAGGTCTGCACCTCCGCCGATATATATCATATCGTACTCCGGAAAATAAGGCATATCGTCCCCTGCCGAATACTTTTCCACTATGCACTCAATGTTACGTTTTGAACAGCGGTATTTAATAATTTCCATGTTTCCGCTGTCTCCGTAAAGGTCAAGCATATCTGCGTACATATGGAGAATTTTTATTTTACTCATTGATTTTTCCTCCGTTCTCAGAATAGCGTTTGAGTGCCTGACGTGTAGGCTGTACGGCTGTATAGTTTGCAATAACAAACTTTCTGCCCTCAGTGCGTGCGAGTTCTGTAACTGCTTCGTCGAGGTCGGGACATACTGTTACTTTTTCGGGGTCGTAACCTGAACACTTTATTCTCACTGCAATGTCATAAGCACGTGTACCGGAAGTGACTACTCTTGTAACCCGTTCAAAAATGCTGAAATTTATGTCCCATATCCACGAAACGTCAAGACCGTCAGCTACATTGTCGTTCAGCACAAACAACAACTCTTTGTCGCCGTTCATTTCGTTCATAACACGGAGCGTCATGTTTGCACCTACTGGATTTTTCGCAAGGTTAAGAGTAGCTTTTCTGTCTCCTAACATAAAAGTCTCCATACGACCGTTGTTTACAGTGTACTTTGAAATGACATTTTCTGTAACTTTCGGTTTTATGCTGTAAAGTTTCGCAACGCCTGCAACAGCGGTCATATTATATATATTGTAAATGCTGTTGAGTTTCGGGGAATACTTACGACCGTCCGCCGTGAAAACAGGTTTTTCAAGGTCAATATTGCTTGCCGTTATATATGGTTTGTAGTCACCGAATTTACATTTTTTGCAAATAAACTTTCCTATGTGGGAATACTGGTAATATTCATATTCAAGAGATTCACCACAAAACGGACAGAAATGTCCCTCAGAAGCCTCAAAAATCTTATCAGTAGCAAACTTGTAAGGTTCAGCGTGGAAATATCTGACGTTTTTGTTTTTGGGATTGGCACGTCCAAGACGTGCTGTATTGGGGTCGTCACCGTTGAGAATCAGATTACCGTCGAAAGTCTTACAGAAACCGTTGATTTTCTGAATAAGAGTTTCCATTTCGCCATTTCTGTCAAGCTGGTCACGGAAGAAATTCAGTACAACAAGCGTTTCAAGTTTCATCTGCGAGTACACAACAGGTACATGTGATTCGTCAGTTTCAAGTATAAGATAGTCTGCCTTTACACGTCCCGACATATCGCAATGTCTCAGCAGAAGTGAACATATTCCGGTATCCAGATTATTGCCCTCACGGTTTATAATGATGTTCTTTCCGCTCTTTTCAAAAAGTTGTGCGATACAGTTTGTAACTGAAGTCTTTCCGTTAGTGCCGGTAACTGCTATTATAGGACAGTCCACATTGAATATTGAACAGCATTTCTGTCCCGACAAGTGCCAAAGTATTATACCTGGGAGATTTCCTGCATTACGTCCCATAAGATTGAGAATTTTAACTATTATTTTTCCTAAAAGAATCAGAAGTCTTTTCAAAAATTTTCCTCCTTGTACTGTTAATACAATAATATAATAGCACATATCACGGAATTTTACAAGTAGTAACGATAAAAATTCTTAAATCTGTCCAATTGACATATATATTATAATGTGATATAATTTTATTTATAAAAAAGAAAGGAAATTTTTG
>JAIDUG010000058.1 GCA_029060305.1 Ruminococcus sp.
AGCTACTCCGACGCTGCATTCCTCAGAAAATATATCCTCGGTCAGATTAACGAAGTTCCTGTTAAATTATTCTAAGACATCTACATAATTTTTTCATAATATCCTTCCAAAAAAAGCGGTTGATTATATCAGCCGTTTTTTTATTTTACGAAAAAATATATTTGACTTTATCTGAAACAATCTGTATAATAATATATAACAAAAAGGAGGTTTAAATTATGGATATGCTTGACAAATACAAATCCTGTCTCATAGGCGGTGCAATCGGTGATGCTTTGGAATATGCCGTTGAATTTTATCGTGAACCGCAAATTTTCCAATATTACGGAAAAAAAGGTATCACCGATTACAAACTCAGAAACGAAAAAGCAATTATTTCTGACGACACGCAAATGACCCTTTTTACAGCTAACGGTATTCTAAACGGTTATTATAACGGTTCTTACACTGATTCAGTGTATCAATGCTATAAAGAATGGTACATAACTCAAACAGTATACGACAAAACAATGAGGGATATATTATATAAGAACAATAATTTTAGTTCGTGGCTTATTGACATTCCTGAATTATGGAACAGAAGAGCTCCCGGAATGACTTGTCTTTCAGCGATTTCTTCCGGAATAAAAGGCACTATCCGCAATCCGATAAATGACAGCAAAGGTTGTGGCGGTATAATGCGTGTTGCACCTGTAGGACTTTTCTTCAAAAATAATGATATGATTTCACAAACTGATATGTTGTCAGCAGAAATTTCCGCAATAACCCACGGTCACGAACTCGGTTACATTCCGTCAGCGACTTTCGCACACATTATAAATCTGATTTCGCACAGTGACATTTCCCTGAAAGAAGCCGTTATGGACAGTATTTCATACACGGAAAAACTTTTCAGAAATGCAGAACATATTGATTATTTCTGTAAACTTATGAAAAATGCGGTTAAACTTTCCGAAAAAAACATAAATGACCTTGACGCTATTCACGAACTCGGCGAGGGCTGGGTTGCTGAGGAAACACTTGCTATCGCTGTATATTGTGCTTTGAAATATGAGGACGATTTTGAAAAAGCAATTATAGTCTCTGTAAATCACAACGGAGACAGCGATTCTACAGGAGCAGTTGCAGGAAATATAATCGGTGCTTATCTCGGAATGAACGCTATTCCCGAAAAATTCCTCACCAATCTTGAATTAAAGGACGTTATTATTGAAATGGCAGAAGACCTCTACTATTACGACAGCGAACAGGCAAGAAAAAAATATTCATGAACAATTTTAAGAACATACTTCCGGTATGTTCTTTTTTTGTCATATTATGAAAATATTCAGAATATTATTCTATGATATGGGAGGTGATACAATGGAAAATAATAAATACCTTGTTGCACTTGCAGGAAATCCAAACGTCGGAAAATCAACTGTTTTCAACGCCCTCACTGGTATGAATCAGCATACAGGAAACTGGGCAGGTAAAACTGTATCAAGTGCAGAGGGATATTTTCAGTATAAAGAAATGGATTTTATACTTGCAGATACTGCCGGTATGTATTCGCTCCGCAGTAACTCCGCAGAGGAAACTTCCGCAAGTGACTTTATATGTTTTTCTGAATCTGATGCTGTAATAGTCGTCTGTGATGCTACCTGTCTTGAAAGAAATCTGAATCTTGTATTGCAGATTATTGAAGTTTCCCATAAAACAATAGTATGTGTGAATCTTCTTGACGAAGCAGAATCAAAAGGCATTACAATAAACCTTGAATTACTTAGTCAGTTGTTAGGCATTGACGTTGTAGGTATTACCGCAAGAAACGGAAAAGGTCTTGACAAACTTCTTGAAACTCTTTACAACTGCATAAAAGACAATCCGAAAAATACAAGACCGGAAATTCCACTGTCAGCAGATATAGAAAAAGCTGTTTCAGAAATAAGCCACATAATTGAAAATGATATACATAAATTTCCTCCGGAATTTGTCGCAATGCGGATACTTGAAAATAATACTGATTTTCTTGAAAAGGCTTTACAGTCTGAAAATATTGACTTTTCAGGATTGCCGGAAATACAGGATATAAAATCAAATCTTTCTGAAAAAGGTTTCACAAGCGACAAAATTACTAATGAAGTCATTTCCGCAACTATAAAAAAAGCCTCTGAAATTTCCGAAAAGACAGTAAGCTATAATAAATCTTCTCCGTATCTCCGTGACAGAAAACTTGATAATATTTTTCTTAGCAGACGTTTCGGAATACCTGTGATGATTATTCTGCTCGGAGTTGTACTGTGGATTACAATTATAGGTGCAAATTATCCATCAGATTTGCTTGGAAAACTTCTTTTCGGATTAGGTGAAATAATGTCGGACGGTCTGCAAAAAATAAACGCTCCGGAATGGCTTGACGGTGTACTTATTCAGGGAATTTATAAAGTACTTGCATGGGTAGTATCAGTAATGCTTCCGCCAATGGCGATATTTTTTCCGATGTTCACGCTTCTGGAGGATTTCGGGTATCTGCCACGAATAGCATTCAATTTAGACCATTGTTTCAGGTGTGCAAACGCTTGCGGTAAACAGGCTATTACTATGGCTATGGGATTCGGTTGCAACGCCTGCGGAGTTACCGGTTGCAGAATAATTGACTCTCCACGTGAAAGACTTATCGCCATACTTACTAATAATTTTGTCCCCTGCAATGGGCGTTTCCCGACTATAATAATGATAATAACAATGTTTTTTGTAACATCAGGCAGTATAATGTCTGCTTTAATATTATTGTGCGTAATAATATCCGGCGTTATCATGACGCTTTTTATATCAAAAATACTTTCATGTACCGTACTCAAAGGTGTTTCGTCGTCGTTTACTTTGGAACTTCCGCCTTACAGAAAACCTCAGTTTACTAAAGTGCTTGTGCGTTCAATTTTCGACAGAACTATATTTGTACTTGCAAGAGCTTGTATATGTGCTGTTCCATGTGGTCTTCTTATATGGATTTTCGCAAACGTCCATATAGGAAATGTTACAATTCTTTCAGCGGTTGCGGATTTCCTCGACCCTTTCGCACGCCTTATGGGTCTTGACGGAGTTATATTGCTTGCTTTTGTACTTGGATTTCCTGCTAATGAAATTGTTTTCCCGATTATTCTTATGACGTATCTTGCACAGGGAAGCCTTGTTGAAATGTCTGATACAGTACAGCTTCACGCCTTGCTTGCGGAAAACGGCTGGAATATTACTACTGCATTATGTATGATGACTTTCACACTTTTTCATTTTCCATGTGCAACAACTTGCATGACGATAAAAAAAGAAACAGGCAGTCTTAAATGGACTGCCCTGAGTTTTGCACTTCCTACTGTTACCGGAATTGTTTTGTGCATAATTATAAATGCTGTAAGTATGTTATTTTAAACATCCCCACCGTATGAACGTACTATTGAGGCAAGTCCGCCCTGATAGCCTGAACCTATTGCATTGAATTTCCATTCGCCGTTTCTCAAATAAAACTCTGCTACAACAAGAGCTGTTTCTATGGAAAATTCCTCTTCAAGGTCAAATCTCAGTACGGTCTCCCCTGCTGTATCGGATTCGTTTTTCATTTTCGCAACACGTATATAAGCATTTGATACCTGTCCGAAATTCTGACGGCGTTCTTCTGCCTCGTGAATCGTTACACAAATAGCTATCTTCTTTATTTCGGACGGAATTTTGCTGAAGTCAATAATAATAACTTCGTCGTCACCTTCGCCGTCACCCGTGAGGTTATCGCCTGTATGTACTACAGCACCATCACGTCCGATGAGGTTGTTATAAAAAACAAAGTCCTCGTCCTGTAAAAGTTTACCGTTTTCGCCGAGCAGGAACGCTGAAGCGTCAAGGTCGAAATCGTAACCGCCGTCATAACGGTTTGTGTCCCAGCCTAATCCGACAAGTGCAAGTTTCATTGAGTTATCAAAGGCATATCGCTGACCTTTCTGTAAATTAATTGCCATTTTAAAAAATTCCTCCTTTTTACGAAAACGGAGCAGAATATTTATACTAAACTGCTCCGTTTAAAAATCATCTGTAAAGTGAAATCAATGAATCCAGACGGCTTGCTTCTCTGACAGGCTGTCCTATTGCGTTGAATTTCCACTCACTGCCCTTGCGGTAAATCTCACCGACTACAAGACCGGTCATATTGTTGTAGTTTTCGGAAAGATTATAACGGCATATTTCCTGATTGTTGTCCATATTTACAAGTCTTATAAATGCGTTCTGAATCATTCCGAAATGCTGACCTTTCTGTTTTGCATTATAGATATTTACCACAAACACAACTTTTCCGACATTGGACGGCAGACGGCTTATGTCAACCATAATCTGCTCATCATCTCCGTCACCTGCACCTGTAAGGTTGTCACCCTGATGTATAATTGCACCGCTGGGGTGTCTGAGGTTGCCGAAATAAACAACACTCTGTTTTGCATCACTGCTCACAAGTTTACCGTTGTCACCGCAGATGATTGCAGATGCATCGCAGTCAATATCCGCCGGTTGTGAACTGAACAGCATACTAAAAAATCCACCGCTTTGCTTTACCTCGTCCCAGCCAAGTCCGACCATTACTCTTTTAAGTCCGTTGTTTTCTTTAGTGAGATTGATTTTCTGTCCTTTCTGTAAATTGATACTCAAAATTTACTACCTCCTTTTATTTTTTTGTAACTGCTTTACGTATCAAGTCAATCGGAATTACCATAAACGCAAGTACAATACAGATTAACCAAGTCTTTACGTTGAGTGCCTCAACACTGAGGAACTCTCCACCGAATGTTACAAATACAAACTGAATTACAAGAAGTACAAACATTACAATCAGGAAGTTTTTATTACGTCCGATATGTTCAAATACGTTCATTTTTTCTGTACGTGCATTAAAACCATTGAATGTAATAGCCATCATGAAAGTTGCGAAAAGTGCTGAACGCAAATACGTGTCATCTACGTTTCCGAAAAGGTCACGTATTGCAGGAACAAAACGTATAACAAGACAAAGTGCTGTAATATAAAGTCCGCTTATTATTACCTGTATAAGCATTGACTTACTTACGATACTTTCGTTACGTGGAATTGGTCTGTCTTTCATGTACTCTTTGAGAGCAGGCTCACTTCCGAAAGCAATAGCTGCGAGTGTGTCCATTGCGAGATTTACAAGAAGAAGCTGAATTACTGTCAACATAGTAGGCTCGCCGAAAAGAGGTCCTAAGAAACAAGTAAGAACGGCTGCGACGTTTACTGTCAACTGGAATATAAGGAATTTTCTGATACCTTTGAACATTGTACGACCATACAGAATAGCTTTTGCGATTGACGAGAAGTTGTCGTCAAGGATTGTAATATCTCCGGCTTCCTTTGCAACTTCTGTACCGCTACCCATTGCAAAACCAACGTCCGCTTTTTTAAGTGCCGGTGAATCGTTTACACCGTCGCCGGTCATACCTACTACGTAATCAAGTTCCTGTGCACAACGTACAAGACGACTCTTATCTGTCGGCAACGCACGTGCAACTACTCTCAGATTCGGAATAACCTTTTTGAGTTCTTCGTCTGATTTTTCATTAAGTTCTGCTGACGTGAGTGCAACATCAGTATCTTTTCTTATCAGTCCTGCTTCCTTTGCAATCGCAACAGCAGTTTCTTTTCTGTCACCTGTTACCATTACAACCTGAATACCTGCGTCCTGAACTTCCCTGATAGCGTCAACAGCTTCCTTACGAACATTGTCTCTGATACAAAGAATACATACAAGTGTCAAATCACCCTCGTCACTGTCACCGTCACGCTTTGCAACTGCGAGAAGTCGCATTGAACGTCCTGCCTGTTCGTCAATATACGCTGTGATAGCCTTATGATTTGCAAGAGTATTTATATTGCCGTTGGAATCAACGTACTGTGTACATCTTACAAGAAGTTTTTCAGGTGCGCCTTTTACATAAGTATAACTCTTTCCATTTCTTGAAATAGTTACACTTGACATTTTCTTCGTTGAATCAAAAGAGCTGAAATTTGTAACTTCGTTCTTGTTGATTTTATTTTCAGCATTTGCACTGATTATGAAATTCATTAAAGCACGGTCTGTACTGTTACCGCCGATAACATTTCCGTCACTTGCTGAGGCACTATTATTTACACCTGCTCCGACTACAATATCTTCAAGAAATTTTGCAGATGTATCAGAAAGTTTACTGAATTTTCTTACATCACCTGTTATAAATTCAACTACTGATAATTTGCCCTCTGTAATAGTACCTGTTTTATCACTGTAGAGAAGACTGAGACTTCCGGCAGTTTCAAGACCGTTTATCTTCCTTACAAGTACATTGTCTTTTGACATTTTAAGGCTTTGGAATGAAAGCAATATTGAAGTAAGCATAGGCAGACCCTCAGGAACTGCACACACTATAATTGTAACAGCTACAGTAATAGCTTCAATAGCAAGTTTTACCCATTCGATAGCACTTGACGGCATACCGCCACTGAGAACGGTCTTCAGCATAATTCCGACAATAATCGCAATCGCACCGATATATCCGAATGTTGAAATCTGTTTTGCAAGTTTAGCAAGTTTTACCTGTAAAGGTGTTGCACGCTGGTCTTCCTGTACTTCAAGAGCGAGTTCACCAAACAAAGTCTTATCGCCGACAACTTTTACTTCCATATGTGCTTCACCGCCACAGACAACTGTTCCACGATAAGCATAATGTTTATTAAGCAAGTCCTTTGTATTATAGCTTTCACCGGAATTTACAGGACGTTTTTCAGCTTCTTCGGTTTCGCCGTTGAGTGCAGCCTGGTCAACTTTTACTTCACCCTCAACAATTTCACCATCTGCTGAAATCTTGTCACCGGCTTGCAAGTAAACTATGTCCCCGACTACAACTTCGCTTACATGAATTTCAGTGAGTTTTCCGTCACGGACAACCTTTGCCATTTCCTTAGCTTCTTCTTCCTCTTTGAGTGCAGAAGCCTTGTTTTCCTGTTTGTATTCGCTGATTGAAGAAACACCGTTTGCAATAAGAATAGCAATCAGGATTCCTACAGGTTCAAACCAGTCAGCTTCACCCATGACAAACAACACAACCTGTATTACCAATGCAACAAGAAGTATCATTATCATAGGGTCTTTGAATCCGCCGAGAATTTTCTTCCATAAAGGGTCTGGGGGAATTTGTGTCAGATTGTTGTCACCATATTTTTTTCGGCTTTCTTCAACCTCTTTTTTGGACAGTCCATTAAGATTCATAGTAGACATATCTCCTTCTTTTAACATATTCTTAGGTACAGCAAAAAAATTTCTGTCCTACTTACATATTATTATACAATCCGGTGTTGAGTTTGTCAATATCCGGAAATTCAAAATGTCGTTTTTCGGCTGATTTCAGCTAAACGGGCAAATATACGTCATTCAATTTGTGGAAAATAACGTCTCTGGAAAACAACTGTAAATATATATTTGACATTAACAGAAACAATATTCAAAAACAACGGTTTCAGGCACAAAAACGACTTTCTGCTATTTCTGAATGTTCCACGTGGAACATTTTTATAAAAGTTTTTTTTGTAGAAAATCAACATAAAAATCTTTTTATGCATATCATGTATTATTGAAGAATAATATATGAAAAATTTTCCGGAAGCCCTTTTATTCCTGCACACTTTGTGATATAATATTATTATCATTTTACAGAAAGAGGTAAAAACCAATGAACATTAAAAACGATATTTTCAACGTCGGCGTGAATGACCATGACGTTGACCTTTTTGAAGGACAATACATTGTACCTAACGGAATGGCTTACAATTCATACGTTATCATGGACGAAAAAATCGCTGTCCTTGATACCGTTGACGGAAATTTTTCTGAGGAATGGCTCGGCAACATCGAAAAAGTTCTTGACGGCAGAAAACCTGACTATCTTATTATTCAGCACATGGAACCCGACCACTCCGCAAACATAATCAACTTTATGAAAGTCTATCCTGAAACTACTGTTGTCGGAAACGCAAAGACTTTTGTTATGATGGCAAACTTCTTTGAAAATACTGAAACTTTTGACAAACTCGTTGTAAAGGAAAAAGACGTTCTCTCACTCGGAAAACATCAGCTTAATTTTGTATTTGCTCCTATGGTCCACTGGCCTGAAGTAATGTTCACTTACGACAGCACAGACAAAATTTTATTTTCTGCTGACGGTTTCGGAAAATTCGGAGCGTTGGACGTTGAAGAAGACTGGGCTTACGAGGCAAGACGTTATTATTTCGGCATTGTCGGAAAATACGGCGCACAGGTACAGACTATTCTGAAAAAAGCCTCTGCATTCGACATTCAGACAATATGTCCACTTCACGGACCGGTACTTACTGAAAACCTTGGTTACTATCTCGGACTTTACAATATATGGTCTTCATACGGAGTGGAAACCGAAGGTGTTATGATTGCATACACTTCCGTTTACGGAAACACTAAAAAAGCGTGTGAGATGCTCGCAGATAAACTCACTGAAAAAGGCTGTCCGAAAGTCGTATTATGCGACCTTGCACGTGAAGATATGGCAGAAGCTGTTGAAGACGCTTTCCGTTACGGAAAACTTGTACTTGCTTCTCCTACATACAACGCTGATATTTTCCCGTTCATGAGGCACTTTATTGAAGCACTCACAGAAAGAAATTATCAGAATCGCACAATAGGTATTATTGAAAACGGTTCGTGGGCTGTCACCGCAGGAAAAGTAATGCGTGAGATGTTCAGCAAATCAAAGAATATCATATGGCTTGAAAATACAGTCACAATAAAGTCGGCTGTAAAGGAAGAAAACATATCTCAGATTGAAGCTATGGCAGACGAGCTTGTAAAATAGTCTGAATTAAAATCACGTTTACAGTTTATAATACCACAAAGGAGGGGTTACAATGAAAATTACTCTCAATCCTGACAAGGAAGTTGTTGCACGTATAAAAGAGGGTCTCAGACTTAAAGACGGTTACTGTCCGTGCCGTATTCCACGTACTCCCGAAAACAAATGTATGTGCAAGGAATTTCGTGAACAGATTGCAGACCCTGATTTTGAGGGATTCTGTCACTGTATGCTTTACTACAAATCAAAGGAGGATTAATTAAATGGAAATAACTGTCACAAAAGAAAATTTTGACGAAGAAGTCCGTAACTATAAAGGTACTGTTTTGTTAGACTTCTGGGCAGGCTGGTGCGGTCCTTGTATGATGCTTTCGCCTGTTATTTCAGAAATCGCTGAGGAACTTGACGGAAAAGTTAAAGTCGGCAAGGTGAACGTTGACGAACAGCCGGAGCTTGCTATGGCGTTCAGAGTGGAAAGTATTCCGTTAGTTGTTGTCGTGAAAGACGGCGTTATTCAGAAACAGTCAGTCGGATTTGTTCCGAAAAACAGTATTCTTGAAATGCTTAAATAAAAAATCAAAGTCCCGAAAAAATTTTTCGGGACTTTTTTTGTTTACTGTAAAGAAATTTTCATATAATATACTGAGGTGATTTTTTATGATTAATTTCCTGCTTGGTTCTTTCTTCGGAAGTACCGTCGGAATCTTTACAATGTGCCTTTGTGTATCTGCCAAAGAAGCCGATAAATTTATGGGTTCTGACGACTGATTATTTCTTTTCCGGAACTGCTATAACGTTCTTACGCATATAATGTCTGAGTGCTTCAGGAATCCTTATACTTCCGTCCTCGTTGATATTGTTTTCAAGGAAAGCAATAAGCATTCTCGGCGGTGCTACTACGGTATTATTGAGGGTATGTGCAAAATACTTGCTTCCGTCATCTTTCTTTACTCTTATTCCGAGACGACGTGCCTGTGCGTCACCAAGATTTGAACAGCTTCCGACTTCAAAATATTTCTGCTGTCTTGGTGACCACGCTTCAACGTCGATACTCTTTACTTTGAGGTCTGCCAAATCTCCCGAACAACATTCAAGAGTACGGACAGGAATGTCAAGAGTGCGGAAAAATTCAACTGTATAGCTGTAGAGTTTATGAAACCATTCCATACTTTCTTCAGGTTTGCAGACAACAACCATTTCCTGCTTTTCAAACTGGTGTATTCTGTAAACTCCCCTCTCCTCAATTCCACGTGAACCAACTTCCTTACGGAAACAAGGTGAATAGCTTGTAAGAGTCTGCGGAAGGTCTTCTTCAGGAATGATATTGTCAATAAATTTTCCTATCATTGAGTGTTCGCTTGTACCGATTAAATAAAGGTCTTCTCCCTCAATCTTGTACATCATATTGCCCATTTCTTCAAAACTCATTACACCAGTAACAACATCACTTCTAATCATAAATGGTGGAATATAATATGTAAAACCTTTGTCAATCATAAAGTCCCTTGCATAAGAGAGTATACACGACTGCAACTGTGCAATATCTCCACAGAGATAATAGAAACCGCTTCCGCTTGTCTGTCGTGAACTGTTAAGGTCAATACCTTTTAACTTTTCCATAATGTCAACATGGTGCGGTACTTCAAAGTCAGGTACTACAGGTTCACCGAATTTTTCAACTTCAACATTTTCACTGTCGTCCTTGCCAATCGGTACACTTTCGTCAATGATATTCGGAATAACAAGCATAATTTCACGAATATCAGCTTCCAGTTTCACTTCAAGTGCTTCCATTTCCGTAAGTTTTTCACCAATTGCAGTAACTTCTGCCTTTACATTTTCAGCCTCATCTTTCTGACCTTTAGCCATTAAACCGCCAATCTGCTTGCTTTTTACCTTACGCTGATTTCTCAGGCTGTCACATTCAACTTTTGTTGCTCTGTACTGCCTGTCCATTTCAACAACCTTGTCTACAAGTTCAAGTTTTTCGTCCTGAAACTTCTTTTTAATGTTTTCCTTTACAAGTTCAGGATTTGTGCGGATTAACTTCATATCAATCATTGTTAAATCATTCTCCTTTTATTCATCTTTTGCGAGTTTTTCGGCAATTTCTTTTAAATCGTCCTTATTGTAAAATTCAAGTATCAAAGCACCTTTATTTTTTCCGTAATCGACTTTTACCTTGCGACCGAGTTTTTCTTTCAGTGAAATTTCCATTTCAACAAAATAATTGTCAATCTGTCTGTCAGAATTTTTTGCCGGTTTGACTTCTGGTTTCTGTACTACATTCTCCACCTGTCTGACAGTCATTCCACCGTCGCAGGCTTTTTCTGCCGTACTTGTCAGAAGTTCCGTATCTTCAAATCCGAGAAGTGCTTTTGCATGACCCATTGAAAGCCTGCCGTCGCCTATCATTTCGAGGACGTTTTCCGGAAGTGACAATATTCTCACAGCATTGGCAACCGACGACCTTGACCTGCCAACCATCTGTGCAACTCTCTCCTGTGTCATTCCGTATTTTTCTATAAGGTCGTTATAACCGTTGGCTTCTTCAACAGGATTGAGATTCTCACGCTGTAAATTTTCAATAATGGCAATCTGCATTGTCTGCGTGTCAGAAAGTTCACGGATATTAACCGGCACTTCGTCAAGACCAAGCATTCTCGCCGCACGCCAACGTCTTTCACCTGCTACAATCTGATAACCACCAATCGGAAGCGGACGTACAAGAATAGGTTGTAACATACCATGTTCACGGATAGATTCCGCAAGTGAAGCTATTGCTTCTTCACTGAATTTTTTTCGTGGCTGTTCACGGTTAGGCTCTATTTCGGAAGTACGCAAAGTTTTTTTCACCTGTACATCGTTTGTATTGTCGCTGAAAAGAATGTCAAGACCTGCACCCAGTCCACCAATCCCCATAAATATACACTCCTTTCCGGTTTATTTTTTGAATGAAAAAATTCCCCTGCGTTTTTTCTTAGGAAGTTCAAGCGGTTCGCCGAGAAGCTCGTGTCCGAGAAGTTCATAAGCCTCTGCACCCTTTGAAGATTTATCATAATACATAACAGGTTTACCGTGGCTCGGAGCTTCCGATAAACGCACATTTCGTGGAATTTTTGTTTTGAATACCTTGTCCGGAAAATACTTCTCAACTTCTGCTACAACGTCATTTGCCACATTCAGTCTTCCGTCAAACATTGTGAAAACAATTCCCTCAATATTCAGTGACGGATTGTAATTGGTCTTGACAATTTTTATAGTATTGACAAGTTGTGAAAGTCCCTCCAGTGCGAAAAATTCTGCAAGCATAGGAACTATTATTGTATCACAGGCAACAAGGGAATTTATAGTAACCAGTCCAAGTGCCGGAGGACAGTCAATAAATATATAATCATAGTCATCACGACAAGTCAGAACCTGCATTTTAAGACGTTTCATTTTGTTGTTGTCGAAATTTATTAGTTCAATTTCACAACCGGCAAGCGATTCAGTAGCCGGTACTATTGAAACATTATCGAAAGCAGTTTCAACAACGGCGTCCTGAATTCTTGCTTTACCTGTAAGAACATCATAAGTAGAAACATTGACAGATTTTTTCTTCACACCGAAAGCTGTAGTGGTGTTTCCTTGAGGGTCTGAATCTATACATAATACCTTGAAACCTCTCCAGCCAAGATAAGCGGCAATATTTATAGCAGTAGTGGACTTACCCACTCCGCCTTTCTGATTTGCCACCGCAATAATTTTGCCCATTAGAATTTCTTCCTTTCATTTTTTATATTTAATATTATAACACTTTTAAAACGCTTTGTAAATAGTTGTTACACAAAAATGTTCCACGTGGAACAATTCTCTACAGTGTTTCACAAACTAAAATGTTTCACGTGGAACAATCATCAATAGTGTTTCTCAAACCAAAATGTTCCACGTGGAACAATTCTCAATAGTGTTTCTCAAACTAAAATGTTCCACGTGGAACAATCTTCAATAATGTTTCTCAAAACTAAAATGTTCCACATGGAACAATTCTTAATAGTGTTTTCCAAACCAAAATGTTCCACGTGAAACAATTCTCAATAGTGTTTCTCAAACTAAAATGTTCCACGTGGAACAATTCTCAATAGTGTTTCTCACACCAAAATGTTTCACGTGGAACAATTTATCACTTTGTTTTCTGAATCGGTATTCTCACACGATATTCAATGTAATCTTCGTTCTGAATTTTCTTTGCATCTGCCGGAATCCCTGCTGACTGCATAGTTTCAATTGCTTTACTTATTGTATTTACGAATATTTTTACATTCTGAAAAACTTTTGAACGCTTTTTATAATTTGCCTTTTCACGCTGAATGCCTATGAAATCTTCAATAAGGTTTTCAGTACGTTCAACATTAAGATTGTTTTTAATAACCTTTTCAAGAATTTCCATTCTGTCCGCCGGACTTGCAAGTTTCAGTAAAGCCCTTGCATGACGTTCAGTAAGTCCGAATTTTATTATTAACTCTCTCTCTTCCGGAGTGAGCCTTAAAAGACGCAATTTATTTGCAATAGTACTTTGTGCTTTTCCGAGTTTTGAAGCAGCGTCTTCCTGTGTCATACCATAATATGTAATAAGTCTTTCGATTGCGGAAGCCTCGTCAAAAAATGACAAGTTCTGATTTTTAATATTTTCCACAAGTGCAAGAATAGCGGAATCTCTGTCGCTGATGTCGTGAACAATGCACGGTACAACTTTAAGCCCACACATTTCAGCTACTTTCAGACGTTTTTCCCCCGAAATCAGTTCAAAATATTCTCCACATCTTCTGACGTACAACGGTTTTAAAATACCATTCTGCATAATTGATTCCGTAAGTGCTGAAATCTCTGTATCCTTAAAATCCTTTTTCGACTGATTCTGATTATGTACAATCCTGCTTATGTCAATCTCGACCACCTTGTTTACGGTTTTTTCTTTCGTAAAATTTAATAATGCCATTGTTTTTATCCTCACGTAAGTACTCGGGAGTTTTTCCCTGTAAATAAATTCTAACACTTACGGGAAATAATTACCACACAAAAAAACCGCCGTCTTTCAGCAAACCAGCGGTTTTTACGACATTATAATCCGGAATCACAAAGGCTTCTTTTTTATCTGACCGCTGTTTCTCGGATATTTTGTCGGAGTATGCGATATTTTTTTTACAATAACAATTTTTCTGTCTTCACCATAAACTTTATAAACGGATTCTTCTGAAACTTCACCGCCCAACAATCTGACGGCATTATTTCCGTCGGAAATATTTTCGCTGAGACCTTTCATAGCCGTGAAAACTCCGTTTACTTTCACAAACGGCAGGCACATTTCGCTGAGTACTGACATATTAGCAACCGCCCTTGCACAAGCAACGTCAAACTTCTCACGGAAATCAGGATTTTTACCGACTATTTCGGCTCTTTCGTGAACAAATTCCGCATAAATACCAAGTTTTTCGCACAGCATTTTCAGAAAAGTTATCCTCTTGTTCAGACTGTCCAGAAGAGTTATATTAATATCAGGTCTGAAAAGTTTCAGCGGTACAGACGGAAATCCAGCACCAGTGCCGACATCAATAAGACTTGCATTTTCTGGAATATCAGCATATTTTTCAAGAAGAATACTGTCAATGAAATGCTTATACAGAATTTCTTCAGGGTCTGTTATTGCGGTAAGATTTACATTCTTATTATACTCAACAAGAAACTCCGCATAGATGTCAAGTTTTTTATAGAGAGTTTGCGACAGCTCAATTTTATTCTTTTCAAAACTCTGTTTGCAGAAATCGTAATCAGGAAGCATTATTATCCCCCGTTTCGTGCTGTAACCATACGTCAAGCAATGATATATCCGCAGGAGATACTCCGGAAATTCTTGAAGCCTGCCCCAGTGACGAAGGCTTGACTTTGTTGAGTTTTTCGACAGCCTCAAGTCTCAGACCGTACACACAGTGATAATCAAGATTTTCAGGAAGTTTCTTTGATTCGTGTTTTCTCATCTGTTCAATCTGTGCAAGCTGTTTTGAAATATAACCCTCATACTTAATCTGAAGTTCCACCTGTTCGGAAACTTCGTCGGAAAGTTCCGGTCTGTCGGGGTCAAAAGGTGAAAGCATTTTATAACTTATTTTCGGACGGCGTATCAGGTCAGCAAGTTTACAGCCTGTCGAAAGAATCGACGTGCCGTTTTCCGCAAGAAATTCATTTATTTCAGTAGTCGGTGAAACGTTCAATACACTTACACGTTTTATTTCGCTTTTAACTTTTTCAATCTTGTCAAGAAGTCTGTTATAACGTGCTTCACTTATAAGACCAATTTTATAACCAATCGGTGTTAAACGTTGGTCGGCATTGTCCTGTCTCAGAACAAGCCTGTATTCACTTCTTGAAGTCATCATTCTGTAAGGGTCTGAACAGCCTTTAGTTACAAGGTCGTCAATAAGTGTGCCTATATATGAACTTGCACGGTCAAGAATCATTGGTTCACGATTTTTAATTTTAAGTGCGGAATTTATTCCTGCAACAAGTCCTTGTGCTGCTGCCTCTTCGTAACCGGAGCTTCCGTTAAACTGCCCTGCACCATACAAACCGCTTATCTTACGGAATTCCAGTGTATTTGAAAGCTGTAAAGGGTCACAGCAGTCATATTCGATAGCATAAGCCGGTCGCATAATTTCAACTTCTTCAAGACCGTCGATTGTACGCAGAAACGCAAGTTGTACATCTTCGGGAAGTGATGACGACATTCCCTGTAAATAATATTCCTCAGTAGAAAGTCCCATAGGTTCGACAAAAAGCTGATGACGTGGCTTGTCGGAAAAACGGACTATTTTATCTTCAATTGACGGACAATAACGAGGACCTACACCCTCAATACGTCCCGAATAAAGCGGAGAACGGTCAAGATTTGATAAAATTACTTCATGGGTTCTGCTGTTTGTGTAAGTAACGTAACAACAAACCTGATTTTCCAGCCTGTCCGTCGGAGTTTCAAAAGAAAACGGTACAATATTTTCGTCACCGTCCTGACGTTCCATAATGTCAAAATTTATACTTCTCTTGTTCACACGGCACGGAGTACCCGTCTTGAAACGCCTCAACTCAACGCCGTTGTCAACAAGACTTTGCGAAAGGTATTTACTCGGAAGTGCTGAATCAGGACCGCTTTCATAAGAAACCTCACCTATATGTATTTTTCCTTTTAAGTAAGTTCCCGTAGCAATTATAACAGCTTTTACTGAATATTCAGCTCCCAAAGATGTGACTACTCCTGTAATTTTTCCGTCCTCAACCTTTATTTCAGCAATTTCAGCCTGTTTCACATAAAGATTGCGTTGTTTTTCGCAGACATTTTTCATATAGTCATGATACATAACACGGTCTGCCTGTACTCTCAGACTATGCACAGCAGGACCTTTTCCACGATTCAGCATACGGCTTTGTATGAAACATTTGTCAGCACCCTTGCCCATTTCACCGCCAAGAGCGTCAATTTCCCTTACGAGATGACCTTTTGCAGTACCTCCAATAGACGGATTACAGGGCATATTTGCAATCTGGTCAAGAGATATTGTAAACATGACTGTTTTACAGCCGAGACGTGCGGAAGCAAGTCCCGCTTCAACGCCTGCATGACCTGCACCGATTACAGCAACATCAAAACTTCCCATTTTATACGACATATGAATGAACCTCCCAGAATGTTCCACGTGGAACATTATTTTCCGACACAGAATCTTGAAAACACCTCGTCAACAACTGCATCTGTAACTTTTTCGCCTGTAAGACTGAGTAAATATTGTTCTGCCTCGTCAATCAGGACGTTTACAGCGTCAAGAAGTTCACCGTTTTCAAGGGCAGAAATCGCCGATTCAACAGATACCAGTGCAGAATCAATGCATTTTTTCTGACGTTCATTCGCAACAGCAACTGACGAAAAAGAGTTTTCATTAATTTCAAAAATCGCTTCAACTGCTGACTGTAATTTTTCAATACCATCATTTTCCTTTGCCGACAAATAAACCGTTTGTCCGATATGCTTTTCAATTTCGGAAACTTCCGGACATATACCCAAATCACTTTTATTTATGACCGCAATAGTTTTCTTGCTGTTAATTTTTTCAATCAGTTTCCAGTCGTCCTCAGTAAGCGGACTGTTTCCGTCAAATACTGCTATAATCAGCTCAGAGGAAGTAATAAGTTTTTCAGCGATATCAACGCCTATTCCCTCAATAACGTCATCTGTCTTACGGATTCCGGCGGTATCGGCAAGTCTCAGAACTATATCCCCTATTCTTACGGATTCTTCTACAACGTCACGTGTTGTACCGGCAATATCAGTAACAATGCTTCTTTCGCAACCACTGAGACAGTTAAAAAGCGTGGATTTTCCGACATTTGGCTTTCCTACTATCGCACACGAAACACCCTCACGGATAATTCTTCCGCAGTCGTAATTTTCAATAAGCAACAACAAATCTTTCTTTATTTCAATAAGTTCTCTGCAAAGGTTTTTCGGTTCTACTGCCGGAATATCTTCTTCCGGATAGTCAGCCCATGCAGAAAGGTCTCCCAATATCTTCATAAGTTTATCGGAACACTTTTTCGCTTTCTTAAAAGCTGAACCCTCACGGAGATTTTCAGCCATTTTCAGTTCTCTTTCGCCTTTTGCCGAAATTATATCCATAACGGCTTCTGCCTGAGTCAAATCAATTTTTCCGTTGAGATAAGCCCTTTTCGTAAACTCTCCTGCACCGGCATTTTCAGCACCGTTTTTAAGAACAGCCCTAAGAATACGTTTTGTAACATAAAGTCCGCCGTGACATGAAATTTCAGCTATATCTTCGCCTGTGTAACTGTGGGGTGTACGGAAAACCGTCAGTATACAATCGTCGAGACGTTCACCGTTATCGTGTGCGATACCGTAAGCACACGTATAACCTGCCATATCTTTTACACTTCTGCTACCTGACGGCCTAAAGACCTTTTCAGCAACGTCAAGGGCATTTTCGCCGGAAATTCTTATAACGGCTATACCTCCGGCAGAGTTCGGAGTAGAAATAGCGGCAATAGTTGACAAAAAAATCACTCCTAAAAAATAAGGGACTGAGGGACGTTTTTTCAAGGTCCCCCGTTTTATAAAATCAAAGTTCTATTTTGCCGTAAAGTCCGCCCTCAATGGAGTCTTCCGGCTTTGGACGTTTATAATCCTTTTCAAAACTCGTTGAAATGTCTACTTTTTTTCTTTCAAAATTATCGTGATTTCTCGGACGATTATTTCGTCTGTCATTTCTCGGAGCGTTGCGACGGTCACGTCTTCTGTTGTTATTTCTCGGTGAAGGATTGTCAGAAGAAATGATTATCTTCCTGTAAGGTTCTTCGCCGACAGAATGCGATGAAACACCGTCGATTGCAGA
Source organism: Ruminococcus sp. (assembly GCA_029060305.1). Classification (GTDB taxonomy): domain Bacteria; phylum Bacillota; class Clostridia; order Oscillospirales; family Ruminococcaceae; genus Ruminococcus. The sequence goes on from JAIDUG010000058.1 coordinate 18,329, forward strand.
TATAGCAGAATGAATAACACGTCTTTCGTAAGGATTCATAGGCTCGAGAGGTTGCGAGCGACCCGTACGGAGTACCGATTTAGAAACCTTTACAGCAAGCTGTTCAAGAGTTTCACGGCGTTTCTTGCGGTAACCGAGGCAGTCAATCGTTATACGGAAGTAGTCCTTGTCGCCCTTGTTTGCGATAATAGAACACAGGTACTGTATGGAATCGAGTGTTTCACCACGTCTGCCAATGATTGTACCATTGTTTTTGCTTTCAATATTTATCACTGAACCGGTTTTATTCTGATATACGGAATATTCCGGATTAATGTTCATAGCACGCAGAATACTTGTAATATAGTCAAGAGCGAGTTTAACCTTTGGGTGCATGAGTGCTTCGTCTTCAATGAGGGTGAAATTTTCGAGTGAATAATCGTTTTCTTCTTCATTTTTTGTAACGTCGTCAGTAACAGGTTTATCTGTTTTTTCCTGAACATTCTGATTTTCCGCAATAGTTTCAGAAACTGCCACGGGAACTTCCGGAATATCTTCTGTTTTTTCAACAGTTTTTTCCGGTATTTCAATTTTTTCTGTAACTTTCTGTTCAGGTGCTTTTAATTCTGCCGGAGTTTCTGAAACTGATTCAGCCTTTGTTACAGGGATTTCTTCAACATAAGTTGCCTGTATTTTAGCGTCCTTTGCACCCATTCCCAGAAAACCTTTTTTAGGTTCTTCGAGTATTTTAAAATATATATCATTTATATTCTTGCCGAACTTTTCAGAAGCCATTTTTTTAGCTTCCTCAACCGTTTTGGCAGTAAAAATTTCAGTCATTTTTATATACCTCCATAAAGGATTCTAATCATCATTATCAGCGTTTTCGTCGTATTCCTCGCCGTATTTTTCAGCCATACGTTTACGTGCTTCTTTAATTTTGTCACGGTTCTGCTTGTTCATTTCTGAACGTGAAGCCTTATTGCCGTTATTTTTGGAAACTGAACCGCCGTTCTGCTGACGTTCAAGCTCTGCCTGCTGTTCAAGCATTTTCTGCATGAATGTCTTTTTCTCGGGGTGTTTTTCAGCGTAAATGCGTGCTTTTTCCTTTTCTTTCTCGTTGATTTTAATAGTACGTTCCGGTGTAAAATACTGATTCAGCCCGAAATTAATCAAAAGTGAAAACAGTGATGACCATATCCAATAAAATCCGATACCGGCAGGAAGTGCAAAAGCCCACACTACCGACAAAACCGGCATAAGATACATCATCAATGCCATACAACCACCTGTCGGCATATCGGGATTGTGTTTCTTCTGATATACCTGACTATATATTGACTGTGCAAGCTGTGCCAGTCCGGCAAGGAAAGGTATAGCAAAAAGTATTATCGATTCAGTATTCCACGTTTCAGGGTGCAGTTCCGGAATTTTACCAAGATTCGCCCCGAATATAGTGTAATGTTCATTAAATTCTGCAACTCTTGCAGAGAAGTTTTCAGCCAGTCCGCTGAATCTGTCAATGTGTTTGTCAAGCTGTTCCATAGTTACAAGTTCACTTCTCAGTGACTTGAAATCATATGCACTGCTTCCGTCAAGCTGTACTGCAATATCAAATGCCGCACGCCGTATATTTGTTGAAATATGCAGAATATGCGTTATAGGCTTGTAAACAACGTCGATTACTCCGAAAAGCAGAAACATCTGTATAAAAGCCGGCAGACACGACCCCATAGGGTTTATACCTTCCTGCTGATATAATTTCTGTTGTTCTTCCTGAAGTCTCTGCGGATTGCTTGCAAAACTCTTACGCAGTTTTTCCATTTTCGGATTAAGTAACTGCATACGTGCTGAACCCTTTTGCGTGTGATAGTTTACAGGGAAAAGCAGTAGCTTTGTGACTACCGTGAATATAATTATTGCCAGTGCGTAATTATGGCAAAGTGAATAAATCAGATACATCAGATATCCGAAAGGGATACCGATAATGTCATAAAGTGAGTTCAATTTCAATACCTCTCATCTTTGTTGTCTTCATCATGCTGGACACAGCAGTCATCTTTGCTGTAGTCGTATTTTTTAACCTTGAAAGTAAATTTTTCCGGCACATAGTCTATACCGCCCATTGACCACGGATTACACCTCAGAATCCTCCATACAGCGAGGAGCGTGCCCCTGAAAGCCCCGAAACGTTCAATAGCTGTCAGTGCGTATGTACTACACGTAGGATAGTATTTACAGCACGGGGGAAACAGTGGTGAAATAAACCTGCGGTAAAATCTGACAATTGAAAGAAGAATAAATTTCATACATTCTTCTTATTTCCGGAAGATTTCTCATATAGCCTTATAATTTCCGGAACGCCGTATTTCTGCATATAACCGCAGTATTCCTGAGATTTTATATTACAGATAGGACTTCTTGCCACAATAACTATATCAATCCCGACAGGAAGCTTTATTTCAGCATTGCGATAAGCAAGCCTTATAAGCCTTTTCGCCCTGTTACGACAGACAGCGTTTCCGACTTTTTTACTGGCAGTAATACCAAGGCGGTTAAACGGTCTGTTGTTAGGTCTGACATATATCACTGAATACTTTGAGGCGGTAAATTTTCCTTTTCTGTAAAGGGAAACAAAGTCCCTGTTGTCATTAAGAGTTTCTGTATAAAGCATAACAATACCTTGTAAGCGGGACATAGAATCTGCCCCGATAATAGAAAATAAGGGTTTCTAACAAAAAAGACCACAAAAATATATTTTGTGGTCAGCCACGTCAGTGAGTTAATCTTGCTCTGCCCTTATTTCTTCTACGAGCTAAAACCTTTCTGCCGTTCTTAGTGGACATTCTCTTCATGAAGCCATGCTCCTTCTTTCTGTGGAGCTTCTTAGGCTGATATGTTCTTTTCATATTCAGTTCCTCCTCTCTGCGAAATGTATATAGAACTCCGGAAAGCAAACGCCGGAAGTCCCGATAGCAAAACAGGGCAACACAAACACACGGTTCGCATTACACCCAATTATTATATAACAAAAAAAACATTCTGTCAAGCAATTTATAAAATTTTTTTGAAAAAAACATATTTTCATATTTTTTAACAAAATTTCATTCGCCAAAAACTCCCTTTTAGTTACCACAAAAAAGTACAATTTTGGTCATGAATAAATACAAAAAATAGTAAAATTATGATATTTCATTTTTTATTAAATTTTTTTGTGAATTTTAAAAAAATTAACCTTATTTTGATTAAAAATAAATATTTTTTTCGTCATTTTGTTGAAAATAATACTATTAATCAACATATTTTTTTCGAAAAAAATTTCGATTTTTTTAAAAAAATCCTTGCTTTTTTTATTCAGATATGGTATAATATTGATAAGAGGGAAACATCATTTTTTTGCTGTTTCTGACAGGGACTGCCATGCAGATTGCACGAATAAAATATAACATTGATTTTTTGTGAAATCAGCAGTAAGCAGTTTCAATATAAAGAATATGGAGGTTAAATATGAACTCGTTTGAGGAAGTTTTTGAAAATGTAAAAAAATACTGCCTTGAAAACAACAAGATTCCGCCAGCAGGTCTGAACACATGGATTGAACCGCTGAAACCGGTGAGCTTTGATGGCACTGATGCAGTTTTCATCATTCAGACAGGCTTCCAAAAGGGAATTATTATGTCTACTTACAGTGCAATACTCAAAGAAGCATTTGTAACGCTTTTCGGACTTGATGTGAATATCGTCATCAACGTTGAGTATGAACACCCAAAGACCAATATGCTTACCACCGGAAAAGACATTGACCAGAAACACGCCGAACTTGAACAGTCATACAGATTCGCCAACTATGAATATACGTTTGATACCTTCATACAGGGACGTTCAAACGAATTTGCTTTGGCGTGCTGTAAATCGGTCGCAAAAAACTGCAATGAAAGTAAGTTTCCCGATTATAATCCGCTGTTTATATACGGAGCTTCTGGAATGGGTAAAACTCATCTTATCACCGCAATTGCTAATGAAGTAAGTAAAAATCATCCTGAACTCAACATACTGTATGTTACAAGTGAGACTTTCGGAAATGACCTTATAAGTGCATTAAGCGACAAACTTATGTCTGATTTCCACGACAAATACCGTACAGCCGATATACTTCTCATTGATGATATACAATTTTTCGTCGGTAAAGAACGTATGCAGGAAGAATTTTTCCATACATTTAATCAGCTTTTTCAGGAAGGCAAACAGATTGTAATAACTTCAGACAAAGCACCGAAAGAACTCAAGTTACTTGAAAAACGTCTCATAACAAGATTTGAGGGTGGACTCATCGCCGATATTTCATCACCAGACTATGAAACACGTCTTGCAATTGTAAACAGGAAATCAGAACTGCTTGACCTCAGAATGCCCGGAGAAGTAGCTGAATTTATGGCACACCGCCTTAAATCAAATATCAGACAGCTTGAGGGTGCTGTTATGCGTCTCAAGGCACTGAACCATTTCGCTGGAAGTCAAATAACAATTTCTATGGCTCAGAGCGTGATAAGGGACGTTCTCACAAATGAAAAACCTACTCCTATAACAGTAGAAAAGATTATATCAGAGGTTTCCAACGTTTATGGCGTATCTCCTGATGATTTACGTTCTAACAAGAGGTCTGCACAGATTTCAATAGCTCGTAAAGTAGCAATCTACGTTGTAAGAGAGATAACACAAATGCCTTTAGCCACTATCGGCTCGGAATTTGGCGGTCGTGACCACTCGACTATTGTGTATTCTGTAACAAGTGTTACTGAGACAATGAAAAAAGATGCCAATCTCAAAAATCTTGTAAATGACATCATCAGAAGCATAAAAGATAAAGGAAAATGAAATTTCTCGTCTTACAGTAAATTGATATAACAAAATCCGATTTTATAACGGAATATTATCATCACAAGTCAGGACACAATTGTTATTCAGACTGATTTCATGCTATATTCAGCCAAAAATCCGACATATACATAACACAGAAATATTATTAATAAATTATGAACAAGATTTTCTGTCCTTTCAAGAAATTACATGATTTTATGAACAAGGGGAAAATTGAAAATTAAATATTTTTATAAATATAATTTTTGGGTGATAAAAAATGTATTTTAAGCTTTAAAATTCAATAATAGAAATATCTAAAAATCAGCTATTTATAGCCAAAAATCTAATATGATGCCGAAATTTCTGAAAAACTTTTTAAAAAGCAAAAATGGCTTTTTTATAAGTAAATAAATTATGAACAACTTGGTATGAACTTGATATGCTTAGTTATTTTATATAACAATATCACAAAAATCATTTTTATCACCAAATAACCTTGAAATAAACACTAAATTTCACATTAGTCATAAAATAATCACAAATATCACCCAGTAATCAAAATGTTGTTTTTTACTCATCGTTTATTTATCACCTAATAATCATTTTTTACATTAAATAATCACGTTGAATTTTTAGGCAAATTGATCTTATAACTGATTTTTTTGTGCATTATTTTTTAGCAATATATAGCAGATTATTGAAGATTATTCTTGTTGCTCTTCTTAAAAATGTCAGATTGTTTGTGCAATATACATAAATTGTGATAATTGTGATTAATAAAACAATTAAGTGATAACTATGTGTAAATTATGAATAAAAAAATTTTTCCGTGATTATTTAATGAAAATGGTGTTCAAATAGTGGAAAAACCAAACAAAATATTAATCAATTAAATTATATAATTTGATTAATTTGTGTTGAATTGTGA
>JAIDUG010000006.1 GCA_029060305.1 Ruminococcus sp.
GTGCCTTACATAAAAAATTCATACTTTTCACCTCTTTTCAGTTTTCAAGTTTCTTTCAGCCTTTCGGCTGTGGGATAGGGCTTTTAAAGTGATGCCCTTTAGAACACTGCGATTTTTTAAACCGCTTTTCTCTCGTCAAGGAGCAGGTAGTCAATACTTACTTCAAGTACTAATGCAAGCCTTACAATTATGGGAGCTGTCGGATTGAATACATTATTTTCAAGTTGTGAAAGATAAGACTGTGAAATATTTGCCTTTAATGCAAGCTCTATCTGAGTAAGTCCCAATTCTTTACGGCGGAATTTTACTTTCTGTCCGAATGTCATAAAATCACTCCTTTCTATTTACTTTTCAAATCGTTTATGGTAAAATTATACTAAGGCTTTTTGTATCCTGTAATATTGGTATATTTATATTATAATTCCGATTTTAGAATTTGTCAAGCGTTTTTATTCTTAAATTAGAATTTTGTAAAAACATACAAGGAGGAAGATTATGTTTTATAACATTTTCACAAATTTATGTAAAGAAAAAGGGTTATCGCCAACTGCTACTCTTCAAAAATTGAACGTAAGTACTTCAAAATTAACAGCATGGAAAAAAGGCTCTTTGCCAAGTGCTTCAATATTAATTCTGCTTTCGGAATTTTTTGAAGTATCTATTGATTATCTTCTTATTGGAAAAGAAACAACTTATGATGAGCAATTTGGAACAGGCAACATACATACTGGTAATGTAAATAATAGTATTATTGGTGGTCATGACAATAAAGTGTCTGGAACACAGGATAATGATAAATCAAATGACAGCTTAAATGGCGGAATATATTTTGAATTAATAAATTATCTCGAATCATTATCTGCATCAAAACGTCGTCACGCTTTAGCTGATTTAATAGATGTTCTTGAAGAAAACTATCCGCTTTAATTATACATAAAGTATAAAAACAGCCTGCGAACCAGTTCGTAGGCTATAGTATTTTAGTTCGTAGGTTCGCAGGCTATTTTTATTGGCAAAAAGCAAATTTAACCATAGATTTTTGAAAATCTCTTTAAATTTTAAAAAACGATTTAATCACTATATTTCGTTGTTTAAACACTTTTTTAAAATCTTTAAATGCTTTTTAAACGGTCTTTAAACGATTTTTAAACAGAAATTAAAAAAACCTCGAAATTGGATTTTTACTCCAAAAACGAGGTTTTTATTTTCACAAGTTAAATTTTTTAAATTCAAGATTTTCCACTTTATACCGTCAAATATTCGGCTATACACCGCAGTTTTCCGGAATTTTCACGCTTTTTACCGCTTTTATTCGGTTATACCCATTTTTGTATTTTGCGTGTCAATTTACACCTTACTGATTACCTGATTACAGTATCCGAATACAACTGCCACTTCTTCTTGTGTATCATCGTGGTGTTCTGCTACATATGCCTTCAGCTTTTCCGGGTCTATTTTTTTAAAACTCATGTTAAGAGGTTTATTCGATAAATCACCTGTTTCTTCATATGAATTTCATGCCTTTGGTAATCTTTTAGGTTGATTTTTTTGTGTTTTGCGTGTCAAGCTACATTCATCAAAATAAATTCTTTTTCCATTATATCATAAATAATAACAGCGGTCAAAAATAATCCAGTAAAAAAGTTTATAAAATTTTCGGAAAACACTTGGCAAAATTGAAAATATTTAGTATAATATAATTAAACGTTTTTAAAACAGAAGTTTAAGGAGGTGAATAATATTGTTATATGTATGTTATCCGAAGTGTACAACTTGCAAGAAAGCTCAGAAATGGCTTGACGACAACGGCTTTGAGTACGAATTAAGGAACATAAAAGAAAACAATCCTACATATGAGGAACTGAAAGAATGGTACAACAAAAGCGGTCTGCCGTTAAAGAAATTCTTTAATACAAGCGGACTTCTTTATAAGTCAATGAATCTTAAGGACAAGCTTTCTGAAATGGACGAAGACGAACAGCTCAGACTTCTTGCAACGGACGGTATGCTTGTTAAAAGACCAATTGTTGTAACTGATAATTCTATATTTGTCGGATTCAGGGAAAAGGAATGGGAAGACATTCTCAGATAATCAACGGTAATCATTGAAAAAGGCGGAGAACAGGTAAACTCTCCGCTTTTTTTGTTAGGAAAATATAACTGTTTTTTTGTTAGACAAAGTTAATAAATGCTTTTATCTTTATTCCGACGTGTTATAATAAATACATAAATCTTAAAAGGAGGGTTTAAATGAAACAATTCAATGTTACGGGAATGAGTTGTGCTGCGTGTTCAGCGAGGGTGGAAAAAGCTGTTTCCGGAGTAAGCGGTGTCAAATCCTGCTCTGTCAGTCTGCTTACAAACTCAATGGGCGTTGAGGGAACGGCTTCCGACAGCGATATTATTCAGGCTGTACAGAATGCAGGTTATGGAATATCACTGAAAAATGGCACAAGTACGTCAACTGCAACAGACAGTGCGGACAGTCTCGCAGACCATGAAACACCTATACTCAGAAAAAGACTTGTTGCTTCTGTAGGCTTTCTTGTTTTGCTGATGTATCTTTCAATGGGTTACAGTATGTGGGGATTTCCTCTGCCTGCATTTATTGACGGCAACTATATTATGATTGGTATTATACAGATGTTACTTGCAGGTATCATAATGGTTATAAATCAGAAGTTTTTCATAAGCGGTTTTAAAAGTCTTTTCAGACGGTCGCCGAATATGGATACACTTGTTGCATTAGGTTCGGGAGCATCTTTCGGTTACAGTCTGTACGCACTTCTCGCAATGACTTACGCACAGTTAAAAGGTCTTGAAACAATGCACTATATGCACGAATTTTACTTTGAGTCGGCAGGAACAATTCTCACACTTATTACCGTCGGAAAAATGCTTGAATCACGTTCAAAAGGAAAAACAACTGACGCTTTAAAAAGTCTTATGAGACTTGCTCCGAAAACTGCCGTTATACTTGAAAACGGTATGGAAAAAACAGTACCGGTTGAACAGGTTAAAAAAGGAGATATATTTGTAGTACGCCCTGGTGAAAACATTCCGGTTGACGGAGTGGTGACAGAGGGCGAAAGTGCAGTAAATGAATCAGCACTCACAGGTGAAAGTATTCCTGTTGACAAGACAGTCGGGGACAGTGTTTCCGGAGCAACAATCAACCAGTCAGGATTTATAAAGTGTAAGGCGACAAGGGTAGGGGAGGATACAACGCTTTCGCAGATAATACAGATGGTCAGTGACGCTTCCGCTACAAAAGCCCCCGTTGCAAAAATCGCTGATAAGGTTTCAGGAATATTCGTTCCTGCTGTAATATGTATCGCAATAGTTACTTTTATAGTATGGCTGATAGTCGGTCAGACCGTGAGTTATTCGCTCGCAAGGGCTATTTCCGTACTTGTAATAAGCTGTCCGTGTGCTTTGGGACTTGCAACACCGGTTGCAATTATGGTCGGTAATGGAGCTGGTGCAAAGAACGGAATATTATTCAAGACTGCTGTTTCTTTGGAAGAAACAGGAAAGATAAACGTTGTAGCACTTGACAAGACAGGTACTATAACTTCCGGTGAACCTGAAGTTACAGACATAATCACAGCAGACGGTTTTGACGAAACATATCTAATGTCGCTTGCTTACTCCCTTGAAAGAAAAAGCGAACACCCATTAGCAAAAGCAATTCTGAAAAAGGCAGAGCTGGATAATGTTACAACAGAAGAAATAAACAATTTCAAGGCACTGTCAGGAAACGGTCTTGAGGGATTCAGAAATAGTATAAGGATTTCCGGCGGAAACTATAATTTCATAAGCAATACGGCGGTTATTTCCGACGATATGAAAGAATGTTCTGAAAGACTTTCTGAGGACGGAAAAACTCCTTTATTTTTTGCAGAGGGAAATAAACTTGTCGGAATTATTGCAGTAGCAGATGTAATAAAGAAAGACAGTCCGCAGGCTGTAAAGGATTTGCAGAATATGGGTATTCACGTTGTTATGATTACCGGAGACAATGAACGTACTGCAAAAGCTATCGGCAGACAGGCAGGCGTTGACGAGGTTATAGCAGGAGTGCTTCCTGACGGTAAGGAAAGTGCAGTCCGCAGTCTGAAAAGCAGGGGAAAAGTTGCAATGGTCGGCGACGGTATAAATGATGCTCCTGCTCTCACAAGTGCAGATATAGGAATAGCTATCGGTGCAGGTTCAGATGTTGCAATTGATTCCGCTGACGTTGTACTCATGAAAAGCCGTCTGAGTGACGTTCCGTCAGCTATACGCCTGAGCCGTGCAACTCTCAGAAATATTCATCAGAATTTATTCTGGGCGTTCATATATAACGTAATCGGAATACCACTTGCAATGGGTGTATATATAAAGTTATTCGGCTGGCAGTTAAATCCCATGTTCGGTGCAGCTGCAATGAGTTTGTCAAGTTTCTGTGTTGTAACAAATGCCCTCCGACTTAATCTTGTAAAGATACATGATTCAAGCAGTGATAAGAAAATGAAACATCACAAAAATAAAGAAGATTCTTTAAATGGTACGTTTACTTTAAAGATAAAAGGTATGATGTGCGGAAAGTGCGAAAAACACGTCCGTGAGGCTCTCGAAGAAACCGGCGTGACTGTTACAGAAGTAAGTCACGAAAAGGGAACGGCTATAATTGAAACGGATAACGCTGATAAAAATTCTTTAAAGCAAGCAATAGAGGGAGCAGGTTACAAGGTTACAAAATTCATATAAAACAAAATCCGGAGTTTCATACTCCGGACTTTTTTATTGAAACTATGGATTACAGTTGTTACAAGGTGAATACCCTTGTGCAATCGCTTCTTCTCTTGTACCATAGAATTTTTTTCTGTTTTCGGCATTCATCTGTTGAACACTTTCACAATCGGGCTTATGAAACTTCTTACGGTATGTATTGAGATAATATGTAATCTGTTCCGTCTGTGTAGCAACCAATGAAATACCTGACTGTGAATCTTCCGGTTTGTCTGAATCAGACAACGCATATATCAACGCTCCGGAAATAATCAGTATAGCGACAATTATTACAGAAAGAACGGCAATAATTGTTTTATAGTCAATAATTCTTGTTTCGTCTGAAACGTCAGGGGAATAATAGTTGCCATTCTCTGAATAACTCATTTTTCTGTTTATTTCCCGACATCTTTTACATCTTTTCGGAAGACTGAGATTTTTTCTGTTATAAAACCGGATTTCAGAATCAGTCAGTTCAAATTCCTGATGACATTGTTTACAGATAATTTTCATAATATTTGCATCTCCACTGATAGTTTAATCCTGTTATGATTTGTTTTTTTTATTGAAGTTTCAGCGTCTTTTATTGTTTTTTCAACAATCTGCTGTACACGACGTTTTGAAATACGTCTGTTCTGATTGCTTATAAAGAGTGCAGGTTCGTCAACGGTTTTCGGATTTTCATTGCGTGATGCAATATATGCCTGTAATGCAGAGATACAGGCGATATTCAGATAAATCATACGTTCCTTGTTGCCCTTTCCTAAAATTCTTATGCGGTTTTCTGAAAAATCTATATCACGTACATTTATACTTATAAGTTCACTCAGACGCATACCGCAGTTGAGGAACAGTGTAATAATACAATAGTCACGTAACGAATCACGGTTGCTTAAAGTCTGTAGCAACTTCATGCTTTCGTCAAGTGAAAGGAATTTCGGTAATGACATTTTGGGAGCAGGCATATCAATATCTCTTGTCGGGTCAACTTCTGTTATATGTTCCGTCTTTGTAAGATATTTGAAAAAACTTCTGATTGCGGACAGTTTTCTGTAACGTGAATATTTGTTGTTTCTACGTTCATAGGAAACGTAAAATATAAAGTTATATACGTCCTTGACGGAAATATTCCTGATTTCTTCATCTGACATATCATTTATATTAATATCCTCAATTTCAGCATCGGATTTTATATTATTTCTGTGAATGTACTTCAGAAAGAGTCGTATGTCAAAATAATATTCTTGTATGGTGCGTTCCGCAAGCTGTTTCACAACCTTGAGATGTACAAGATAGTTGTTAAGGGTTTCCGGATTACTCTCATTATTGTAACTTTCCATAATTAATCACCTCATATCAAAATAAAAAACGCTTGCAGAAAAAATACAAATGATTATATATAACGTAATTATATCACATTTCGGAAGTTTTTTTCAATAGTTTTTATAAAAAAATTATCCCCTTTTGCTGAAATTCAACAAAAGGGGAATATTTATTACTTATTTAACGGTTATCAGAATTATTTCATCTGATTATTTCATGATGAGTTTTACACTTTCAAGAGACATATTGCCCCAGTAGTTGTAAATAGTAAGCATATCCTGAGGATTTGTCACATCAAATTCAATTGTGTATTCGCTGGTCAGGTCAGGAGCATTGTAACCATACTGTGATATCCAGTTACCAAATACTATGTTACCACCGAATCCATATCCGACATCACCATTCATCTTAAGAACAATCTTTTTGATTGACTTATAATCATAGTTCTTTAATGAATATGGTGAATTGTAAGATACATCTGTGAGAACGATTTCTTTATTATTGCTAACTGCTGGAGTTGTAGTAGTTGTTGTTGTGGGCGTTGTGGTTGTAGTCGTTGTGGTAGGCTTTGTAGTTGTAGTTGTTGTAGTAGGCTTTGTAGTTGTAGTTGTTGTAGTAGGCTTTGTAGTTGTAGTTGTTGTAGTAGGCTTTGTAGTTGTAGTTGT
>JAIDUG010000007.1 GCA_029060305.1 Ruminococcus sp.
CCGAAAGTGACTTAATTATTATATCACAACCTGTCCGATTTGTCAAGAGTTTTTCAAAAACTTTTTTCAATTTTTTTCGGATTCTGATTTACTGTCATATCCGACAGCTTTATTATTATATCATTGTTTTCCTGAAAAGTCAAGCAGAAAATATTACATATTTTTACATATTATTTTGTATAATTTGACAATCATTGATTAATTTTTTTGTTTCTGTTCTGAAATGATTTCATTGAAAAAATCGTCTATTTTATTGTCTACTGCCTGACGTTCAGCGGTGAAAGTGTGCTGATATACCGACTTCATAACACTGGTTGACGACCACCCGCCACGCTCCATAGCATACTTGTCCGGCACGCCCAAAGCAAGCATTACAGAAGCATTGAGGTGTCTCAAATCGTGAAAACGTATATGTTCAATATCGTTATTTTTCAATACCTTACAGAAACGTTCATATATAGCGGAACGGCTCAAAGTGGTAATATATTCACCGTCTGCCTGCTCAATCAGATTGAGTATATAATCGGGAAGTCTGAGCTGTCGGCGACTTGCCACCGTCTTTGTTTCTTCTTTTACTATGTCACGCCCCTCAACTGTCACTATTACACGGTTTATCGTCAGAACGCCGTTCTTTATATCACATTTCCTTATTCCACGTATTTCCGAAACCCTTAATCCCTGCCATATAGCAAGCAGACACGGCAACTCCACTTCAGTACCCTTTACAGCCTGTACGATTTTATCCACGTCCGGAAAACTTTTTATTTTCTTCTGTATTTTCGGGAGCGTCGTTCTTAAACGGATTTCAGGAGCATAGACGTTGACAACGCTTGCAAGCAGACTATGTGCATTATACAATGTTTTCGGTGATTTTTTAAGTGCCAGTCTGTTGAAATGTTTCTGTACAGTTTCCGGTGAAAGCTGTTCAATCGGTATGTCACATAATTCCGAAAGATTATTTCGCTTTATTTCCTTATAACAATTTACTGTAGTAGGTGAAAGTATATTTTCCTTGCTTGATATATACTCATCAACAGCCTCACCGACTGTAAGACCGTTTTTCTGACGGTCTTTTTCCTTTACAAGAAAATGTGTAGCCATATACTCTGCTTCCTTTTTTGTTTCAGCAGTGAAAGACTTACATTTCCTTTCGCCGTTTACTGTATAGTAGGCTCTCGCTCTCCAGTGACCTGAGGGTAACTTTTTTGCTTTCATTTTTTCATCTCCAATTTTATAAATTCATATTTTGAAAATCTTTCCTTGATTATATCACATATATTTACTTTTGTCAACTTTATATCAGACACAAAAGAAAAACTGCTGTAAACCGGATTCTTCCGGAATACAACAGTTTTCATTGTGGTACGCCTGACAGGAGTCGAACCTGTGACACATGGCGTCGGAGGCCACTGCTCTGTCCACTGAGCTACAGACGTTTAAAAAATGTTCCATATTATTATATCACAAACTCTTGTAATTTGCAAGTGTTTATGATATAATTTATAAAAGAAAATTTTCAGGGGGACATTATGAACGAATATATTTACCTTATTATAGCACAAACAGGCACTGCTCCTGCTCGATTCTTCAGGTTCTTTACCCGAAAACCTTATAACCACGTTTCGCTTTCAGGCGATATAAACCTTTCAGAAATGTATAGTTTCTGCCGTACATACAGACCGTTTCCGCTTCCTGCCACCTTTAACCGTGAAATAGTCGGCGAAGGTACTCTCGGACAGTTTGAATTTATACCGTGCGAAATATACCGTATTCCTGTTACCGCTGAACAGAAACAGATGTATAATCAGGTAATACAGCACTTTGTACAAAACAGACGTATATATTCATATAACCTGCTCGGACTGCTTGCTGTCTATTTCAATGTTGAGTGGAAACGTGAGAGAAGTTTTGTCTGTTCACAGTTTGTGGCATACACTATGGACAAAATAGGTATACCGCTTGAAAAGCCTTTCTGTCTGTACAAACCCGACGACTTCCGGAATTTCCCTAATGCTACTCTCATATATTCCGGTGAACTCAACCACTTCTATTACGATATGCAGTCACAGGTTACTACTCATAAAAGAAATGCAATAAGCCATTGACCTTATATCATCTGAGGAAAGCAGATATGACACAAAATAAAAGTCACTTTCCGGAGAGAGTATTTCCGTACTGAAACTTACTTCATTTTCAAGAATACTTACGGAAGCTTTGTTTCCGTCTATGACTATGCTTGCAGGAGCTATTTTTTCCTCCGATAACCTGTTATAAGAGTTACTGCAAGATTCAAGAAACATATAAACTCCGGCAGTCAGCAGAAGATAGAAAAATATCACTCTGACTGCTGTTTTCTTTTTACGCAATGTTAATTTCCCTCTTTCATTGAATTAAGTAAACGTCCCAGAGAGTTGCCGATAAGCTGTCCGGAATACTGCACCTGCTCAAGAGTGTTTCCGTGAGAGCCGACCTCTATCAAAAGACTTCCCGTTGTCAAATCCTGATTATAGTGACGGTAATCAAAAAGTATGGGGCGTGTGAATCCCGAATAGTCGTTTTCAAGTCTTTCCTGCAATCTGCACGCAAAATGGAAGTTCTTCATAAAATCAGGCATACCCAAAGTGCCGTCATCACAACCGGATATTATCATAATCTGAGCAGCTTCTTTTCCGTTGACCTCAACAAATGGCTGATATGCCACACCCTCGCCGGAAACAGCGTCCCTGTGAATATCCAGTACAACTTTTATACTCGGATATTGTTCAAGTATCGGGAGAATAGTTTCCCTGCTCCTGCCGTAAGAACCGTTATACGACGGATAATCATGAATTTCCTTTGCGTGAATAACGCCTATTCCTTGTGCCTCAAGTTCCGCCTGTATAGCATTTCCAACCATAATCATATTCTTTGTTTCGTCAGTTGTACGATAATTGAAATTTGCATCATAGAAGTCACGCACATAAGGCTCGAAACTTTCCGTTGTGTGAGTGTGGTATATAAGTACAAGCGGTTCAGAAGTATCTTCAACAGTAAAGTCCGCACCGCACCTGCTCTCAGAAAGCAGAGTTTCATTCGGAATGGAAGTCTGATTGTTAACCTGTCCGCCGTTGTCAAGGTCAAAAAAAGAGTTTCCGCTGTACTTACCGTAAGTTGTCCGCACTATTGAACCGCCTGCTGTCCACGAATTTTCAGACGGATAGGGCTTGTCACCAGCGTTTTCAGATACAACGTCAAGAGGGTTTTCGGTTTCCGTCAAAACGTCAGTACTGTCTTCCTTTTCTTCTTTTTTACCGTCACCCTCAGAAGTCCTTGAATCTTTTTCTTTTGTAGTTGTCTGAACGGTTGTTTCCGTAACTGCTGTAACAGTTGTACTTTCAGCGTTGTTGTCAATGCTTATACTGCCCATTCTGTCGAAAAAGACCTTGATTTTCGGAATACACTTTGCGGAAACGGCTATCACCACCGGACAAATCAATAATACACAGATTTTTACAACAGCAGTAATTTTTCTTCTCCTGTAACGTGTCATTTACTCACCTCATTATTATTTCCGTTTAAATCAATTATATTCCGGTTTGTCCTGAAATATTTCTGTTGCGTAAAGCATATCATTTAAAGAGGTGATTTGTTATGTATGAATGTCGCAGTGCAAAACGTTTTTTCGGACTTATTCTTATGGATATATTTGTATTTTCATTGTGTGCGGTTTTCTTCTTTATCGGAAAAAGCCTTTTCATGTCATCAGCAGGAGAAGATTCTGACAGCTCAGTATTTATGCCGGTGATAATGTACCATAGTGTTTATAACGGCAGTCCGGAAGAATACATAGTCACGCCCACGCAGTTTGAAAACGACCTTTCGTGGCTTTCCGAAAACGGCTGTACTTCCGTAACTGCACAACAGCTTACAGACTATGTGAACGGTATCGGAGAACTTCCCGAAAAACCTGTTATGATTACACTTGACGACGGCTGTTATAATAATCTTTCAGACGTTCTGCCTCTGCTCGAAAAATACGATATGCACGCTGTAGTGTCTGTAGTAGGACAGTATACTGATGTCACCGCACCGAATGACCCACATATTCCGGCATATTCATACTTGACGTGGGAGGATATTCAGCACCTTACTGCTTCCGGACACGTTGAAATCGGCAACCACACTTACAATATGCACTCTTTCAAAGGTACACGTCAGGGGTGTTCAATCAATGACGGAGAGACGGAAGAACAGTACAGAAAATTATTAATGGAAGACCTCAGCAGAATGCAGAATGAAATTCACCGCAATACAGGAACACTTCCTATAGTATTTGCCTATCCTTTCGGATTCAGAAGTGCAGAGTCAACGCCTGTTATCCGTGAACTCGGATTCACAATAACGCTTACGTGTACGGAAAAACCAAACTACATAACAAGAGACCCTGATTGTCTTTACGGTCTTAACCGTTACAACAGAAGTGGTTTCTACTCGACTAACGAATATATGAATAAAATTTTCAAGGAATGATAATATGTCAAAAATAAAAAGAATTATAATTCTTTCCGCACCGGTCATTGCAATTCCGTCTGTATGGCTTTTAACTGTTGCTTTCAGGAAATATATGATTCCGTGTCCTGTAAATTTTTTCACAGGAATATACTGCATAGGTTGCGGAGGCACTCGCTGTATAGAGGCTTTAATGAAATGTCGTCCGTTGCTTGCTATGCGACAGAATTTCATAGTTTTTTCGGGAACGGTATTTTTATTATTGCTATGGATTCAGTTTGCAACAGGAAAAAAACTAATCCCCGAAAACCGCTTTTTTTACATAACGGTAACGGGGATTTTAATTATTTACGCTGTCTTAAGAAATTTCATTCCGGAGATTGCACCTGTATAACCGAGTTCAACAAGTTCCTCACCGTCATCACGTGAAAAATCAGGAATTTTCGGATTATCAGGATTTGACGGTATTGACTGAATACCATTGGACTGTCTGTATATCTGTATAAATATTTCAAAGAAACCGTCAAAGTCATCACACTGAAAAGTCTGCCAGTACTTATCGTACTCAGGACTGCGGTATTTTTCAAACTGTTCAGGAATATTTCCGTTTTCCTCAAATTCGGAAATAATCGCAACGTCATTTTGTATGAAGTATTCCATATCCGGATATATTTTCACAAATACAGCGGTAAACAGTCCGAATATAATCATTGAAACTGTTGATATTACTATACCGGCTATTGCAAGAGGTTTAGCACCTTGTTTTTTCGCAAGTGAAACTGTTCCCATAATAATTGAAACAGGTGAAAATATGAAACTGCACGACAAGGCACAGAAAAGAACGTTTATAAGGCTTATCACAAACGACCCTACAGCAAGACCGGTTTTCAGGGATTCAGGAATTTTTTCAAAGTCCTGATTATTGTCATAATAAAAATCTTCGTTCATTCGTTACTCCTTTAAAGTGCTGTTTCCCAGTTCCAGTTACGAATAACCAGCTCGTCCAGATTGTAGGGAGTTTTCTGATAAACGCAGTAATTAAGCCAGTTGGAAAACATAAGATTGGCTGTACATCTCCACGAAAAAACAGGGGTATTTTCGGGATTGTCGTCCGGAAAATAGTTGTAGGGTATCTGAATATCAATACCCTTTTTAACGTCCCTGAAATATTCGTTAGCAATCGTGTCACGGTCGTATTCAGAATGACCGGTAATGAAATATTGTCGTCCGTTTTTGTTTGCAACTATGTGTACGCCGGAAATTTCAGAAGATGTGAGAATTTCAAGCTGAGGTATCTTTTCAATATCTTCACGGCGGACTTCTGTATTTCGTGAATGAGGAACAAGAAACACGTCGTCAAATCCGCAGAGTATACGGCAGTTTTCAACTTCTGCACGGTGCGGAAAGATTCCAAACATTTTTTTATCAAGGGTGTATTTCGGTACGCCGAAATGATAGTAAAGACCTGCCTGTGCCGCCCAGCATATATAAAGTGAAGAATAAACGTGTGTTTTAGACCATTCCATAATCTGTGTTATTTCATGCCAGTAGTCCACCTGCTCATATTCGAGGAGTTCCACCGGTGCGCCGGTAATAATCATTCCGTCATAACGGTTATCCTTTATTTCGTCAAATTTTTTATAGAAAGATTCAAGATGATGTCGGGAAGTGTTTTTTGAGATGTGTGAAGCCATTTGTACAAGGTCTATATCAAGCTGTATGGGTGTATTGCTGAGAAGTCTCATCAGCTGACTTTCAGTTTCAATTTTTTTCGGCATAATGTTCACAATGACAAATTTCAGCGGTCGTATATCCTGACGTTCCGCACGTTCTTTTGACATAACAAATATGTTTTCTTCTCCAAGCGTTCTGAATGCCGGAAGTTCTGAAGAAATGCGTATGGGCATACAAAATCGCTCCTTTCATAATTAAAATATGTTTTTAGTTTTCCTTGCCGATTGCGTTACGCAATGCACGGAGTTCTTCAGCAGTAAGTTCACGCCAAGTACCAGGTTTCAGCATACCGAGTTTTAAAGGTCCTATGCTTATACGGCGCAGACGTGCCACTTCAAGACCCACAGCTTCACACATTTTTCGTATCTGCCTGTTTCTGCCCTCTCTTATTGTAATCAGCAATACAACTCTTCCCTGCTCCTTTTCCTTTACGACTACGGTTGCAGGAAGAGTTTTTTTGCCGTCAATATCCACGCCCTCAGAGAGTTTAACAAGCTGTTCGTCAGAAATATCCGGTCTTACGGTTACACGGTAAGTCTTTGATATGTGACGGCTGGGGTGCATAATGCTGTTAGCGAAATCGCCGTCATTGGTGAAAAGCAAAAGACCCTCTGAATTTCTGTCAAGCCTTCCGACAGGGTAAACACGTTCTTCAACATCGCCGATTAAGTCCATAACGCAACGCCTGTCAAGTTCGTCAGAAACGGTTGTGACGTAACCTCTCGGCTTGTTAAGCATAATATATACTAAATTTTTCTTTCTTTGCATATAGAGACGTTCACCGTCAACGGTCACAATATCCTTGAAACCGCACTTGTCACCGAGTTTAACAGGTCTGCCGTTTACTTTTACCCTGCCTTGTACAATCATTTCTTCTGCCTTACGGCGTGAACAGTAACCGCTGTCCGCAATCATTTTCTGAATCCTTATTTTTTCCACTCTGAAATTCTCCTTTTTTAAATATTCACTCAGGAGAACAGACTCCCGAGTTTATCAGATATTTTTTTTAAAATGCTTTTCTTTTTTTCCGGTGTTTTGGTGATAATCTTTATAGGAGTATCTTTTTCCGCATAAAGAGGTATACGGCGTACTTCTCTTCCGTTGTAGGATATACTCAGCTGTGCCACTTCGTCGCCTGCTCTGACCGGAGCGTATACGAAAGGTGCCGAAATAATCTGATATTCAAAGTCACTTTCGTCTGCCGACAATGCTGTAATTTCAACAGAACTGTCACCGGTAGTAAGTGAAAGCCTGTCCGTTTCCGCACCTGCAACATTGACGGAAAGGTCGTCAGGAATATCCGGCTGAATATTTGCGACAGTCTCAAAACCGTAATCATACATAGCCATATGGTCATTCCAGTCATTGCGGTCATTGAGAGTAACGCAAATCAGGTCAATGCCGTCACGTTCACACGCTGAAACAAGACAACGCCCTGCCTCGTCAGTGAAACCGGTCTTTACACCATAAACTCCGTCATACATGGTAAGGAGTTTGTTAGTATTTTTAAGCCAGCGAGTGTACGGAGGATTTCCGAACTCAACTTTCATAGTAGACGAGGAACATATTTCACGGAAAATATCGTTTTTAAGGGCTTCACGGGCAAGTATAGCCATATCGTAAGCTGAAGAACCGTGCCCCACACCCTCAAGACCCGACGGCGTTACAAACCACGTTTTCGATAAACCCAGTTCTTTTGCCTTGTCGTTCATCATTACGGCGAAATTCTCAAGACTTCCTGCCAGCTTGACCGCTGTTGCATTGGCTGCATCATTTCCGGACGGCAGGAGCATACCGCAACAGAGGGCGTATTTTGTAACAATATCGCCTTTTTGCAGTCCCATTGAAGAACCCTCAACCATTATTGCATTGCCGTCCACTTCAAACTCCTCATAGAGATTACCGCTTTCGAGACAAAGTAATGTAGTCATAATTTTGGTAGTGCTTGCCATAGGGAGTTTTTCGTCACAGTTTACTGAATAAACGATTTCGCCGGTATCAGCCGAAATAAGAACAGCGGATTTTGCCGAAACCTCTGGTTTGTCAATAGCCTTAACGTCCATAGCGGTGTTTCCGCAAACAAGAATAACCGCACAAATTGAAATTACAAATTTTTTCATCATCTGCATACCTCCGGAACAAGTCCATTATATTAATAATACACTTACATGATATGCAGATTTTGTATTTTGTATTCCGGAAATGTTCAGTCGTTCAGAACAACTTCCGCATCATTATTTTTTTTCTTTTTCCTGTTCATAATTTCAGAAACCTTGTTTACAACATTCGGGATAGCGGTTATAGCGTTACTTATGGGGTCTTCAGAAGAATCAACAGATACCATTTTTGCAGAGCTGTCAGGAGATATGACTAAAAATCCTTCTGGTTTTATTGAAACGCCTGCACCTGCTCCGCCACCGAAAAGGTTTTTTTCGTACTTTGAGGGCAGGTCGGAACCGCCGGAAGCAAAACCGTATGAAACTTTTGAAACAGGAATAATTGTCGTTCCGTCGTCAAGTTTTATGGGTTCGCCGATAACAGAATTGACATCTGCCATTTCCTTGACTTTTTCCATAGAAACTCCTAAAATCTCACTTACTGGTGTTTTACCCTTTTCCATAAATAATAACCTCACTTTTTACGTTTACGTTTTAATTTCTTCGGAATAAAAATTTTAAAGATATATGTTGTCAGAAACCATACTCCCGAAATCACGAGATTGTACAGTCTGAAACTTACTTTACAGGAAGCGTCCCATTGTGATTTTTTAAGGGAAAATCCACACTGTATGTCAACAGTCTTATAACTTAATGTGAAAATCTCACCGAGCCACGCAAGACAGTTATATACTACACTGCATACATTTCCGTAATTCATTGCACACTTGTAAGCATCTTCATCTGCAACGATAAAATCTATATAGATATTTTTTATGTGGAATCCTCTGAAAGCCCTCAGTAAAGGCTGACCGCCTATATCCCATATATTCAGCAAAGACTCTATTTTATCGCTGAGAGACCTGCTTTTTTCTGAAAAATCCTCTGTATCTTCCTGAAAATCTTCTTCTGATTTATCGGACTTTTTTTCCCTGATTCTGCGGATTTTTTCGGAACGCATATCATTTTCTTTTTGTTCATCAGGAATATCAACGTCAATATTGAAATCGTCATTATCATCTTCCGGAATATCTATGTCAATATCGTCCATATCGTCATCATATTCCGGAAAATCTTCATCATAATAGTCGTCCGCTAAAAAATCATTGTCGCTGAAATCCTCATCTTCTGAATTTTCATTTTTTTTCCTGCGTTTCAGAAAGCCTTTTCCGTCCGAATCAAGAAGCCTTAAAAAAGCAAAATTAAATCTGTAGCTGAATTTTCCGTCTATAAAACTTACATCTGCTGTTGCCGGAAGCCACAGTGCCAGTAAAAGCACAGCCAAAGCTATACCAAGAACGGCAAGAAGTATATATAGTATAATCTGCAATATTATCAAATCCGCCGTCCCTCCCGATTAGTTTTCATTTATTGCTGTCTGTCCGAGTACGGGCAGGTCGGAAAGTGAACTAAGTCCGAAAGTACGCAGAAAAACGGCAGTTGTGCGGTAAATGACAGGTTTTCCGATAACGTCAAGCCGTCCCGCTTCTTCAATGAGACCTTTTTCAACAAGGTTGTTTATAACAGAAGAACTGTCTATACCCCTGACGTTTTCGACGAAACTTTTTGAAACAGGCTGATTGTAAGCAATTATAGTAAGAACTTCCATAGAGGCATTTGAAAGAGGAGTATTTCTTTTTGTTTCAAGAGCCTTGCGGATTGCAGGTGCAAATTCTTCCTTTGTACACATCTGATAACTGTTTTCAAGTTTCTTGATACAGATACCGCTTCCGTAAGTATCGTAACGTTCATTAAGGTATTTTATCATTGCAGACAAAGTAACTGTATCAACACCGCTTACTTCTGAAAGACGATACATTTCCACCGGTTCACCGCTTGCAAAAAGAATAGCCTCTATTGTACCGAGTTTTTCTGTGATTTCCACAACTTTCCACCATCCTTTCGTTTTTTCATAAAAACCCTTGTATTGTCATCACTAATCATAATCCTGCCGGAACGTGTAAGTTCCAGTACAGCAAGAAAAGTGGCAACACGTTCCGACCTGTCCGTCACATCGTCATAAAGCTTATCCATACAGACTTCACCGTCAGAATAGAGTTTACGCAGAACGTGTACAACTTTACTCACAACAGAAACAATACGTCTTTTTACAACGGAATTTATTTTGTTTTCGATTTTGTTTTCCTGAAATGCCGTTTTAATTTTTCTGCCGGAAATCGCCATATACGCTTCCGTAAGACGTTCCGGAGAATGAATAATCCTGTAAGTCATATCAGCTTTTATTTTCATAGGAGTACGTACAAATATGTCTGCTGTATAATGCCTTGCAAGTTCTTCAGAAGCAACTTTGCACAAGGAATATTCTATCAAAGTCCCCTCAAGTTCCTTTTTGAGTTCCTCAGCGACTTCCGGCTGTGGCAGTAGCAAAGCCGTCTTTATATATATGAGACGTGCCGACATTTCAAGAAATTCCCCCGCAAGTTCGAGATTCTGTTCGTGACATTCTTCCATAAAAAGAAGATACTGTTTCAGGAGTTCGGATATTTCAATATTGAAAATATCAAGTTTATGTTTGTTTATGAGGGTCAGAAGAACGTCCAGAGGACCTTCAAAGCCGTCAATATGGAAAGATATTTTTTCCATTTCACGTAAGTCCCCACTTGTGCATAGGAATCTTGATTACAACGTCAAACATCTTGTTGCTTACAAAGGTACGTGCTATATTAAGAAAATTGTACTGTGCAGGAATATAGTTGAGTGCAAGTATAAGCACAAGAAAACCTATCTGTAATTGTTGCTGATGTTCGTAAAACCACCTGTCAGCTTTTTCGCCGAGGAAGAACCTCAGCACGTTGAAACCGTCAAGAGGCGGTACAGGGATTAAATTGAACATTGCAAGACCGATATTCACGCTGAAAAGAAATTGCAGTAACATAAGAACACTTGACATTGCATTTATATTACTTGAAAAATACGCATTAATACCCGATTCAGTACAAAGCAGACAAGCCCATACGAATATTGACAGAAACGCAACAATAAGGTTTGAAACAGGTCCTGCGAGTGCGGTAAGTGCATATCCTCCACGGGGGTGCTTCATACGTGCCGGATTTACCTGAACAGGTTTCGCCCAGCCGAATCCCGTAAACACTATCAGTATTGAGCCGACAAGGTCAAGATGTGCAAAAGGATTGAGACTTACTCTTCCCTGACGTTCTGCTGTATCGTCGCCGAGCCATTTCGCAACAAGTGCGTGTGCGGCTTCATGTACCGGCATTACAAGAAACAGCGTTATCAGTCTTGAAAACATTCCTAAAATTGAATTGATACCCATAGTTTTCCTTTCCTAATTGAAAATTTCAGCATTTAAGGAATATATTTCCGAAAGCTGATTACTATTTATTATACTACATTATCATAATTTTTTCAAGTAATCTGAGCAAATTTAATGAAATAAAAAAATTTTTTCATTTTTTTCAAAAAACACTTGATTTTTTCTGAAAGATGTGATACAATAGTTACGTTGACTTTTTATAACAGATAAGGAGGTGCAATCCTAATGGCAAAATGTGATATCTGCGGTAAGGGAGTAACTTTCGGTATCAAGGTTTCCCACTCACACCGTCGCACAAACAGAACATGGAAGCCTAATGTAAAGCGTGTGAAGGCTATCGTCAAGGGTACTCCTTGTCATGTATACGCTTGCTCAAGATGCTTACGTTCCGGTAAAGTTGAAAGAGCTTAATCTACATTCAGGAAATACAGGGTATTCTTTCGGGAATACCTTGTTTTTTTGTTTTTTAAGATATTATTAAGAATTTTTTAACTTGATTATTCCTGCAATATGTGTTATAATGTAAATGAGGTGAAATATATGATAATCTGCGAACACTGCGGAGCAAGGGTTTACGGAGAAGTATGCGAATACTGCGATATGCCCGTAAAAAATCAACAACAAAAACCCGCTCCGCCGAAAATAAAATACAAGCCTGCAAAACCAAAAATAAAATTAAAACTTAAAAAAACAAAAATAAAATCAAGTCTGCCGATAATAAAACACAAGAAAAAATTTGTCCGTACCGTACTGGCAGGAGCATTGACCGTCTTTGCACTGAATATTATAGGTACAGCCATTGCAGTAAACAGGAATATCACAAGAACTTATATTCATTCTCCGTCAGAATACGCTGTCGATTACAACGATAACGGTTATATCGAATATGACGACAATAATTATATTGAGTACAATGACGACAGTTACAATATTGAAGAATTTGGCGACTTTGAATACAATCACCATTCCGACCGTCACCATTATAATTACGACTATGGCTACGATTATGACTATGAATATGATTACGGATTAAATGATACAATAGAAGAAGTCAATCCCATTGACGAGATGATACCATTCTATGACGAGGACTTGCCGGTATATGACGAAAAAGAAACTTTCAGGGAAAACGGTGTTTTTCCGTCGGGAACGTATCAGATAGGTGTTGACATTCCTGAGGGAATGTATATATTTATTCCCGATATGTCAGACGGTCACGGAGTTGAGGGAGTATATGCCGACCCCGATTGTGAAAATCAGATTTCTTCCGCATACGTACACTTTGACGGTACACGTATTGCAATGATTTCCGGCAATGGATATCTTGATTTTTCGTGGTGTACCGCCTATAACCTCGATATGCACCCCGAAATTGTAAACGACCCTCACAAGACGGACGGAATGTTTATAGTAGGTCGTGACATTCCGGCAGGAACGTACAGGGTTATAGGTTACGGAGAATATGAGGATATGGCGGAATGGTACGTATATTCCAGTATAAATGCCGTCGGTACGATAACAAAGGAAGCCGGTACACTTGAAAATTACGACAGGCATTATGATAAATATTACAGTACAATAACCCTTAATGACGGCGAATATTTTGAATTAAGACATTGTATTATCGGTAATTTTAATTCATAATTATTAGTCCTCGATTAACGCTACTGCCTGCATACCCATTTCACCGTAACGACGTTCAACAAGTCTTTTCATATACGGAGTATTTTTTCCTATAAGTGGGTCATTGAAGTAATAGTTTTCCTTGTCATATCCCACAAGTACAAGACAATGTTCGTTTGATTTCCAGAAATACCGCTCACCTGTTTCTTCAATAATCCAACTGTTTCTGAGTTTGTAGAAAGTCGGATTCATGTTTATGCTTGCCCATACAAGTACAGGAATTTCCTTGTTTATATACTCCTGACATATTTCTTCAAGTTCCATTCCTGAAAGGTCTGTTATCATGTACTGTTTATCAGGGTCAGTTACTTTTTCAGTAAGGTATTCCCTAAGTGCAAGCATAATCGCACCGCTATGACAACCATAACCGGTATTTTTTTCAGGATTTCCTATAAAAACTTCATTCGGGTCTCCACCGTACTTAACTTTTTTCTTATCGTCTTTTTCTTCTTTAAAGTCCACCGCTTCAAGATAACCGTCTTTTATGATGTTACCTGCCTTTATCTCAAAACCGTAAAAAGCAAGCAACATTGAAGTGCTTACGAGTTCGCACCCCGTCGGATAACTTTTCTGAGAATAGTATGGAACGTCTATAAACATTTCCTTTTTCAGACTGTACTTCTTTCTTGCCGGAGCAGTCGTGGTCTGAATTTCATTAACTTTTGTTGTAGCTGATGTAGTCTGTATGGATTTACTCGTGGCTGTTGTCAGTAAATTTCCACTGCCTAAAGGATTTACAGAAGTATCAGTTTTCTTTCCGCAAGCCGTCATCATAAGCAATGCCAAACATAACAATAATATCTTTTTCATATCGTCTCCTTTCGTTAATAAAGAATTAATAATTATAAATTATGTACCATAAATCAGGAATAAATTCACAGAAAAAAGGACAGTTTTTTTCGGAAACTGCCCTGTTTTTTTCGGAAATCAACTTATACTTTTTCGGATACTGTAATATTTGTAACGGCTTTTGTCCCCATAATATTTCCCTCATCGTCTTCAGTAGTCGTGATGACTGCAACCTCTATATCCCTGAAGCTGTCGATTACTTCTGAAAGATTCAACATAGTACGGTGAAGCACTTCTGCCTGATTACCCATATATACACGTCCTGCCGGAGTTTCAGGATTTTTTTCAAGCAATGTAAACAACATACTCAATACGTCAACGGCACTTTTCGGGGAATTGACCTGCTCGTCCGTATCAAGTTTAAGATTATACTTTCCGTATTCTGCAACATGAAGAATCTCCGCAAAAGCCTGATTCTCAAATTTTATTTCCACGCTGTTTTTCATTTATATTCCTCCTGTCATAAAAGTACAGCCTTTAACTGTTCTGCCTTGTCTGTTTTTTCCCACGAAACGCCAAGTTCCTCACGTCCCATATGACCGTAAGCAGAAAGTTTTCTGTACTGTGGTTTTCTGAGGTCAAGCATTTCTATAATAGCTGTAGGTCTGAGGTCGAAAACCTTTCCGACTGCTTCTGAAAGTCTGTCGTCTGAAACTTTTCCAGTACCGAAAGTATCAACCAGTATTGAAACAGGTTTTGCAACGCCGATTGCGTAAGAAAGCTGTACCTCACACTTGTCAGCAAGTCCGGCTGATACTATATTCTTTGCAATATATCTTGAAGCATACGCACCGCTTCTGTCAACTTTCGTCGGGTCTTTACCACTGAAAGCACCGCCACCGTGTCTTGAGTAACCACCATATGTATCAACTATTATCTTTCTGCCTGTGAGACCGCTGTCACCCTGAGGACCGCCTATTACAAAACGACCTGTCGGATTAATGAAAATCTTTGTATTGTCGTCAATAAGGTTTTCCGGAATAACTTCCCTGATAACATATTCTTCAATATCCTTGCGTAACTGACTGAGTGAAATATCAGCGGAATGTTGAGAAGATACAACAACAGCGTCGACTCTTGACGGTTTTCCGTTTACATACTCAACAGTAACCTGAGTTTTTCCGTCGGGTCTGAGATAACGGAGTGTGCCGTCCTTGCGTACTTCCGTAAGTCTCATTGCAAGTTTATGTGCAAGCGAAATAGGTAACGGCATAAGTTCAGGAGTTTCGTTGCAGGCGTAACCGAACATTATACCTTGGTCACCAGCACCGTTTGAAAGACCGTCATTTTCGTCATTGTTTTCCCTGTACTCAAAAGCCTCATTTACACCCATTGCAATATCTGCCGACTGTTCGTCAATGCTTGTAAGTACGGAGCAGGTGTGTGCATCGAAACCATATTTTGCACGGTCGTAACCTATATCGGCAACTACCTGACGTGCAATTTTCGGAATATCAATTTTTGCAGTTGTAGAGATTTCACCCATGCAGAATATCATACCGGTTGTAACCGTTGTTTCGCAGGCAACACGACCATTCTTGTCCTGTTCAAGAATAGCATCAAGAACAGCATCGGAAATCTGGTCGCAGATTTTGTCGGGGTGACCCTCTGTAACAGATTCAGAAGTGAAAAAAACTTTACTCATAAATAAACATACCTCCATAACAAAAAACGCTCCGGAGTATTCCGGAACGTTCTGATTTCTGAAAAAATCCTCATCTGCCGGATAAAACCGCAGGAATTAGCACCTTTTCCGCCGAAGCGGAAGGTTGCCGGACATCATCAGCCCTGTTGCCTCCGTCACTCTTGATAAGGTTATGAATTTATTATAGCTTATAACTCAGGAAATGTCAAGAGGTTTTCCGAAAAAAATCATATATTATTTTTTTTGTAGTTTTCGAGAGCGTCGAATACCTTGTGAAATACAAGTTGATTCGGACAGCGTTTATAGTCAGCAAAAATCCATATACCGCTTTTATAGAAGTGTTCCATAATAGCGGAAGCAGTACCTGCACTTCTGCTCTGACCGTACTCACACTGACATATTATATCCATACCTTTATTGTACGCATTGTAAATAAATTCCGCCATATCATCGGCTTCAGGAAAATATGTATTATATGTATAACCTTTTTCCTTAAGGTAGTCGAGGTCAAGGTCGTCAAGTTCACTGTAAAATACATTTTCGCACACTCCGTCATAATCAATGTGTGTATAGTCTTTGTCGATTTTTTTAATTGCGGGGTCATAATAACTTATGACGGCTGTATTTTCCGGAAAATCTCCTGATTCTATAATTTCCTCGATTTCCTCACGTGAATAAATTGAAACTTTCATAAAAACACCTCGTTTACGAAAAAAGCAAACGAACTTCCGTTTAAGGAAGTTCATTTACCATGATATAGGGATTATTGGGGATTTTTGCAATTCAGCGATGGGGTAAACGCCGAATTGCCTATGAAAAAACAGCTTTCAGGATTTCTCCTTCAGCGATTTCATTATAAACGATGTATGTGTTGATTTTGTGATAATAAGGTAAAAATTATGTTATAAATAGTTAAAAATATATTATAAACATTTTATTGCTTGGTTGTATCATTTATCTTAAACCAGAATACCGAGCCTTTGCCGATAGTGCTTTTCACGCCGTAGTCGTAATTGTGAAGTTTGAGTACAGCCTTTACTATAGAAAGCCCCAGTCCAGTACCGACTACTTCCCTCTTGTGATTTTCGGAGCGGTAATATTTATCGAAAATAAGTTTTATCTTGTCTTCTTCAATGCCGTCTCCGGTATCTTCAATTTCAATAACTACGCCGTCAGGTTTGTTAATCTGTCGCACATAAACCTGCTTGTCCTCACCGGTATAGTTTATGGCATTGTTTATGAGATTGTAAATAACCTGCTCAATTTTCACAACGTCGCAATAAACCATTTTTTCCTCGTCGGGAGTAAAATGTATATGGTAACCCATTTTATCGGAAATTCCCTTGAAACGTCCGATAATCGCACTGAGTTTTGAACTTATCTCAAACTCCGACGGATTCATTTTCTGCTTTCCGCTTTCAAGTTTAGAGAGGTCAAGAATATCGTTCACCATAGCCGAAAGTCTGTCAGTTTCTTTTATAATGATTTCAAGATGTTCATTACGCTTGACAGGATTATCGCCCGAAAGGTCACGTATCATCTCCGCATAGGCTTTCAGCATTGTGAGAGGAGTTCTCAGGTCGTGTGAAACATTTGCTATCAGGTCTCTCTGCATTGTATCGACCCTTGAAAGTTCCTTTTCTGCATACATAAGAGTATCGGCGAGTTTCTGTGCCTCAAGATAACCTGTACCGTCAAATTTCGTGTTCAGGTCGCCTTTTGCAAGGTTTTCAGCGGACTTTGTAATCCTGTCTATAGGAAGTGAAATCCTGTTTGCAAGGAACACGGATATTACCGCTGCAATCAGTATTAACAGAACCGTTATTATTACAAGCTGACGTTTTATTATTGATACTGTAGAGCCTACAGGAGCAAGCTCGGAATTGATAAGCAGATAGCCCTCAGGATAACTCACACTTCCGAGTACACATATATACACAAGCATATCGCTGTGGCTTTTCGGATTGGAAACCTTATACAGTGCTTCCGGTAAAGCAGTACGCCTTATTTCATTAAGGAATTTATATGTACTGTTTTCCCTGCCGTGTACAAGACAGTCGCCGAGTACGTCCTTTGAATAAATTGAACGCCCGTACCTGTCGAGGATTTCAACGCATACGTCATTATTTACCGCTGTATCAATGTAGTTATTTATAAACGTCTCCTTGTCATCAGACTTATAGTCGGTATTGTAAGAAGTGACTATTTCTTCAGCGTTTTCAGTTACGGAACGTGTTTTCATTGCCTCATAGAAAGATTCAAGGAAAAATATCTGGAATATCCACATAAGTACGAACACAAGTATTGTAAACATTACAAAGTGTATCCATACTTTGAGACGTAAAGGCATACGGTTGTTGATATTTTTTACTCTACTGAATATATTCAAACTTATAACCCAGTCCTCTCAGAGTGACAATATATCTTCTGTAATCGCCGAGACTGTTGCGGAGCATTTTAATGTGTGTATCAACTGTTCTGTCGTCCCCGAAAAAGTCATATCCCCATACTTCCTCAAGGAGCTTGTCCCTTGAAAGTGCGATATTCTTATTCTTTACAAGATAGAAAAGCAAATCGTATTCTTTCGGGGTCATTGAAGCCCTTTTGCCGTCAACGTATACTTCACGACCTGAAATATCAACTTCCAGTCCCTCAAAAACATACTTGTCCTGATATACAGGAGCATCGGGAACGACATTTCTTTTCAGAACGACTTTAACACGTGCCATAAGTTCCTTTGGTGAAAAAGGCTTTACAACGTAATCGTCAACACCTATCTCAAAGCCGAAAAGTTTGTCGTATTCCTCGCCTCTTGCGGAAAGCATAATAACAGGAATATTCTTTGTTTTGTGGATTTCCTTACAGGCAGAATAACCGTCAAGGCGTGGCATCATAACGTCCATGATAATCAAATCATAGTCATTGTCGTGACAGAGACTCACTGCTTCCATACCGTTTTCAGCTTCAGTAACCTGATAGCCCTCAAACTCAGCATACTCACGGACAACTTTTCTTATATTGATTTCGTCGTCCACTACCAGAATATGTGTCATAAACAAAAACACCTCTTTATTGATTTTATACCGGAGAAGATAACTTTCCGGCTGATTCTATTATATCATAATATCACGCAAAAGTGTATATTCTGTGATAAATTTCTGTAATTTTACAGTAAATTTATTTATTTTGTCTTCAAACTCAAATTTGTGATTGACATTTTCAGTAAATTTTGCTATAATATGTTTGGTTCAGTATCATCAGGAATGGAGGCGATAATATTATGAACCTTAACAGTCTTCTTTCTGTCGTTGCTATAATAGCCGTTGCCACCGGTCTTGTTTTAGTATATACACGATTTTTTCCGGATATGGCATTTACTGTTATAATAATATACATATCAACTATAATATGCCTTTCACTTATACTTGCGATTACAGCATGGCTTTACCGGAAGCATAAGTCGTCGGTTGATGCCGGAGATATTGCTGGGATTTCCGAAAACCTCAACACCGAAATGATTATGTGGACGGACGACCTTTCCGCTGTCTATATGAATAAGCATATGAGAGACCTGCTCGGAATAGAGGGTTTCAATTTCGACCATAAAGCAGAAATAATGCGTGCATTCGGTATCGAAAATTTCAACCATTCCACTATACAGGAAATAGTAAAGAGCAGTTCACACGAAGCAAGGTTCACAAGTGCAGATGATACGCCAATCACTATAGCATGGAGTACATCACTTGTAAAACAGAAAAAAAAGACTGCATTGTATCTGAGTACGGGGCTGAATCTTACGGAAATAAAGAAAATGCGTCTCGACCTTGCAAGCACAAACGACCTTTTCAACTATTCAATGAGCCTTGCAGAAATCGGAATAATAATGTCAAATGATATGTCAAACTTCATAGCTTCACCTGAAACCGTCCGTATGCTCGGACTGAAAAGTAACAATATATCATTAAAGAATCTCCGTGCAATCGTCCACCCGAATGACAGGCTTATGTTTGACAGTGCGATAAAGTTGGCAGGTACTGACAACGGAAACGAAGTACATAATATTGAATTGCGTATGAGTTCAGCAGACGGTTTCTACCACTGGTATTCTTACAGATATAAAGGTATGAATCATTCCGATTCCTTGCCTATGTTCGGCGGTGCTTTGATGGACAATACACAGGAACACGAAAAAGACCTGATAATTGAACGCCTTGCATATATAGACGACGTTACGGAAATTGCAAACCGCAACAAACTTATGGACGTAGGTCAGGAAACTTTTGAACAATGCCGTATGCTTGACTGTTCATACTGGATTATCGTGCTTGATATAGACCGCTTCCATATTATAAACGACAGTTCCGGCTATCAGAACGGCAATTATATTTTAAGGAATTTTGCAAATATTATGTGTAAGTTCGTCACTCCCGGAGGGCTTGCTTCACGAATAAGCGGTGACAACTTTGCACTGATAATGCGTGACTATGGCGACGACGATTTGCCGGTACGTACAGCAAAAGCTATTCAGGAAGAATTTTCAAAATCGGCAGTCGGTGACTTTGCTTCCGTAAATCTCAGCTGTTCAGCAGGCTATGCAAAAATGCCAAAAGATGGTGAAAACTTTTTGGAAGCGTTTGAACACGCTGAATTTGCACTGAAGTCGGGCGGTAACGAAAACAGCACAATCCACGGTTATGAGGCACGTATGCACGATTCGATTATAGGACGTACTGAACTTGAAAAAGAATTGGCAGTCGCTATTGACAACAATGAGTTGCAATTATTCTATCAGCCGAAAATTGAACTTTCCACCGGTAAAATAATGGGCGTGGAGGCTCTTATCCGCTGGATTAAACCCGACGGTACTATTGTACGCCCCGACGCTTTTGTACCTGTTGCAGAGAGTTCACACCTTATCGGAAAAATAAGCGAATTTGTACTGAATGAGGGTTGCAGACAGAATAAACTGTGGCAGAAAATGGGTTATCCTGAAATAGTAATGTCGATAAATTTCACATCTACTGATTTCTATCAGAAAGACCTGAAAGACAAAGTTTTCGAGGCTCTCGCAAAAACAGGTCTTGACCCTAAATGGCTTGAAGTTGAATTGACGGAAACACTTGCTCTCAGTGATATTGACTATGCTGTTTCGCAGATGAATAAGCTCCGTGAACTCGGTGTTAAACTTGCTATGGA
The DNA here is from genome assembly GCA_029060305.1 of Ruminococcus sp. Classification (GTDB taxonomy): domain Bacteria; phylum Bacillota; class Clostridia; order Oscillospirales; family Ruminococcaceae; genus Ruminococcus. Next base: position 21,047 of record JAIDUG010000007.1, read on the forward strand.
CGATTTCGGCACAGGTTATTCGTCTCTCAGCTACCTGCAAATACTGCCGATTACTCTTTTAAAACTTGACCGTTCATTTATAATAGATATTGAACACGATAATATCGCTTATGAAATAGTTTCGTCGGTCATAAGGATTGCAAAATCAAAGAAAATCGAAACTATAGCGGAAGGTATTGAAAATCCTAATCAGGAAGATATTCTCAGAAAAGCAGGTTGTGATTTCGGACAGGGCTATCTTTACGGCAAACCTATGCCAGCCGAAAAAATAGAGGAGTTTTTCGAGGAGAATATGAAAAAGACTAAGGAAAAATAAATTTTTTAACGGAGGTACACTCAACATGAAAAGAAGAATAGGCATTTTAACAAGTGGCGGAGACTGTCCGGGTCTCAACGCTACTATCAGAGGCGTTGCGAAAGCATGCTATGAAAGATTCGGCATTGACAACGTTGAAATCGTAGGCATTTCCAACGGCTACTACGGACTTATCAACAACCTTTGCAAAGATATGTCACCGGCTTCATTTTCCGGCATACTCACTCAGGGCGGTACAATATTCGGCACAAAACGTCAGCCGTTCAAGATGATGCAGGTTATCGGCGACGACAACGTTGACAAGGTAAAGAATATGAAAGAGACTTACAAGAAACAGAAACTTGACTGTCTTCTCACTCTCGGCGGAAACGGTACTCACAAAACTTCAAAACTCCTTGCTGACGAGGGGCTGAACGTTATCGGTCTTCCGAAAACAATTGATAATGATATTTTCGGAACAGACGTTACATTCGGATTCCATACAGCAGTTGACATTGCAACGGACGTTATCGACCGTCTTCACACAACAGCGGCGAGCCATTCAAGAATACTTGTATGCGAAATCATGGGTAATAAAGCAGGCTGGCTTACTCTCAACGCAGGTATTGCAGGTGGTGCTGACGTTATAATCATTCCCGAAATCCCTTACGATATTGACAAGGTATGCGATTCCGTTATGGCAAGAAGTGCTTCCGGTAAAACATTCTCGATACTCGCAGTAGCAGAGGGAGCTTTCGATGTTACAGAAGCAAAAATGAAGAAAAAAGAACGTGCAAAGAAACGTACAGAGGCAGGAATAATTACAGCAACTTCACGTATTGCCACACAGATTCAGGCAAACACCGGCATTGAGGCACGTGTATGTGTTCCGGGACATATGCTCAGAGGCGGTACTCCGAGTGCTTATGACAGAGTTCTTTCAACACAGTTCGGAGTACACGCAGCATATCTCATCTCTCAGGAAAAATACGGAAGAACAGTTGCGAAAATCGGAAACAAAATTACTTCCAACAAGCTCAGCGATATTGCAGGAAAAACAAAATTCGTCGACGTTGACAATCACCTTGTAATTGCAGCACGTGATATTGGAGTATCATTCGGCGACTGATTCCCATAATATATGAGTAAATGCTGTCTGCAACAAGACGGCATTTGCTTTTTTATATCATTTTCCACAATATGACTGGTATTTTTAGGGCAGATGTAGTAAAAATATAAAAATTATACTTTTTTCGGAAAAAATACTTTTCAAATGCTGAAAGATGTGGTATAATATCTTATATTTCTTTTAGGAGGTATCTTAATGACGGAAATAGAACTCTATAATCTCTGGCTGAAAAATGCCACACAAGACCCTGATTTACAGACTGAACTTAAGAACATTGAAAATGACAGCAACGCTATCCGTGACAGATTCTACCGTGACCTTGAGTTTGGTACGGGCGGTCTGAGAGGTGTTATCGGTGCTGGTACTAACCGCATGAACGTCTACACTGTAAAACGTGCTACACAGGGATTCGCTGATTATCTCAATCAGGAATATTCAAACCCGAGTGTTGCCGTTTCATACGACAGCAGAATCAAGTCGGACATATTTTCAAAAGCCGCTGCTGAGGTTCTCGCTGCCAACGGCATCAAAGTTCATATATATACAGAGCTTATGCCAACTCCATGCCTTTCATTTGCGGTACGTAAACTTAACTGTCAAGGCGGTATAATGGTTACAGCAAGCCACAACCCTGCAAAGTACAACGGTTACAAGGTTTACGGCGACGATGGCTGTCAGATTACTCTCAGAGGTGCTGAAATCATTCTCGACAAAATCAACTCCCTTGACATTTTCAATGACGTGAAAACATCTTCATTTGACGAGGAAGTCGCAAAGGGAAATATTTCCTTTATCGGTCAGGAAGTTATCGACGCTTTCTATGAAAAAGTTCTCGCTGAGGGAATCAATACGGAACTTTGTGCCTCAAGCGGTCTGAAAGTCGTCTACACTCCACTCAATGGTACTGGTAACAAGCCAGTCCGTGAAATTCTGAAAAGAATTGGTATTTCTAATGTTACAGTAGTAAAGGAGCAGGAAAATCCTGACGGCAATTTCCCGACCTGTCCTTATCCGAATCCTGAAATCCGTGAGGCTCTCGAAGTAGGTCTCAGATACTGTAATGAAGTACAACCGGATTTGTTACTTGCCACAGACCCCGATTGCGACCGTGTGGGAATAGCTGTTCCCGACGGTAACGGTGGATTTGCTTTATTCTCCGGTAACGAAGTTGGTGCTATGTTGCTTGAATACATATGCCAGCAGAGAATCAAAAACGGTACTATGCCGGAAAATCCTGTTACTATAAAGACTATAGTGACAACAGATATTGTCACCCTTATCGGCAAGGAATACGGCGTTGAGGTAATTGACGTTCTCACAGGTTTCAAGTTTATCGGCGAACAGATTAAACTTCTTGAGGACAAAAATCAGGAAAACAGGTATATCTTCGGATTCGAGGAAAGCTATGGCTATCTGTCCGGTACTTATGTACGTGACAAGGACGCTGTAAACGCTTCTATGCTTATATGCGAAATGGCTTCATACTATCGCAGTCAGGGCATCACGCTTTTACAGGCTCGTGAAAATATGTACAAGAAATACGGCGTTTTCTATCAGACACTCCACAGCTTTACTTTTGAGGGCGAAAGCGGTATGAACAGAATGAATGACATTATGAACACTCTCCGCAACAATCCGCCGACTGAAATCGCTGGTATAAAGGTTGTGAAATTCGACGACTACAAAACAAGCGTTTCAAAGGACTGCACAACAGGTACTGAATCAAAAATCACTCTCCCGAAATCAAATGTACTGGCATTTTTCCTTGAGGGCGGTTCTAAAGTTATTGTCCGCCCGTCAGGTACTGAGCCGAAGATAAAGACTTATTTCACTTCAAAAATGCCTACTCACGAGGAAGCAGAAGCCCTTGAATCTAAACTCGCAGGCGACTTTACTAAGATTTTTGAATAATTTTTTACAGGCAGAGTTACTCTCTGCCTCTGTTTTTCAATCAGAAACAATAGTTAAATAAAAAAAATATATATTCTGCTATTGACAAATCAGAAAATATATGATATACTGAGTCAAGTAATGCGACACTACTGTCTGATACATATGATGGGCTGTCGGTTTTAAATAGTATATGAAAGAGGTGACAATCGTGAAAGAAGGAATCCATCCGAGATTTGTCAAGACCACAATTACATGCCATTGCGGTAACGTAATTGAGACTATGTCCACAAAGGAAAATATCAAGGTTGAAATTTGTTCAAAGTGCCACCCGTTCTATACCGGCAAGCAGAAGCTCGTTGATACAGGCGGACGTGTTGACAGATTCAAGAAACGTTTCAATATGGACAAGTAATTATATAGCCGGTCTCAGACCGGCTTTTTGCGTATAAAAAAAGGAACTTTTCTCTATGAACTATTTTACAATATCTGATATAACTGAATCATCTTTCATTGAAAAGCGTTCGGAATTTATTTGTCGCCTTGCTCCTGTGAAAACAAACGACGAAGCCGTTAATTTCGTAAACTCCGTCCGTGCCGTTCACCGCAAGGCGAAACACAACGTTTATGCATATATTCTCAGAAATGACAATATTTCCCGATATTCCGACGACGGAGAACCTCAGGGTACTGCCGGCGTGCCGGTGCTTGACGTTCTCCGGAAAAAAGGTCTCACGGACGTATGTGCAGTTGTTACAAGGTATTTCGGGGGCATTCTTCTTGGTGGTGGCGGACTTGTACGTGCTTATTCCCACGCCGTATCACTTGCCTGTGAATCTGCTGATATTATGAATATGTGCCTTTGTCATCGCCTGAAAATCACTACCGACTATACCCTGTACGGAAAAATTTCATATATACTTCCAGAGTTCAGCACAATTACTGTAAACTCCGGTTTCGGAAGTAATATCGTCCTTGAAATTCTTGTACTTACCGAAAAACTCAGTCCTATGATAAAAAAACTTACCGAAATAACAAACGGTTCTGTTTCAATTGAGGATTGCGGAGAACTATATGAAGACTTCTCATCAGTTAAAATCTAAAGCAAGGGGTGATATTATTTATGACCTTACGTGAACAGACAGAAATGATTGAAAAAAATATCCTCAGTGATTACGCCTGCTCCGGCACTGATACTGAAATGACCTTACGCAGTCGCAATGAGGAAAAATGTCCTTACCGCACGGAATTTCAGAGAGACAGAGACAGAATTTTACATTCAAAGGCTTTCCGCCGTCTCAAAAACAAAACTCAGGTTTTTCTTTCACCGGCAGGAGACCACTACCGTACACGTCTTACTCATACACTCGAAGTTGCACAGATTGCAAGAACTATTTCCCGTTGTATGCGTCTCAATGAAGACCTCACAGAAACTATATCACTCGGTCATGATTTGGGTCACTCTCCTTTCGGACATTGCGGTGAAGCTGTTCTGAATGAAATATGCCCCTACGGTTTCAAGCACTATCTTCAAAGTGTAAGGGTTGCTGAATCCATAGAAAAAGACGGAAAAGGTCTTAACCTGACTTTTGCAGTAAAAAACGGTATGGAATGTCATACCAACCGCACAGCTCTGACAAAAGAGGGCAATGTTATGCGTCTTGCCGATACTATCGCATATATCAACCACGATATTGACGATTCAATCCGTGCAGGACTTCTTTCTGAAAATGATTTGCCGAAAGAATGTACAGATATTTTAGGTAAAAGTAAATCCGAAAGGATAACCTCACTCGTTGCATCTGTAATCGCAAACGGTTATGATGTTATAGACTTTAAACCTGAAATACGTTCAGCACACGATAAACTCAAAAACTTTATGTTTGAAAACATCTATACAAATCATTCTGCAAAAAATGAAAACAAAAAAGCAGAAATTATTATACAAAGGCTTTACGCATATTTCAAGGAAAATACAGACAGACTTCCGCCGGAGTATAAAAAAATAATGGATATAACTGATTCAGACCGTGCCGTGTGTGATTATATTGCCGGAATGTCTGACCAGTATGCTATCGATTTATATATGGAAATATTTATCCCGAAATCGTGGAAGTAACGGAGGGTTATATATATGACCCGAAATGACGAATTTCTCGAAAAACTCTGCCGTGCCAATCCTATCGAAAGTGTAATAGGCTCTTATATCCCGATTCAGAAAAAAGGACGTAATTACTCATGTTCATGTCCTTTTCATTCTGAAAAAACTCCCTCTTTTACAGTTTTTACAGATACTCAGAGCTTTTACTGTTTCGGCTGTGGTGCAGGCGGTGATGTGATAACTTTCATAAAGAAAATCGAAAACCTCGAATTTCCGGAAGCTATTAAACTTCTTGCTCAGCGTTCCGGCATAGAAATGCCATCCTATTCGGGAAACTCGCAGAATGCACAAAGAAAAACACGCATATATGAAATGAATCGTCTTTCTGCAAACTTCTTTTATAAAAACCTGATAAGCAGTAACGACAAAGCCGGTCTCCAATATCTTATAGAAAGAAACATTTCGCCTCAGACTATAAAAAAATATGGTCTCGGTTACGCTCCTGACAGTTGGGACACCCTTGTCAACTTTCTGCACTCAAAAGGTTATCACGACGATGAAATTTCTGATGCGTGGCTCGGCGGTCGCTCCAAGAAGACCGGAAATATGTTTGATATGTTCAGAAAAAGAGTTATTTTTCCGATTATTGATTTACAAAAAAACGTCATAGGTTTCGGCGGACGTGTTCTTGACGACAGCAAGCCGAAATACCTCAACACCGCAAAAACCCCTGTCTTTGACAAAGGCTCTCACCTGTTTTCACTGAATTTCGCAAAAAACTCAGGCAGTAAAAAAATAATACTCTGTGAGGGCTATATGGACGTTATCGCTCTGAATCAAGCAGGCTTTGAAAATGCCGTTGCTACCCTCGGAACAGCAATCACTCCTGAGCAGGCACGTGCAATAAGCCGTCACGCTGAAGAAGTTGTGATTGCATACGACAGCGACGGTGCAGGACAGAAAGCCTCTCAGAAAGCAATAAACCAGTTTTCTGATGTCGGTCTCCGGACAACAGTTCTACATATGAACGGGGCGAAAGACCCTGACGAATTTATAAAGAATTTCGGAAGAGAACGTTTCCGTATGTTACTTGACAAAACTTATGACGCAAATAACTTTATGCTTGACAAGTGTGAGCAGGGTCTTGACCCTACAAAAGAAGCCGATAAAGTTGAACTTCTGAAACGTCTTGTTTCAGTGCTTGCCGGTATAAAATCACCTATTGAACGTGATGTGTATATTTCCCGTACATCGCATAAATACGACATTTCAGTTGATGTACTGAAAAACCACATTGACGATATGATAAACAACTCCATAAAAAAGGAAAAGAAAAAAGAATGGCGTTCAATAAAATCCAATGTTATACCAGTAAACGACAATATAAATCCCGACTCAATAAAGAATATACAAAAAACACGTGCAGAGGAGAATATAATATATTTTCTGATGAGCAACCCCGAAGATTATCAGGAAATTATGAATAAAATTCCACCGGAAAATTTTGTAACTTCATTTAATCGAAAAGTATATGAGACGATTCTGGACAAAATAAAGAACAGTGAAAAATTCTCACTCTCAATGCTTTCTGAAAACTTCACTCCCGAAGAAATGGGCAGGATTTCCGGAATATATGCTAACAACCGTGATAAAGGAATCGACTGGCAAGTGATTTTAGACTGTGCAAACGTCCTGAAAGATTCCTTTTCTCTCTTAGAAGACGGCGAGATAAGTATTGATAGTGTACAGAAACTTTTCGACCAAAAGGTAAATAAATAAACTATGGAAAACAATAAAATCAGTCCTTATGTAAACTATGATATTGAAAAAATCCTCTTATCTGAGGGTATAGAAATTGATAAACAAATAAAAATGTATCTTACAGAAATACAACGTGTACCGCTTCTTACTCCGGAAACGGAAAAAGCGTTCTTACAGAACCTTGACGATAAAAAAACACGCTTTCAACTTGCTTTTGGTTATATGCGGTTTGTTGTTATGATTGCCACCGATTACATTAATAGTGATATGGAATTAATGGACCTCATTCATAACGGAAATTTCGGTCTTATAAAAGCCACAGAAAGTTTTAACGATACAGAAAATATCAGTTTTGCGGAACACGCTGAAAACTATATCCGTAGTGAAATAAGCAACGCTGTTGAACATTATGAAAAACCTATAAGAATCCCTGTATTTACGTATGGTACTATTGAACGCTCATTAGACGAAAACAACAGTATCACTATAAAAAAACTGGCTGAAGTTCTGAAACATAATAAATTGGATATACGGCAGATTGATGCAATATATGGTTATTATAAAAAAGGCAGTGTAAACATAATCTCCAGTGCCGACCCATATATAAATTATGATATTGAAAAAGTTCTTTCAGCAGAGGGCGTTGAAATCTGCAAAGATTTAAAAGAATATTTTACAGAAATAAAAAGGATTGTCCCATATCTTACTCCGGAAACGGAAAAACAGCTTTTACAGAATCTTGACGACAAAAAAACACGCACCAGACTTTCAGAAAGCTATCTGCGTTTTGCAGTTATGATTGCAAAGGAATATATTGACGGTAAAAATGAACTGATTTATCTTATTGCAAGCGGAAATGAAGGTCTTCGAAAAGCTGTTGAAAGTTTCGACCGCACAAAAAATATGGATTTTTCAATACTGGCTGAATGGAGTATACGTCAGGAAATACTGAAAGGTATCAGACAGTTTGAAGAATATAAAAAAATTCGGTTTCCCGAGAAATAAAGCTATTTCGTCCGGTTATCCGGCTTAACCTTATATATCAATTCCGGACTCACAAAAAACAGGAGGTATTTTTATGGAAAACAAAAAAACTACCATTGACGCTCTTATGGAAAAGGGCAAAACCACAGGCAAACTTACAACAAAAGAAATTACTGATGCTCTTGAGGAACTGGATTTCGACGTTGACCAGCTTAATACTTTCTATGATACCTGTGAACGTCTCAATATTGAAATAGTGGAAGATATGAACATGGATTCCGATATAAAAATCGGTATGGATTCCGCTATGACAGATGACCTCGAAATGGCACTTTCAACTGAGGGCATTGCCATTGACGACCCTGTTAAAATTTATCTCAAGGAAATAGGACGTGTTCCGCTCCTTACAACAGAAGAAGAAATAGAACTCGCTCAGCGTATGCAGAAAGGCGACCCTTACGCTAAAAAGAGACTTTCAGAAGCTAACCTCCGACTTGTCGTTTCTATAGCTAAAAAATACGTCGGCAGAGGTATGCAGTTTCTTGACCTCATTCAAGAGGGTAACCTCGGACTTATAAAAGCCGTTGAAAAATTTGACTATACAAAAGGTTTCAAGTTTTCCACTTACGCTACATGGTGGATTCGTCAGGCAATCACACGTGCCATTGCCGACCAGGCAAGGACTATCAGAATACCGGTTCACATGGTTGAGACTATCATGAAAGTCAAGAAAATCTCAAGCCAGTTGCTCCACGAAAACGGTCACGACCCGTCACCTGAAGAAATCGCTGAGAGACTTAATATGCCGGTAGATAAAGTACGTGAAATAATGCGTGTGGCACAAGACCCGATTTCCCTTGAAACTCCTATCGGTGAAGAAGAAGACAGTCATCTCGGTGAATTTATTCCCGATGAAGACGCTCCTGCTCCTGCTGAGGCTGCCTCACATACTCTTCTCAAAGAACAGCTCAACGAAGTACTCGCAACACTTACAGACCGTGAAGCAAAAGTCCTTAAACTCCGTTTCGGTCTTGACGACGGAAAGTCACGCACTCTTGAAGAAGTGGGACAGCGTTTTGACGTTACACGTGAACGTATCAGACAGATTGAAGCAAAAGCACTCCGCAAACTCCGTCACCCAAGCAGAAGCAAAAAAGTCAAGGATTTCCTTGACTGATAATCTACATAAACTCAGCCGTTCCGTAACGGGACGGCTTTTTATTTTGTCTGATAAAAAATCCGTTTTTGTTTCCTTTCTCATTTATTATTGACTTTTGGTAAATTATGATGTATAATAAAAAAAAATCGTCTGTCAATACGGTTATCTGCATACCGCAAATGCAGACATTGCTATTCTTCAGCAATAAAAAAGGGGGGAAATTATGAGTATCTTTAATTTTGAAACAAATCCGCCGTCACTCAGCAATGACTGGCTTATATTTCAGGAATTTGTGGGAAATATAGGTGCATTTACATATATAGCAAAAGCAAAAGTAGCCTGTCTGGATAAAGTAGCCTGCGATATGCTGATGTGCCGTAAGGAAAAACTAAACGAATTTGAGTTTTTTAATCTGCTTGAAACGATTTCAAAGAATCCCGTAGAAAATCAGAAACATATATATAGCTTTACTGCCGGAAAACGTACAAGATATATAAAAATGAATATTTATGAAAACAGCGACGAATGGTTGGGATTTGTACAGGACGTAACACGACAGATTGAAGAAACTCTCAGAAAAAATGAAAACACGGAATTTGACCCTATAAGCCGATTACCTTCCTATATGTCATTTTCACAGAAAATCAAAAAAATCATGGCAGAAAACAATCAATGTTTCTTAGCTGCCGTGTATATTAATGGTATCGAAAAATTAGGGTCTTTCCTGACTATCGACAATACAAACAACTGCATAACTTCCGTTGCAGAAACCATTAACAGTTTCTCAAATCAGAATATAATTATCGGCTCACGTTCAGACTATGAAATATACGCTTTTTTCTACGATTGCGACAAGATGACAGTCTGCAATATTCTCAACAGTATGGACGAGGCAGTAAGAAACTGCACACTTACAGATGATTTCGGTGAAATAATAGATATTTCCGACAGAAGCAGTCTCAGTCTTTCAATAGGCTGTGTTTCGTATCCGGAAGAAGCTACCGATTTCAACACCCTTGTGAATTATTCTGAATTTGCGTTATATGAGGCACGTTTTGCAAGACGACCTGTTATAAACTGGTTTTCTGAAGAAAGCTATGTCCGTGAAGAAGATTCGTACAGAAATGCTCAGATTTTTCTGAATATAATCCGTAACAATCTTATAACATTCTATCTCCAGCCGATTGTTGATACTCACACCGGAGATATTTTCGCTTATGAAGCTCTTATGCGTACTACCGGCGAAAACCGTATGTCACCGAAACAGATTCTCCGCATTGCAAATGAACAGAATTTACTTTACTCAGTGGAAAAAATGACTTTATTCAATACCCTGCGACTTATCAGCAAAAACAGAAAAGTCTTTCAGAAACGCAAGTTATTCATAAACTGCATACCGTCGCACATTCTGACAGATGACGATTTCAACGAGCTTTACCTGAATTATGGAAAACTGCTTGAAAAAACGGTAATTGAAATTGTGGAAGAAAGTTCAGCGACCCGAAAAAATATTCAGAAACTGAAACAACGTTGTGATTTTATCAACGCACAGCTTGCTATTGACGATTACGGAGCAGGCTATTCAAACAGTTCAAACCTTTTGAAATACGCTCCCGACTACATAAAGATAGACCATTCACTTATCAGCGACATTCACAACGACCTGAAAAAACAACAGCTTGTCACGCAGATTATAGAATTTTGTCACGACAATAAACTCAAATCAATTGCAGAGTGTGTGGAAACTTTACAGGAACTTAAAACAGTCATAAGACTGGGAGTAGACTTTGTACAGGGAAACTACCTTGCAAAACCCCGACCGGCATTTCTGAAAGATATTCCGGAAGACATAAGGAGCGAAATTATAAACACAAACCTTGAAACACGTCCGGACGGTGCAAAGAAAATCTACAACGCTCAGAACGATACTGAAATAGATTTGCTGAAACTCGCACTCGAAAAATACACTGATATACATATTTCGCAAAGCAGGCTGACTATAATCGGTGACCCTGAAAAACAGATAAAAATGAATATTTTTGTAATGGATAATCATAGTTGTGACCTTACACTGAAAAACGTCAATATTATCAGCGGTAACAGTAAGCCTACTATATCTGTAGGAAAATACGCAAGACTTTCACTCAATATCGTCAAAAACAATAAAATCGGCTATTCCGGAATATACGTCCCTATGGGTTCGCAGTTTGAACTGACCGGCAAGGGAAATTTAATAATTGACTGTCAGGCTCCTGAAGGTATCGGAATCGGAAACGATTACGACCACAGCTACGGCGATATAAAAATAGATATATCCGGTTCACTCGAAATAACTTCAAACGGTCTTCAGACAATGTGCATAGGCGGAGGTTTCAATGGTGACGATTCAGAAATAGACCTCATTTCCGGACAAATCAAAATCTGTATGCACACACACAACGGTCTCGCTGTCGGAAGTTTCAACGGTGATTCTGTCGTCAATATCTCAGAAAAGTGCAATCTTGACATCACCTGCTCCGGAATACGTATTGCCGGTATAGGAAGTTTTCGTGGTATAACCGCCGTCACGACTTCCGCTGATATAAATATTTACTGTACAGGTGCACAGGCTGTCGGAATAGGTACTCTTGAGGACGGTGACGGAAGCGTTATAATAGAAAACGGAAATATTTCAATGAAAATGCGTTCCGCAAATCATTCCTGTATAGGAGCGGTTCAGGGAAATGTCAACACCCACATTGAAAACGCTGTAATCTCCATTGATTCGGAGGGCGATGAGGTGACAGGAATAGGTATGGTGCAAGGCTCAGGAAAAGTATATATTTCCGGTTCTGACGTGAAAATGAAAATTCTCGCCGGAAATCCAAATGATATAGGCACTGACAGCGATTTGGAAATTATTAACTCAACAGTTGATTCGCTCGTCAACAACAAGCGGATTAATCATAAATCTTAAACCGAAAGGACTTTTGAAAAAATATGAAACTTGGTATGGTTGGACTGCCTAATGTAGGCAAAAGTACACTCTTTAACGCTCTCACAAATGCGGGTGCTGAATCTGCAAACTATCCGTTCTGCACAATCGACAAAAACGTCGGTATAGTGTCAGTACCTGATGAACGTCTCGACAAACTCGCTGAAATGTATGACCCCGATAAATTCACACCTGCTACCCTCGAATTTGTGGATATTGCAGGACTTGTAAAAGGAGCTTCAAAGGGTGAGGGACTCGGAAACAAATTCCTCGCTGATATTCGTGAAGTAGACGCTATCGTACACGTTGTAAGGTGCTTTGAAGACCCTAATATTATTCACGTTGACGGAAGTATAAATCCGCTCCGTGACATAGAAACAATAAACCTTGAACTTATCTTCTCGGATATAGAAATGGTTGACAGACGTATTGACAGGGCAAAAAAAGCTGTAAAAGGCGACAAGAAATATCTCGCTGAAATAGACTTCCTTGAACGTCTCAAGGAACACCTTGAAAACGGAAAATCGGCAAGAGGATTTGACTTCACCGATGACGAAAGGGAAATGATAAAATCAACTCCCCTGCTTTCCGCAAAACCTGTCATATACGCTTCAAACCTCAGCGAAGACGATTTTATAAATAATATTGAATCAAACGAAAACTACAAAAAAGTGTGCGAACTTGCTGAATCGGAACATTCGGCAGTACTTCCAATATGTGCACAGACGGAAGCGGAAATTTCCGATATGACAGACGAAGAAAAGAAAGAGTTTCTTGCTGAACTGGGACTGGAAGTTTCAGGACTTAACAGAATAATCAAAGAGGGTTACGCACTTCTCGGACTTATTTCATTCCTCACAGCCGGTAAACAGGAAGTACGTGCGTGGACTATCACAAAAGGTACAAAAGCACCTCAGGCAGCCGGAAAAATCCACACAGACTTTGAAAAGGGATTTATACGTGCAGAAATAGTATCTTTCGACGACCTTATGAAATGCGGTACTATGGCAGTCGCTAAGGAAAAAGGTCTTGTACGTCTCGAGGGTAAAGAGTACGTTATGCAGGACGGCGATATAGTTGTATTCAGGTTCAATGTATGATGAAAGAACAGTTTCAAAGAACGGAATTATTACTGGGTACTGAGGCTATGGAAGTCCTCAGTAAATCCCGTGTGGCTGTATTCGGAGTAGGTGGTGTAGGCGGTCACGTTGCAGAAGCTCTTGTGCGTTCCGGAATAGGTGCGATAGATATTATTGACAATGACGATGTTTGCATAAGCAACATAAACAGACAGATTTTTGCGACACTCAGTACAGTAGGAATGAAAAAAACTCAGTCGGCAATGAAACGCCTGCTTGATATAAACCCCGATTGCAGAATAACTCCGCATAATATTTTCTTTATGCCTGATACCGCTGATATGATTGACTTCACACAATACGACTATGTTGTTGACGCAATAGATACAATAACAGGAAAAATTGAAATAATTATGCGTTCACAGAAATCCGGAGTATCTGTTATAAGCTCAATGGGAGCAGGAAATAAAATTGACCCGACTGCTTTTGAAGTTGCGGATATATATAAAACTTCGGTTTGTCCGCTTGCACGTGTGATGAGACGTGAACTCAAAAAACGTAATGTGAAAAAACTGAAAGTTGTTTACTCAAAGGAACAGCCTGTAGTAAGCCGTCCCGACTTCCCTGCTTCTAACTCTTTTGTGCCATCCGTTGCCGGACTTATTATTGCCGGAGAAGTTATAAAAGACCTTACAAAATAACAAAAAAGACAGTCATTCAAGACTGTCTTTTCTTTATTTCAACATACGCCATAATGTAAGGTGCAATACCTTTTGCATCATTTGAAACAACTTTTTCGCTGAGATAGTATTTTTCAGAACCGTCACGGTTTTCTGCTCCGCCAAGTCCTGCCATAAGACATATATTTTTCAGTACGGGAATTTTTTCAGGAGAGATATATTTTTCCGTCACTGAACTGAAAGCATTCAGTCCGGCAGTAAGTATATTTTTTCCGGAAATTCCCATATCAGCAGACTTTACGGCAGAATAAGCAAAAAGAAGTGTACCGCTTGTTTCCGTGTAATTTCCGTCAGCTTTTGGCTTTGCAGGTAACTGGCATAATGTACCGTCGGGATTTGTACAGGCTGTCAGTGATTCAAGCAGTCCGACAAGCATTTCCGCACATAAAGTATACAGACGGTGATTTTTCTGAACTATTCCGCATAAATCAGCAAGTCCGGCACAAAACCAACCCATTGCCCTCAGCCAAAATTCAGAAGAAAGACCGGTTTCAGCGTTTGCCCAGCACTGAGAACGTTTTTCATCATAACCGTGAAAATAAAGACCTGTTTTCCTGTCGCACATCAGTCTGCGGACGTTTTCAAGCTGTGAATATATATCTTCATAAATATCAGTACCTGAAATTTCAGCGTATTCCGCCATAAACGGAAACGCCATATATATACCGTCAAGCCATAACTGATACGGATAAATCGCTTTGTGCCAGAAGTTTCCGTTTTCAAGACGTGGCTGTCTTTCAAGCTGTGAGTATATTTTTTCAAGGGATTTTCTGTAACGTTTTTCGCCTGTCTTGCGGAAAAGATAAATCAGATTTTTACCGCCGTTTATGTTGTCAAGGTTGAAGTCTTCAGTCCGCATAGTAGGAATACTTCCGTCACATATATATGCGTCTGTAAAATTTATTGCGTATTCAAGCAGTTGATTATTTCCTGTAAGTTCGTAAAGCATTGTAACAGCTTTTATCATACAGTTATCAATGTAATTCCACTTTGCCGGTTTCTGAAAAACAGAGTTTTCCCTGTTCCATATCGGCGAAAGAGGTTCAGACGGCAGAATAAGATTTTCTATATATGATTCAACAATTATGTCAGCGATAGTTTTCATTTTGAAAGACCTCCGGTAGTTATACCTACAAATTTTTTCTGTGCCAGTGCAAATATAGTTACTGACGGTATAAGTCCTATAACGGACATTGCAATTATTTTACATACTTCATAGCCCTGTCCGGTACTGTCCACGGACGTTCTGAGGGCAAGGGATAAAGTGTATTTTTCAGTTGAATTTATGAATATAAGCGGATTTATAAAATCGTTCATAGTCCACAGGAAATTGAATACTACTATCGAAATCACCGCCGGTTTTATACACGGAATCAGCACATATACAAGTGTGCCGATAGTACCGCAACCGTCAAGCCGTGATGCTTCGTCAAGTTCTTTCGGCAGACCTCTGAAAAACTGAATCAGTATAAATACGAACATTCCCTCACACGCAAACAACGACGGTACTGTCAGCGGAATGTAGCTGTCAAGGAATCCCAGTTTATTCCAGAACATATACATAGGCATAACGGTGACTATTGCAGGCATGAACATTCCGACCATGAGAAGTGAAAAGAAGAATTTTTTCAGCGGAAAATCAAATCTTGCGAATCCGTATGCAACCAGTACTGACGATACAACGGCAAATACTGTTTTCGGAATAATTATCAGAAACGTGTTGAAAAAGTAATATCCCATTGAATAACCTGTATTTGTTTTCCACGCCCTTATGTAAACACTGAAATCGAAATTTTCCGGCAGAAACCATACAGAGCTATATATTTCCTTGTTGGACTTGAAAGAAGCTCCGACAAGCCATAACAAAGGGTACAGCATAAAAACTCCTATAAAAGTGAGTATTATATATGTAAAAGTTTTTTTCATAGTGAATCACTCCGGTTTTTTCCTGTAATCCTGAACATTATGCACACTATAACCGCCGTAATTACAAGCAACACCCAAGATATAGCGTTTGCATAACCGGCATTGTGATAACTGAACATCTCGTCATAAATCAACATTCCAACTGTATATGTACTTTTCATAGGATTGCCCTCAGTAATCATATAAGGAGCGTTAAATTCCTGCAAAGCTGATATAGTCTGCAATATTACGTTTATAAAAATTGTATTTTTCATAAGAGGAAGCGTTATACTGAAAAAAGCCCTCACACTTCCGCAACCGTCCACACGTGATGCCTCATAATACTCTTTCGGAATTTCCTTGATAGCAGTCAGAAATATAATCATAGTAGAACCAAATTCCCATAGTCTGAGAAGTATTATTATAAACAGAGCGTATCTCTCATCACCGTACCAGCTTACAGCGGACAGTCCTAACATTTCAAGAAACTGGTTGACAAGACCGTCACTTGTAAAAAGGTACTGCCACATTATTGCAACGGCAAGATTAGAGCCGAGTATCGACGGTATATAAAAAGCTGTTCTGTAAAAACCTATTCCCTTTATGTTGATACTGAGAAGAAGTGCCGTCAGCAGTGAGACAATTATTTTCAGCGGTACGAAAATTACAGTATATTTTAAAGTCACTCCTACCGCTTTCAGAAAATTTCTGTCAGTCAGCATTTTACTGTAGTTTTCGAGACCGATAAATTCGGGACTATGTATATTGTCATAATGTGTAAGCCCTGTCAAAAAAGAACACACAAACGGATATACAATAAACAATATACTTCCGATTATGAACGGAGTGATAAGAAAAAGTCCTGTAAATCTGCTTACTCCGACGGGATTGTTGTATTTTTTAATATTGTTCCCACCTTTCCTTATACTTTTTTGTGTATATGTAATTTCCTGTCAATGTTTTATACTGTCAAGATAGCTTTTCATATTGTCGTAAAGTTCCTGAGCGGTTTTTCTTACGTCTGCCGAGTTATAGGAAATCTGTTCTATAGCTGTATTGTAAAACTCTTTCATTCGTGCAAGTTCCATATACGGACTGATTGTTACAGTATCCATAGATTCAAGCATTTCACCATTCTGATACGCAAGACCTTTAAGTTTTCCTGTTTCCTCAAGCCTTTCCGATGCGTAACGTGATGCAGGAATACCTCTTGACGTTCCGAGAATATCCGCACAGTCAGGATTATTCAGCAGAAAATCTATAAAAGCTCCTGATTCGTCGGGGTACTGAGTATTTGCGGAAACTGCATACATAAGCGAGGGCTTGACAAACCACCCGCCTGAATTTCCGTCATTATCCGTAAGAAAAGCCCCTGCTTCAAGTACACCTTCGTCAAGTACAGATTCGTATTTTCCTACAGCACTTCCCCATTCAAGCACCCCTGCGATATTACCGCTTATAAACTCCGGCGACTGATACAAGGCGGTGTTGCCGTCCTCGTCTGTACGTGTGCGGACGTTTCGGATAACGTGGTTATCTTCAAGCCGTTTGTAAAATTCAAGGGCTTTTTCAATATCGTCAACACTGAAATTCATGTTTCCGTCCATATCAATGAAAGTTTTTCCGGTTGTCTGCTGAACGTACACCACCGCCAAATACCACGCTGTACCACCGGACTGTATATCAAGGTCAATGGGATAACGTCCGTAAGGCTCGAATATTTTTCCGAGTGAAATAAGTTCGTCCCAAGTTTCCGGATAAGATGCACCCACCTGCTCAAATATCTTTGAATTATAGAAAAGTCCACGTCCGGACAATGAGACAGCTATCGCATTAAGATGACCGTTCATTGTGCCGAATGACAGAATTTCGTCGTCAAATCCCGACAAATCAAGGAAATTATCAAGTCTGCTGAGGTCATAAAAGCCCTCGCCGTCCTCTGAGAGAACAGTAAGCCAGTCATAATTTATCTGCATAATATCTGGTTCAGAGCCACCGCTAATCTGAGTATTTATTTTTTCCGTCCAGCCGTCCCAACCGCCGTACTCCGCTTTTATTTCAATATCAGGGTGTAAGCTGTTCCATAGTTCTATGGCTTTCAGAGTAGCTTCGTGCCGGTCGTCTCCGCCCCACCAAGAAAACCTCAATGTGCAACCGTCAAGACTGTTATCCGGTGACGCTTTTTCAGCAGTATCTTTTCCACAGGCAGAGAGAACCAAAGTACAAACAACAAGTATTGATATTTTTTTCACACATAAAACTCCCTCTGAAAATATAATTATTTGTATATATTATAATATATTTTCCGGAAAAAATCAACCCCCGAAATTCCACATATGATTCGTCATAATATACAGATTAAGCACTGTCAGATTGTTGCAGTATACAAAAATAAAATCCGCTTTAATTAAAACTTATAATATAAATTCTTTCCTATTTAAAAAGGGAGATTTTCCGAAACATCATTTCCGGAGATAAAATATATTTTTTGTACATTCTGACATATAAAAAATTTTTTTCGTCTTTGGACTTTGTATATTTTTCAAGTACTGTTTTTCTGAAAAAACACTCAAAAATTTATGACATTTTTTGTAAACATATTGCAAAATTCAGCAGAATATGATAATATATAATAAAGGGAGGTGGTTGCCGTGAATATAATATTATGGGCGGTTGCGGTAGTGGTATTTGTTGTGGCAGAGGTTATGACGGTACAGCTTGTATCGGTATGGCTTGCGGTGGGAGCTTTCATAACTATGATTATTACACACTTTACAGACCTGAAATTTTCCGGACAGTTGGCGGTATTTATCGTAAGCTCCGCAATACTCCTCGCAGTTACTTTTCCGATTATCAAAAAATTCCGGAAGAACAGAAACTACACTCCGACAAATGCTGAACTCAATACCGGAAAACAAGCAGTTGTAATTGAGGAAATAAACACACGTTCCGGCACAGGTCGTGTAACTCTCAACGGTGTTGACTGGAAGGCAGTTTCGGACGAAGTGATTCCTGTGGACAGCATAGTGACAGTAAAATCAGTTGACAGTGCAAAATTAATAGTTACGCTTAAGGAGGCATAATTATGAATGGTATTGGTGGTATTATAATTGCGTTTGTTATTGTCTTTATTCTCATTCTGATAATAAGGTGCATAAGAATTGTACCTCAGGCACACGTATTTGTCATTGAACGTTTCGGCTCTTTTCATGCCGAATGGCAGACAGGAATACATATGTGTATACCGTTCATTGACAGGATTGCAGGTAAAATATCAATCAAGGAAAAAGTTGTTGACTTCAAACCACAGCCGGTAATAACAAAAGACAACGTAACAATGCAGATAGATACGGTTGTATTCTATCAGATTACTGATGCTAAACAATATATTTACGGTGTGGAAAATCCCTTGCAGGCTATCGAAAACCTTTCCGCTACAACGCTCCGTAATATAATAGGCGAAATGGAACTTGATTCAACGCTCACGTCAAGGGACATCATAAACACTAAAATAACGGCTACTCTTGACCAGGCTACAGACCGCTGGGGTATAAAGGTAAACCGTGTGGAACTGAAAAATATTCTTCCGCCACGTGAGATTCAGGACGCTATGGAAAAACAAATGAAAGCTGAACGTGAACGCCGTGAAAAGATTCTTCAGGCTGAAGGTGACAAGAAGTCTCAGGTACTTGTTGCAGAGGGTGAAAAAGAGTCTCAGATTCTGAGGGCTCAGGCAAAAAAAGAGTCTGCAATCCTTGAGGCAGAAGCTGAAAAACAAGCTATGATTTTACGTGCAGATGCTGAACGTGAAAGACAGATTCTTGAGGCTACCGGTCAGGCAGAAGCTATCGCCCTTGTACAGCAGGCACTGGCTGACAGTCTTGTAAAACTCAACAACGCCTCTCCGAATGAGCAGGTACTTCGCCTGAAAGCACTTGAGGCTTTCGGAAAAGTCGCTGACGGAAAAGCTACTAAAATTATAATTCCGAGTGAAATACAGGGTATTGCAGGTCTTGCAACAAGTATCAAAGAAATTTCTGCTAACGACAAAATCTCAGACTAATATCCAATTCTATACATTTGGTACAATTTACACAATATACTCACTTTATTTCGTCTAATATGTCAATTGAAATTTTTTCCTTTATGTGATATAATATAAAATGGAATAAAAATAATTCAAGGAGGTATGACATGAAAAGTTTAATCATTGGTCTTTTATGTGCTACTATGGCAGGAACTGCAACACAAAATACCGCATCAGATACCGATTATATCCCTACAAACAACATATTCATTCCCAACAGAGACAGAAGCATAACCGAAACTGTAATTTCAGGCGATGCAAACTGCGACGGAAAACTCAATATTGCTGACGCTGTAATTCTTCAGAGCTACCTCACAAAAGATTTCAACGAGGTCAATGACCTGTCACGCCTTGATATAAATTTTGACGGAATTATTGATTCTTTTGATATTATTGTCATGCGTCAGACTATCTTACACCCAGAAGAAGCCGTTGAGCGTGTATATTCAATTGATATGCTTAATTCAACGGACAGTTTTACTCAGCATGACGGTATCTTTACAAATTCCGAAGAAGTTTCTTCATATCTTTCGGAATTTATTTCAGACCCCTCCGAAGTACAGAAGTATCTTGACCGTTACGACGATACTTTCTTTGAGGACAATAACCTTGTACTTGTACCGATAATGCAGGAAAGAGGCAAGGGCATTTATTACGATATAACAGGTTTCGGAAAAATACGTCCCAATTCAAAAGCACGGGTAGCAGGAACAGAATTGTTCCTTTCGCTCTCCACTAATTATGATGCTTACAAAATGATTTATCCGGTGACAAATACGCCGTTACTGGTACAGGCAAGTATTCCGAAATATCATAGCAGTGAAAACGATTATGTTTCAGTATTCGACGAAAGCGAAAATACAACGCATATGTCGTCACATACCTACTTCTCCCCCGACGGTACAGAAGAAATAATAATTACTCAGGAAACTGTAAACAATAATTTAAGTGATATAAGAGTTTTCCGCAGAACCGGTAAAATTTCTTTTCAGGCTCTCACCTATATGACAGGTCGTGGCGAAAAGCCTTTCAAGGACGATGGCGAATGGTACGTTGACGATGAAGGAAACGATGTTTTCGGAAATGAAACAACCTACAGTATTACGTGGCTTGATAATGCTATCACTATTGAACACCTTATCAGTAACGATAACTGGGAAAAAGTCCATATACCTTTTGACAGCGATAATCTTACATCAGAGTACTATAAAAAATCATAATATTTACAAAGACGTGTTGCATTTTTGTGATACGTCTTTTTTGTGCATATTCCACAAACAACCACCTTTTTTTCCCCCCCGATTTCTTCTGTTTTTACTATTGAAAATTTCCGAAAAATGATGTATAATATTGGATATGAACAAACCAATTTCCAACAATACGGAGGTAACCATGAAAAAATTATTAAGTACACTCTTATGTATGTCCGTTATCGCAGGAGCGATGCCAATGGGAGCAGGTGCAGTTGCAGACCCCATTTACATTGAAGACGCTCCTAATAGCTGGTCTAAGACCGTCATTGCCGGAGATGTAAACGATGACGGCAAGTTAAGCATTGCTGATGCTGTAACATTTCAGAAGTGCATTATGAACAAATATGATGAATATGAATCAGGATTATTGGACACATCAAAGCTTGACATTAATTTTGACGGCATTTTTGATGTTTTCGATATGGTACAGATGAGACAGTTTGTAATTCACC
This sequence comes from Ruminococcus sp., assembly GCA_029060305.1. Taxonomy (GTDB): domain Bacteria; phylum Bacillota; class Clostridia; order Oscillospirales; family Ruminococcaceae; genus Ruminococcus. The sequence continues at coordinate 42,856 of JAIDUG010000007.1, forward strand.
CCGAAACCGCTCCTACTCAGGAATGGGTAATAGATGCACTGGAATGTGACGGATTTTTTGAAGACGAAGCAGAAGTTGTAATTACCACTCAGGAAGAGTTTATTACATATCTTTCTTTGTTCATGAAGGACATTGATTTTTCAAAGTACACTGAAAAATATGACCGTGATTTTTTCAAGGAAAACAACTTGATTCTCAAACTTTTCAGTCAGGAACGTGGAAACGGTGTTTACTATAAAATTACTGCTTCAGGAAGAGTGAATTACGCTGACGAAGATATAAATTTCAACGGTATATGCTTGTTTATGATTCCACAGTACGAACATGATACCGCATTTTATCCGGTTACTAATATACCGATGTTTGTACAGGTAACAATTCCGAAAAGTCAATGCTGTGAAAATGAGGAAGCAGGTTGTATTGATACTTCAAAAATTTTCCCGTCTTGTGATAGTGATTTACTTTCGTATAAATCACCCGACGGCAAAACAGAATTGTGTATCACTCAGTCTGCATTCCTGCTCGGTTCAGATGTAGACCTTTACCTCAAAAATTCAGACGGTTCTTTCACGCCTCTTACTTCCCTCGCTACTGACGACGGTTGCTGTCCTTTCAACTGCAACGGCGAATGGTTTACCGACAAGGACGGAAATTCAGTATTCGGCGACAGGGAAAACTTTACTATAACCTGGCAGGACAACGGCGTTATTATTGACCACAGAATTGACTGCGATGTATGGGAAAAGAAAGGCGTTACATTCGACGGTGAAGTAACTGAATATCCTACATATAATCATCGCTACGTAAAATGGTGTGAAGAATCATATGAATGTGGCGACAACCACGTCTACAAATCCCCCGACGGTGAACACGCACTCCGTATAAGACAGTACGAAGTAAATTCAACCAGCAACCATGTAAACATTGAGGCATCACAGAAAGCATCTGACGGAAGTTGTAAACCAGTTGACCAAACTTTTATTTCAACGACCAATAGAGATTTCAATAATAAAGCGTTCTATCCATTCGACCAGAATCTCACGGAATGGAGCAAGGACGAGGACGGCAATGACGTTATTTCCAATATCTCAGATACAATAGGTGAACCGTCTTTCAGGCTTACATGGAAAGAAGACTGTGTTGTTGTCGAATATGTCGACGGTTATAATCCCTATACTCCCGAAAAGGGATATTTATGGCACACAGTTACTATACAGTACGAATAATACAATCATAACGGCTTGAAATACAGCCGTTATTTTTTTACAAAGAAAATCCCTAAAAAAGAAGTATTGTTTGTTGATTATTTTGTATTTTGGGACGATTTACGCTTTTTTTTGAAAATCCTTGTTTTTTCCTATTGCATTTGACGGAATGATGTTGTATAATATTTTAGTACAGACTTTTTTTGTACTTTAATTCGATAAATATAATAACTAAAAGGTGGAGTGATATGGTATTTTCAAAACTATTCTTTATTTATTTTTTTCTTCCGTTGTGTCTTTTTGCTTACGCCCTCGCAAAAGGTACAAAAGCTAAAAACATTGTACTGATTATATTTTCGCTTATATTCTACGCATGGGGCGAACCTGTTTACGTATTTCTGATGATATTCAGTGCGTTTGTGAATTACATAGCCGGAATTATTATCGGTAAACACAAAGACACAAAAATTGACACCTTTGCAACAGCATTTGCGGTTATATACGATTTCGCAATGCTCGGAATATTCAAGTACAGCGGTTTCATAGTCAGAAACATCAACGCTCTTTTTTCAACGGATATTCCAGTACCAAACATAATACTTCCTATCGGAATAAGTTTCTATACTTTTCAGACAGTTTCGTATGTGATTGACTGTCACTGGGAAACAATAAAAGTACAGAAAAAATTTCATAATTTCCTGTTGTACCTTACGCTTTTTCCTCAACTGATAGCCGGTCCTATAGTACGTTACAGCACTATCGAAAAGAAAATAGAATCCCGTGAAATACATCTCGCTGACGTTTCGTACGGTCTCAATCGTGTTATACTCGGACTTTCTAAAAAAGTCCTGCTCTCCAACCAGCTAAGTATAATTGCTGACACTTTCCTGCAAAGTATAGACGATTGTTCAGTTGTCGGAGGGTGGTTCGGTGCAATCGCATACGCAATGCAGATTTATTTTGACTTTTCGGGATATTCCGATATTGCAATAGGTCTCGGACGTATATTCGGATTCCATTTTGACGAAAACTTCCGCCACCCTTTCATATGCAAGGATATTACGGAGTTCTGGCAGAGGTGGCACATTTCCCTCAGTACGTTCTTCCGTGACTACCTGTTATACGTTCCCATTTTCGGCAAACGTCGCAAATACGGCGGACTTTTCCTTGTGTGGCTCTGTACAGGAATATGGCACGGTGCTAACTGGAATTTCATTTTATGGGGCATCTATTATGGAATTTTCGTATTCCTTGAAATGCTTATCGGTAAAAAACGCATGAAAAAAATTCCTGTCGTAATAAGACAGATTTACAACAAAATCGTTATCGTTGTAGGTTTCGGAATATTCTACTTTGAAGACTTCGGACAGCTTGGTGTATTTTTCAAGACAATATTCGGTTTCGGTAACAACGGAGTTATAGGACTTCAGGACAAAATAACCTTTATGAATAATATTTTCCTGCTTATTGCTTCTGTAATATGCTGTTTCCCGATTATTGACGGTATCAAAAAACTGACAGACAGAAATCAGTTTATGCGGAATACCGCCTCGCTTGTAACAACAGTTGTATCTGCCGGACTGCTTCTTCTTACAAGTGTAATGCTTGTTGACGCTACTACAAATCCGTTTCTTTACTTCCGTTTCTGAGGAGGTCATTAATGTCTGATTCACAAAACAACAAACATAATAATTCCCCTGCAAAATTTTTATCCCTGCTGAACATAATCATAATTGTACTGATTCTGCTTGCGGGATTCGTATATCTGCTTTTTTTTGAACGTGATACTATTTCCTATGAGGAAAAAAGAGAACTTGCAAAATTCCCGACTTTTTCAGTTGACAGTTATCTCAGCGGTGATTATACGGAAGATATTGCAGATTACTACGACGATACAGTACCTAACAGAAGTTTTTTCAAGACCGTCATTTCAAAGTACATTATGCCCCTCAAAGGCGTAAAATACGGTGACGGCGTTGAAATTTACAACACAGGCAACAAAAACAATGATAATGATAAAAACAGTGCAAAAGATACTGAACAGTCTACATCTTCTCAACCGGCTGTTACTGAAACAACTAAACAGACAACAGTTTCAGGAAGTACAGGTAAAAGTACAAAAGGTACAACAACGACTACAGCTACAACTCTCCCGAAAGCCAACGAGGCAGAGGCTAACGGCGAAGTATCGAATAATATTCTTGTCGTAAATAAACGTGCTATAATGTTGTACGGCGGAGCGTGGGGAAATGAAATCAGTTACGCAAATGACGTAAACGCTTACAAAGAAGCCCTCGGAAAAGATGTAAATGTTTATTCAATGGTACTTCCGACAAGTGTTTCCTACTATCTCCCCGAAAACTATAACGACCTTGTGGCAAGCGAAAAGGACGATATTGATTCAATTGAAGAAAATCTGAAAGATGTAATAAATGTTGACGCTTACACTGCACTTCTTCGTCACAAAAAAGAAGATATTTATTCACGTACCGACCATCACTGGCAACCGCTTGGTGCTTACTATGCATCGGAAGAATTTGCAAAACAAGCAGGTGTAGACTTTGCGGACATCTCAAAATACAAAAAACATTCTCTTTCAGGATACGTCGGCACTATGTACGGTTATACGCAAAGTTCCACACTTCTCAACAATCCCGAAACTTTCGTTTACTATGAACCTGAAACAGAAGTTGAAGTCACTCAGTATTCAACAAGTTTCACAGACCCTATAGAAACAAGTCTCTTAATCAATCCGGAAAATCTTGATAATTCAAGTTACTATCTTGTTTTCGGAGTTGACAATAATATACGTCACGTAAAGACAAAATGTACTAACGGCAGAAATCTTGTTATTTTCAAGGACAGTTACGGAAACGCTCTGTTGCCGTTCCTTACAAGTTCCTTTGAAAACATATATATATGTGATATAAGGTATTTCGACCTCAATGCAAAGAGCTTTATAAACTCTGTTGAAGCTACAGATGTACTTTTTGCAATGTGTACGTACTCGGCAGTAGGCGAAAACCGTGAGCATATTTCCGAAAATCTCAACAAATAAACAAGGGGGATTTTATCTATGAAAGAACTTCTGTTTCCATTCGATTCAAAAAACATTCTCCGAAAAAGACGTGCTATCAGAAAACAACTTCTTTCAGACGGTTCAGCACGTATAAAAAAGAAAATAGCTGTATTAGGCGGTTCAACAACAAATGACGTTGTTTCCGCAATGGAGCTTTTCCTGCTCAATTTCGGTATAGAACCGGTATTCTATCAATCCGAATACAACAAATTCTATGAAGACGCTGTTTTCGGCTCGGAGGCACTCGACAGTTTCAGACCTGACATCATATATATTCATACAACGTCACGTAATCTGACAATGATTCCGGAAAGTCCTTCAGAAACTTCGGAGCAGATTCAGCAACGTCTTGACAGTCAGTTTGATTATTTCAAGCAGATATGGATTAGTCTTTCACAGAAATTTTCCTGTCCGATTATTCAGAATAACTTTGAATTGCCATTATTCCGTCACTCCGGAAACTACGACGGCTGGAGTTATTCCGGTACAGGTGCTTTCATTAACCGCCTTAACGTAATGTTTTCCGACTACGCACGCAACAACAACGGTTTTTATATAAATGATATAAATTATTTGTCGTCTGTTGTCGGTCTCACAAAATGGCACGATACTGAGGCGTGGTTTCTTTATAAATACGCCGTGCGTGCGGAAGTTATTCCCGATTTGGCGTACAGCGTGGCTTGTATAATAAAGTCAGTTTACGGCAAGAATCAAAAAGTAATCGATTTAGACCTCGACAATACTTTATGGGGCGGAGTAATCGGTGACGACGGTCAGGAGGGTATTGAAATAGGCGTTGAAACCGCTGTCGGACAGTCTTTCAGCGAGTTTCAGACATTCCTGAAAGGTTACAAGAATTATGGCGTACTTCTTGCTGTATGTTCAAAGAATGATGAGGAAAACGCTTTGTTGGGTCTCAATCACCCGAGCGGTGTTCTGAAACCCGACGACTTTGTTTCAATAAAAGCTAACTGGAACAGCAAGGACTTGAATATTGAACAGTCCGCTAATGAAATTGGTCTGCTTGCCGAAAGTTTCGTTTTTGTAGACGACAATCCGGCAGAATGTTCTATAGTCAACGCTCAGTTGCCGAATGTTCCGACAGTGAATTTGACTTCCGTCAGTGAAGCAATGTATATACTTTCAAGAAGCGGATTCTTTGAAATAACGTCCGTTTCAAAAGATGACCTGCACCGTAGCGAAATGTATTCGGCAAACGCAAAAAGAAACGCTCAACAGAAAAGTTTCGCAAACTATACGGACTATCTTCTCAGTCTCGATATGAACGCAAGTATAACTGACTTTTTACCGGTATATCTGCAAAGAATCACGCAACTTACAAACAAAAGCAATCAGTTTAACGTTACCACACGTCGCTATTCAGAATCGGAAATGCGGGAAGTCGCAGAAAGTCCCGACCACATAAGGCTTTGCGGACAGCTTGCGGATAAGTTCGGAAACAACGGAATAGTATCAGTTGTAATCGGTCGCTGTGAGAATAGAACACTTCACATTGAGTTGTGGCTGATGAGTTGCCGTGTGCTTAAAAGAAATATGGAATTTGCAATGCTTGACGAGCTTGTGAAAAAGTGCCGTAAACGTGGAATAAAAAAAATAGTCGGCTACTACTACAAAACCACTAAAAACAATATGGTAGCCGAATTATTCGGAACATTCGGATTCACTCCCGTAAGCAAGTCTGACAATGGCGATTCCGTGTGGAGTATGGACGTTGATTCCTACTCTGGCAAAAATTATGTAATAAAAATAAATGAAAAGGAGTTCAACTATGAATAAGAATGACATTATCAAAAGACTTACAGAAGTTTTCAGGGACGTTTTTGACGACGATTCAATCGTTATCACTGAAGAAACTACTGCACATGACATTGACGACTGGGACAGCATTGAACACATTAACCTTATCGGTGCTGTTGAGGACGAATTTAGTATGCGTTTCAAAATGCGTGAAGTTTCAGGTATGAAAAACGTCGGGGAAATGATTGACATAATCGTACAGAGAGGAGAATAATGAAAAAAATAATCCGACTGGTTGTTGGACTGCTGGTAACTGTGGGTCTTTATGCGTGGGGATTTGCTCTCAAACCAATACATTACAATGTACATTCAAAAAAAATAAACAGTCTGAAAATAGTATTTATTTCAGACCTGCACGACTGCTCTTACGGCGGTAAAGACCAGTCGGGAATATTCCGTGAAATAAAAAAATCTAAACCTGATTTGGTACTTTTCGGCGGTGACGTTATCGATACTGAAAGCAATATGGAAAACGCTCTCACACTTATGAAAATGACTGTTGAAAAATATCCGTGTGCATATACTGCCGGAAATCACGAGGAATGGCGTGACGACGAAGAAGAATTTTTTGAAAAAGTCAGAAAACTTGATATTCCCGTTCTGAATGGTGACTTCACGGAATTTGAAATAAACAGTCAGAAAATCCGTGTGTATGGTGTAATTGAATCATATGAAATGCTCAAAGAAATAAAAACTGAAAACGAATATTACAATATTCTGCTTCTTCACCAGCCGGAACAATTTCCACGCTATATCGACAATTTTGACCTTATTCTTTCCGGACACGCTCACGGAGGTCAGTGGCGGATTCCTTTTATTCTTGACCAAGGACTTTACGCTCCCAATCAGGGACTTTTCCCCGATTACACCACTGGTCAATACAAATACGGCAACTGTACTCACATTATAAGCCGTGGACTTGCACGACCTCTCAGAATGATTTTTATTCCACGAATATTCAACCGTCCCGAATTGTCAGTAATCGACATTTCGTTACAATAAAATTTTACCTCGGCGGAATGTGACACAAAAGGTCTTGTATTTTTTCCGCCGTAATGTTATAATATAGACAAAAGAAAAAGGAGCTGAGAATTTTTTTATTCTCTGTATATTAATATGGATAACAATAAAAATACAAACGAAAATATTATCGGACGTAATCCGGTTATTGAAGCCCTCAAATCCGGTACGCCCATTGATACTATCTATATCGACGGTAACGGTGGTAGTCTCGGACTGATACGCCGTCTTGCCAAAGAAAAGGGCATTGTTGTAAAAGATACTCAGGAAAAGAAACTTTCACAGCTTGCCGGAGGGGCTTCACATCAGGGAGTTGTAGCAACAGGGGCGTGCGGTGAATACGTTTCTGTTGAGGATATACTTGAAATCTCAAGAAAAAAAGGCACTAAACCTTTTATAATAATATGCGACGAAATAGAAGACCCTCACAATCTGGGTGCAATTATCCGTACTGCTGAAACAGCAGGTGCTGACGGCATTATTATTCCGAAACGCCGTAGTGCTTCACTTAATGCGACAGTTGCAAAGACTTCTGCCGGTGCTGTAAGCTATGTACCGGTTGCGAGGGTTTCAAATCTTGCTTCATGTATTGATACCCTGAAAGAAAACGGCGTATGGATTTACGGTACTGACGCTTCCGGCACTGACTACTGTAAAACAGACTTTACAGGAAGTATAGCACTTGTTATTGGTTCAGAAGGTTCCGGAATAAGCCGTCTCATTCAGAAAAAATGTGATTTTATGGTAAAACTTCCGATGTATGGAAAAATAAATTCCCTCAATGCCTCTGTTGCAGGTGGAATCTTCATGTATGAAGTTCTCCGACAAAGGCGTTTATAAAGGAGTGATATAATGCCCGAAAACAAACCTACTGTCAGAGATATTCTTGAAGAATATTCTACAGACAAACCCGAAAAAAAATCCGGTGTAGCAACTGCACCCAAACCGACTTCCCACAAGAAAACACCTTGGGACGACGATTCTTTAAGGCAGTCAATGAACGACTCCCACTCGAAACATTCCGGTCGGAAGATAACTGTTCTTAACGGTGCAACCGATGCTGACGGAAATCCGAAACCGGCGGTTTACAACAGCACGGTCATAAACAATCAGATGAGTGCTGACGATATTTCAAAGATACGCCGTATGACAGAATCGACAAGAGCAAGAGAGGCGGCGGAACTTCAGAAAAGCAAAAACCACCGCAAAAAAGAAGTTGACTATACTTATAAAAAGGAAACCCCTGACGGCGAATATATGTATACTCCGCCTGTTTTCAAAAAGAAAAAGCGAAGTCGTGAGGCTATTATTGCAGAAGCCGAAGACCCTGAAAATTTAAAACTCATCACGGATATAGTGCCTCGACCTGCAATAACAAACGCTGTAAAGTATTCAGGAAGAAAAGCCAAACACGTCCGTCAGAAAGTCAACTATCATACGGAAAATACAGAAGAAATAGATATTAACGTTGAAGAAGAAGAACATGAAAGAGTCACCGAAACAGAAACTTCAACTAAAAAACGTACAAAACGGATAGTTGACTTCAATTATTACGGCGACGTTGAAGATGTAGGGCGTGATATACATGAACTGAAAAGTATAATCAAAACCCGTATGACAATACTTTTTCTTGTAACGTTTTTCAGTCTTTTTGTCACACTTATGAATCAGCTTGAGTTGCCGATTATAGAGATACTCAGTAAAAAAAATCCTATGACTTATCTGCTGATACATCTGCTGACCGGAATTATTGCAGTTACTTCATCTTTTGCGGTAATTTCAAAAGGTATCAGTAAACTTTTCAGCCTGAAAGCCGACAGTGATTCAATGACATCTGTTACTGCTATAACCTGCCTTATATCAATGCTCCCTTTATTTGCAAATCCCGATTCAATAATGATGGAACGCATTTATATGCCGGTTGGAATACTCGCACTGCTTACCAACGCTTTAGGAAAATATATGATTCTGCAACGTGCCGAAAGGAATTTCAAGCTCGTATCAAAAAAGGATTTTGAACGCCATGGAATAGTTTACGTGCGTGATGAGGAACGTGCAGAACGTCTCACACGAGGTACTCTGGGAGATTTTCCGATACTTGCTTCAATGCGGAAAACAGATTTTCTTACTGACTTCCTGAAATACACCTACTCTTCTGACATCACTGACAAATATTGTCAGAAAGCCACTCCTATATGTCTTATACTGTCGGCGGTAATATCTTTTGTTATAACATTTTTGTGCAAGGAATCACTGCTGACTATGGATGCTCTTGCTTTCGGAATGTCAATTTTCAGTATGATTATATGTGCAACTTCCTGCGTAGCAATGCCTTTTGTCGCAAACGTTCCCCTTGAAAGAGTTTCCAACCGTGTACTTATAAAAAAAGGTATAATGCTCGGCTATCAGAGTGTTGACGATTTTTACGATACAAATTCCGTTTTAGTAAATACCGATTCGCTTTTTCCTGAACACTCCATTCAGTTAAGCGGTGTAAAGGTCTTTTCAAACACAAAAGTAAATGAAGCACTCCTCGAAGCAGCAAGCCTGACAACACACGCCGGAAGTGTTATGCGACATCTTTTCAGTGACGTTGTTGACGAAAACAACGATATTCTTTACAATATTGAGAACTTCTCATATGAGGAATCAATGGGGCTTTGCGGTTGGATTCACAACAGGCGTGTTCTTTTCGGAAACCGTGAACTTATGCACAGCCATAATATAGAGGGTCTCCCGACAAAAACAAAGGAAGCTGAATATATAAGCAACGGTCAGGAAGCTATGTATCTTTCGATTTCGGGAAATATAGCCGCACTTTTCACTGTTGAAATACGTGCAGACCGTGAGGTGAAACGCTGGGCAAGACAGCTTGCAAAACACAAGATATTTATGATTATGAAAAGCGTTGACCCCTGCCTTGCACCTGAAAAAATATCCACACTTTTCGGAATATCAAGAAGTATGTTCAGAATATTACCAAAGAAACTTCACGGGGATTTCAACAAGGAAACAAAGAAAACTATTCGTCTGAGTGCATCGATAGCCTGCTCTGGTAAATTCTCATCATTTGCACAACTCATCATCGGAACAAAAGTAGTACACTCAGCATCAGTAACAGGGCTTATTTTCCAGACGGTTTCAATTGTACTGGGATTCCTGCTATGTACTGTACTTCTTATTTCAAAGGCTTTTCAGTTTAACTATGTCTATATGTCGGCAACGGCAATGACCGTATATAATTTAGCCTGTACATTATTCACGTATATAGCACTTTGTTCAAAAAAATTCTAAAGCACAAAAACCTGTCTCCTGCTGACTACATATACAGTACGGCGACAGGTTTTATAAAACTTCTGAAAGGAGTCAAAAAATGGCAGAAAAGTTTCAGAACGACGACAATATGGACAATCAGAATACTTTGAATATTCCGATACCGAAAAACCGCCCTGATTACAGGCGACCAAATCCCAACAGAAAACCTCAGCCGAGACAGTCCGGTCAGCAAAGACCTTCAACACAATCAAAACAAAACAACGTTAAGAGACAGCATCCCCGACCGAATAATACTTCACACCAATATAATTCCGGCTATCAGAATCCGAATTATCAGCAGTATAACTCCGGCTATCAGAACCAAAACTATCAGCAGTATAACTCCGGCTATCAGAATCCAAACTACCAACAGTATAACTCCGGTTATCAGAATCAAAATCATCAGCAGTATAACTCCGGCTATCAGAATCCGAACTATCAGCAGTATAACTCCGGCTATCAGAATCCGAATTACCAATATCAGAACCCTGATTATAACAGGAATCCAAATCCGCAGAATATGGCATATCAACAGCCACAACGTACAACAAGGCAACCTGCTCCCAACCAACGCCCTGCACGTACCAAAAAAAGAAAACACAAAAGTATTTTAGGAAGTGTTGTAAAACGTGTGATTTTCAGTCTGCTTACAATTCTTATACTGCTTTTCGGTGTGTACTCCTGTACAGCGTTCACCATAATAGGAAAAATCGGCAAACAGGATTCCGGTAACCGCAACCGTGCAAGCAACACTCTTTCAAGAAGTTATGTAAAAAGCGTACTTGTGATAGGTTCTGACGGTCGCTCACCTGACGAACAGGGACGTTCAGATTCAATGATACTGCTTTCTTTCAACAGCCGTACAAATCAGATTATTTTAACTTCATTTATGCGTGACTGCTATGTGAATATTCCCGATTACGGAATGGACAAGTTAAATTCGGCTTATTCATATGGCGGAGCTGATTTGCTTATGGATACTATCGAAAATAATTTCAATATAAAAATCGACGACTATGTTACAGTAAACTTTATATCGTTTTCAGGAATTATCGACGCTGTAGGCGGTATTGATATTGAAGTTTCCGACGATGAGGCACAGGCAATAAATGATATACTTTTTTCGGAAGTAAACGGTCTTATGGGTGATGACCAGTGGGCAGACTTCCTTGATAGCGGTGGTAAACATCATCTTAACGGCAAACAGGCACTTTCGTATGCACGAATAAGGTATGTAGGAAACAATGATTTTGAACGCACAAGCCGTCAGAGAGAAGTTATCACAAAGATTATTCCAAAAGCTGTAAATCCGATTTCAATAAACCGCATAGCAAAAAACGTAATTCCGCAAGTAAACACAAATATGTCGTCTATAAAAATGTATCTGTTTTCCTTGCAACTTCCTCTTGCAATACGTTACGATGTAAAACAGATTCAGATTCCTGCGGAAGGCACTTACTATCCGGAGGACGTCTGGACGGCAAGCGGTGATATTCAGAACGTATTACAGGTAGATTTAAACGCAAACTACAATATTCTCGAAAGCGAAATTTTCGACCATTAAACAAAAACTCCGGCGGACTTTTACGTCAACCGGAATTTTTTTATTTACAAATAATTATTTTGTCATTTCGATAAGTTTTCCGATACACAACTCAAAACAACTTCCGTACCACATTTCCTCAAAATAAGGCATAGTAGCTTTTATACACTCAACAGTGTAATTCACGGCAATATCAAGTGATTTCTGAATATCTTTTCCGAGAGTAACCGCACCAGTGAAAACGCTTGCAAAAATATCACCTGTTCCGTGTACAGAACGTTCTATATTTTCGCCGAAAGAACAGTAAAAACGGTCGTTGACGGAATCGTAAGCCATTGCACCCTGTTCCCTGTTATCGAAATGTACTCCGGTAAGTACAGGAATTTTACAACCAAGTCCGGCAAGTCTGCGGAGAATGTTTTCAGCGTAATTTCTTTCATAAGTCTCAGTGTAAGGAATTTTCAGCATAAAAGAGGCTTCCGTCATATTAGGGAGAATGTAATCGGCTTTTGAACAGAGACTACTCATTTTTTCCGCAAAATCTTCACCGAATCCTGCATAGAATTTTCCGTTGTCGCCGAGTACTGGGTCTACTATTATAACGTTTTCTTCTGTTCTGAAGTCATCGAAAAATTCCGATACTATATTTATCTGTTCAGCGGAGCCGAGGTAACCTGTATAGACTGCATTGAATTTCAGATTAAGATTTTTCCAGTGATTTGCAATTTCCGGAATATCGTCTGTAAGGTCACGGAAAGTATATCCGGTAAAACCTCCGGTATGTGTGGAAAGTACAGCAGTAGGAATAACAGCGGTTTCAATGCCCATTGCGGAAATTATCGGAAGTGCAACCGTAAGCGAACATTTTCCGAAACAGGAAATATCCTGAATTGTAACAGCTTTTTTCATGATAAAAATCTCTCCTTTTTATTGGTAGTGATTTTATTATAGATTATTCCTGAAAATCTGTCAATAACCAGTTTTTACTTTTATTTGCATATCAGAAAAGAAACGTTCTGAAAAAGTTTCGGAAAGTATTTACTTTTTGAAAAAAATATAGTATAATTAATTGATGATTCAAAATTTTACGGAGGTTATAGAATGAGTAAAGCACCAAAAGAAATACTGAAATTTATAGAAGAAAACGACGTTAAATTCATACGTCTGACATTTTCGGACATTTCCGGAAACCTCAAAAACATTGCCATTATGCCGAATGAACTTCCGAGGGCTTTCACTGACGGCATACCGTTTGACGCTTCTTCATTCAGCGGAAACTGTTCAGATTTGCTTTTGTTTCCGGATATTTCCACACTGTCGGTACTGCCGTGGAGACCAAAATCGGGACGGGTTGTACGTTTTTTCTGCAACCTCAAGAATCCCGACGGCTCGGACTATGCAGGAGATATAAGAAGCGAACTCACACGTTATATAAATTCACTCCGTCTTGACGGCTATTCGTGCGAAATGGGTACGAAATGTGAGTTTTACCTTTTTGACCTCAACGACAAAAGTGAACCGACTAAATTTCCACACGACAACGGAAGTTATCTGGACGTTGCACCTCTTGACAAGTGCGAAAATGCCCGTCGTGAAATATGTCTTACACTTGAAGAAATGGGAATAAATCCGACAAGTTCATGTCATAAGCACGGTCCGGGGCAGAATGAGATAGAGTTCCGTGAAAATGAACCGGTAACCGCTGGCGACAATATGGTACATTACAAGACGGTTGTAAAATCCATTTCCGCACAGAACGGTCTTTTTGCTTCATTTATGCCGAAACCTTTACCAAATGAACACGGCAGTGCTTTGAGTATATCCCTCAGTCTCAGAAAAAACGGTGAACAGATTTTCAGCAACGACCCTGAAAAAATGTCACACGAGGGAAAGTGTTTCATTTCGGGAGTACTCCGCCGTATACGTGAAATAACGGCTTTTCTGAACCCGATAACAAATTCTTATAAGCGTTTCGGTATCGGGTACGCTCCGAAATACGTCAACTGGTCTTTTGATAACTGTTCACAGCTTATAAGAATCCCACGCAGTACAACACCACGTATAGAAGTACGTTCCGCTGATGCTTGCTGTAATCCGTATATAGCATTCAAATTAATTCTTTCTTCCGGCATAGAGGGAATAAAGTCCGGTGACTGTTCGCTCCTCGAAAAGACCCTTAAACACCCTGAAAACCCGCTTGATTTTCAGCCGTTGCCGTCGTCACTCGAAGAAGCGGTTTCGATTGCAAAAAACAGCGATTTTGTGCGTTCAAACCTTTCCGGCGAAATTCTCGATAATTTATTCGTGACGTTCACAAAGCAGATTCAGGAATACAACCTCGCACACAACAAGGACGAATTTGAAGAACGTCAGTATTTCAAATATATCTGACAGGTGAAATGTTATGACAAGTTTAATTATTTCACCAAACGCCGAAAATATAGCCGTTATTGAAAACGTGCTGAAAGAAAACGTTTCCGGACATATCGTCACTGCAAACTCCGGAAACGAGGCTCGCAGAATTATTTCGGGAGATACTCAACCGGATTTGGTTATTATAGATACTCCGCTGACGGACGAATTTGGACAGGAGCTTGCGGTCACACTCTCAGATGTAACCAATGTGATACTGATTTGCAGAAACGATATTGCGGAAGATATTGCACCGTCACTTCCCTCAGAAATCATAGTTGTCCAGAAACCTTTCACACGTGAGGACTTCAGAATTTCCGTTGAGAATTTTTCGGAAACACACGGTCTGAAACGTGAAAGTGCCGATATTCTCACGAAAATTGAAGAAATGCGGTTAATCAACCGTGCAAAGCGTACGCTTATCGAGTACCTTAAATTCACCGAACCACAGGCACACCGTTATATTGAAAAACAGGCTATGAATAACCGTCAAACTCGCCGTGAGGTTGCGGAAAGAATACTGAATACATACAAAAAATAAAACCGTCCTTTTTTCAGGACGGTTTTTTTAATTATTCTTCGCTTTTTGCTGACTCGAAATCCTCAATAGTAAGGTTTTCGTAATCAAATTCGAGAAGTTCGTTACAGTTAGGGCAGTTCATAGAACCTTCTTCAATCATATCTTCATTGAGAAGAATAGTATCTCCGCAGGTGGGACAGTTAATTTCGTAAAGTTCGTCATCGTCCTCATCGAAATCATAGTCTTCATCGTCTAACTCAAAATCATCGTCGTCGTCATCTTCGTCATTGAAACAATCACATTCTCCGCACTTGAAATCATCGTCGCCGAAAATCTCAGTTTCAACTTCACCCAAATCTTCGTCAAGGTCTTCACAAAGTTCTGTGAGTTCGTCAATCTGTGACTGTAAGTCATCAACGTAAAGCACTATATCAGAAAGAAGCTCTGACATCTGATTAAGAATTTTGCCCTCTTTTGTAGAACAGTCAATTTCAAGACCGTCCATAAGTCCCTTTAAATAGGACATCTTTTCAGTAAGTTTCATTAAGATAAACTCCTTTTTCAGAGGATACAGCGATTATGCTCTTGACATATATTCGCCGGTTCTTGTGTCAATCTGAATTTTTTCGCCCTCATTTATGAAAAGCGGTACTTTAACCTCTGCACCTGTTTCAACGGTAGCGGGTTTAGTAGCATTTGTAGCGGTGTCGCCTTTGAAGCCTGGGTCTGTCTGAGTAACGACGAGTTCAACAAAGTTAGGCGGTTCGATACCGAAAACAGAGCCTTTATAGGAAAGAACCTTACAAATCATTTCTTCCTTTACGAAACGGAAAGCGTCGCCGAGCTTGTCCTCGCTAATCGGAACCTGTTCATAAGTTTCCATATCCATAAAGTAATAAAGTTCGCCGTCATTGTAGCTATACTGCATATCCTTTCTCTCGACAAAAGCAGTCGGGAATTTAGCAGTAGGGTTGAAAGAAGTTTCAACCACAGAGCCTGTGATTACGTTCTTGTACTTTGTTCTTACGAAAGCGGCACCCTTACCAGGTTTTACGTGCTGAAACTCGATAACCTGAACAACCTGACCGTCGAGTTCAAAAGTAACGCCGTTTCTGAAATCTCCTGCTGAAATCATTGATAAATACCTCCGTATTTTGAAATATTATATACATATTTTACCACATCTGAAAGAATTTTGCAATACCTTTAAGCAAAATATTATAAAGATATTATATTTTTAGCATATTTCGTCAAATTATCACAACCATTTTCAGTCAAAATGACAAAATCTTCTATACGCACACCAAATTTTCCGGCAATATATATCCCCGGTTCAACGGTGACAACGCTGTTTTTTTCAAGGAAGCTGTTGTTGTTAGGTGAAGCGTTAGGTTTTTCGTGAATTTCAAGTCCCACGCCGTGACCAAGCGAATGACCGAATTTTTCGCCGTAACCTGCTCTTTCAATAATGTTGCGTGCAACGCTGTCAAGTTCTTTTCCTGTAATTCCTGCCTTTGCGTACTCCAACGCCGACAATTGTGCCTCCAGTACGATATTGTAGACCTTTTTCATTTCTTCGTCAGGTTCGCCGATACAGATTGTACGTGTCATATCGCTGTGGTAACCTTTCCATACTGCACCAAAGTCCATGAGTACAAATTCGCCGTTCTGAATTTTCTTGTCGGACGGTACACCGTGAGGCATAGAGGTATTAGTACCGGAAAGAACAATAGTTTCAAACGACAAATCTTCCGCACCGTTTGCAAACATAAGGCGGTTGAGTTCCAAAGCAACTTCACGCTCCGTTTTTCCGACACGGATAAACGGCAGAAGTTCGTCAAGAGATTTTTCGGCGATTTCCTGAGCCTTGCGAATACAGGAAATTTCGTCATCGTCCTTGACTGCACGGAGACGGTTTATAGCGTTGCTGAGACTGTCGGAATCGTCAATAGTCACTTCCTTAAGAAAATGTCTGTAACTGCTGAGTGTTTTGACCGTCATTGTTTCCGACTCGATAGCCATAGTTTTAGCATTGTGTTTAGTGAGAAGCTCCGGCAGTTGTTTTCCGGCGTTCACAAACTCTATAACTTCCGCATTTCTGACGGTTGCACGAGCCTTTTCTATGTAACGGAAGTCAATAAGCAAATACATTTTTTCCGGAAATACAAGAACTATTCCGGCAGAAGACTTCATACCGGTGAAATAACGTCTGTTCACGTCGGAAGTTATCAACGCACAGTCGGCGGTTACAGTATCAAATAATCTTTCGTAATGTTCCATACTTACATCTCCGAAAGTGCCTGAACGGCGAGATAATAACTTCCGAAACCAAAACCGCTTATACTGCCTTTGCATACCGGAGCGATTACGGAATTGGCACGGAACGCATCTCTTGCATCAACATTGCTTATGTGGACTTCTATGCAGGGAATCTTTATCGCTGAAATAGCGTCCCTTATTGCGTAACTGTAATGCGTGTAAGCACCGGCATTTATCACAACACCGTCGAAATTTTTTCTTGCACTGTGAAGTTTATCAATAATAGCTCCCTCGTGATTGGACTGGAAAATTTCACATTCAAGTCCCAGTGCTTTTGAACGGTCAACGATATTGTTGTTAAGATTATCAATGCCATTGTCACCGTAAACGTCCGGTTCACGTTCACCCAAAAGGTTAAGATTCGGACCGTGTATTACAAGGATTTTTTTCATCAGTTCAATTACTCCTTTTATTTGAATTTTTTCGGAAGAAACGGCTTTTCAAGCAACCTTTTCACTTTGAAAAAAGTTGTCTTTTCTTTTTCAATCGGAGCAGTATATAACATTCTCACGCCGAAAAGATTAGCACCGAGAACGTCTGTAAAAATCTGGTCACCGACTGCTGATATAGTTTCTTTCGGGAGACCGATTTTCTTTAAAGCCTCTCTGAATCCGACAGTAAGAGGTTTTCTGCCATCACATACGAAATCAATTTCAAGCATATCCGCAAAAGGTTTAACCCTCGGCATATGGTTGTTTGAAACGATTATGAGACGTATTTTATTATGACGCATTGTTGCAATCCATTCCTTAACACCCTTGGCAGGTACGGGGTTATCGTGAGTTGTGAGGGTGTTGTCCACGTCAAGAATAAGTCCCCTTATATCATTTTTTCTGAGAAAATCCGGTGTTATGTCAGTTATACTTCTGAAATACTCCGTTGCCTTGAAAAGCATAAACGTTACCTCCTGTTGTTTTTTGTCGGAAACTGAGTTATAAAGGAAAAAGCGAGCCGTCAAGCCCGCTTTTATCAACTTTAATTAGCTACCGTAAGAAAAATCAATACTTACGCTTACGAGCTGCCTCGGACTTCTTCTTACGTTTTACCGAAGGCTTTTCGTAATGTTCTCTTTTACGAACTTCAGCTATAACACCGTCCTTAGCACATGACCTCTTAAATCTCTTAAGAGCTGTATCCAAAGACTCGTTTTTGCCAACACGAACTTCTGCCACTTTATTTTCCCTCCCTTATTCAGAGGTTACACGGAGAATGAACCCCAATGTATCTATACTAATCACTCCGGAGAGTGTCAGCCAGCTAATACCTCGAAAAAACAGCAGATAAATTATCTAAACTTAAACGATATAGTAATAGTTTACCACAATTTTTATAAAATGTCAAGCCTTTTTTTGCAGAAATTTATTTTCGTTATTTTGCAACAATATTAACAAGTTTATTTGGTACATATATCTGTTTTATTACGTTCTTTCCGTCAATGGATTCCTTTACCTTTTCGTCAGCAAAAACCATTGCAATAACGGAATCCTTGTCTGTATCAGGAACAATATTCAGTTTTGCTTTAAGTTTTCCGTTGACCTGCACAACGATTTCAATTGTCTCGTCAATACAGTATTTTTCGTCGTAAGTAATCCACGACTGCTCGCTGAGGACTTTTCCGTTGATAACATTGTAAATTTCTTCTGTGATATGCGGTGCGAAAGGATTCAGCATAACGCACAATGCAGAAAGTTCAGCCTTGTTTATTGCGCCGACTGCGTAAATGTCATTGATAAGGGTCATCATAGATGCTATCGCTGTATTAAATTTCATAGCCTCAATATCGTCAGTGACTTTTCTGATAGTCTTGTGGAAATTTGAACGGAGTTTTTCGGAATATTCGTCACCGTCAGTGAGAATTTCCTGAAGTCCCCATACTCTGTCTACAAAACGCTTACATCCCTTTATACCGTTTACACTCCACGGAGCAGACTTTTCATAGTCGCCCATAAAGAGAGTGTACAGTCTCAGAACATCAGCACCGAAATCGTCAACAACATCATTCGGGTCAATTACGTTTCCAAGAGTTTTACTCATCTTTTCGCCGTCAGGTCCGAGAATAAGACCCTGTGCTGTTCTCTTTGCGTAAGGTTCAGAAGTAGGAACAAGTCCGAGGTCGTAGAGGAATTTATGCCAGAATCTTGAATAAATCATATGACGTGTAACGTGTTCCATACCGCCGTTGTACCAGTCAACAGGCAACCAGTATTTGAGAGCTTCCTGTGAAGCAAATTCGCTGTCATTATTCGGGTCGCAGTAACGCAGGAAGTACCATGAAGACCCTGCCCACTGTGGCATTGTATCAGTTTCACGTTTAGCATCACCGTTACATTTCGGACATTTGCAGTTTACGAAACTCTCAATCTTAGCAAGAGGACTTTCGCCGTCTGTTCCCGGTTCAAAGTTTTCAAGAGCAGGAAGTCTCAGCGGTAACTCCTCATAAGGCACGGCAACCATTCCGCATTGCTGACAGTGTACAATCGGAATAGGTTCACCCCAGTATCTCTGACGGTTGAAAGCCCAGTCTTTCATTTTGTACTGTACGCCACGTTCACCGCAACCGAGTTTCTCAAGAATGGAAAGTGCTTTTTCAATAGCGTCTTTCTTGTTGGAAATTCCGTTAAGTACGTCCGAATTAACCATTTCGCCGTCACCGGTATATGCTTCCTTTGAGATGTCTCCGCCCTTGATAACCTCGATAATGTCTATTCCGAATTTTTTCGCAAAATCATAGTCTCTTGTATCGTGTGCCGGAACAGCCATAATTGCACCTGTACCGTAGCCCATCATTACATAGTCGGAAATATAAATCGGGATTTCTTTTTTGGTAATGGGATTGATAGCTGTGAGACCCTCGATTTTAACGCCCGTTTTGTCCTTTACGAGCTGGGTTCTCTCAAATTCACTTTTCTTTGCACATTCTGCCTTGTAATCGTCAAGTGCCTGAATATTTTCAATAGAATCCCTGTACTTCTGAATAATAGGGTGTTCCGGAGCAATTACCATAAATGTAACACCATAGAGAGTATCCGGACGTGTTGTATATATACGCAATGTTTCGTCCTGTTCCTTTATGCTGAAGTTTACGAAAGCACCTGTTGACTTGCCTATCCAGTTCTGTTGCTGGAGTTTCACATTCGGAAGATAATCAACTGTTTCCAGTCCCTGTAAAAGCTTGTCGGCATATTCAGTGATACGCAGATACCATACTTCTTTTGTTTTCTGAATAATGTCGCTGTGGCATACGTCGCATTTACCGCCCTGTGAATCCTCGTTTGAAAGTACAACCTTACAACTCGGGCAGTAATTCACGGAAGTCTTGTCACGGAAAACAAGTCCGTTTTCAAACATTTTCAGGAAAATCCACTGTGTCCATTTGTAATATTTTTCCTCTGTGGTATCGATTACCCTTGACCAGTCAAAAGAAAATCCTACTTTACGGAGCTGTCCTGTAAACTTTTCAATATTTCTGTCGGTAACAATACGGGGGTGAATATTTTCCTTGATAGCGGTATTTTCTGTAGGCAATCCGTAAGCGTCAAAACCTATCGGGAAAAGAACGTTATAACCCTCAAGACGTTTCTTACGTGCAACCACTTCAAGACCTGAATAAGCCTTTATATGACCGACGTGCATTCCCTGACCTGACGGATAGGGAAATTCAACCAGTCCATAAAATTTTTTCTTTGAATAGTCGTCAGATGCTTCAAAAGTATGGTTTTCGTCCCAGTACTTCTGCCACTTTGCTTCAACAGCTTTGTAATTATATCTGTCCATTTGAAAAATCATTCCTTTACTATTTATTACTGAAAATATCACTCAGTTCTGTCCAATTGTTTGTAAAATGTGCCTTTATGTCGTCCTTTGTGACAAGGAGTACAGCACACGCAATATCTGCTATACCTTCAAGCAGATAAATCCAGTTACTGCCGAAATTGGAGATATTCGCCGGAAGATGTATCACTGCTACTACGAAAAGTATTCCTGCAACGATAATATTCACAAACTGTACTCCCGAAAAAAGAGCCAACGCTCCTACAATCGCCGTCAGCAGACTTATTATACTAAGTCCACCGCCTATAACCATATTCAGTACGGATTTTACAATAAGGTATACGCCGATAGCTGTCGCAATAGTCCTGCCTTGCGGACTGTTTGTGTTCATAGGGAAATCACTCCTTTATAACGAGACCGCTTATATCAACCGGATTTGCGTCTGCCCAGAGACCCTCTAAATTATAGAATTTTCTTTGTGTCTTGTCAAAAATGTGTACAAGAATATCGGCGTAGTCAAGAATAATCCAAGTATTTCCGGTATCAGATTCACGTCTCTGAGGTTCAATTCCCTGCTGTGAAAGCTGAAATTCCACCTCGTCGGCAAGAGTGCGTGCATGGGTATTGCTTGTACCGTTGACTATTATGAAATAGTCGGCAAGTATTGTAAGGTCGGTTACTTTGAGTGCCTGAACGTCTTCACCTTTTTTTGTGTCAAGCGTTCTGACAATCAATTCAAATTTTTCCTGTTGTGTCATAATATAAAACCTTCTTTCAGATTATTTATAAAGCAACTCACTGTTTTCCGATTCACCGTCGCTTATACTCTGCAAGTCGTCGGAAGTATCATCATAATCTGTATACTGATAATCCGTTATATACTCGACTATCGATGAATCGGAGCTTGTCATAAGTTTCTGATACGGGCGGAAATAGTTGTTAAGCATATTGAGGGTAGCGAGTTTGTGGACGGAATAAATGTCATATACTTCACCGTCGGGGGCTTCATAACTTGCTCCCTCTCCTGGCACCATATTCACACGGACGTTTTCCATAGAGAGAGTAGATGCAAAGTCAGCCAACATTCCTATATCGCCTAAACTCATATTTGTGTAGATATATTCGTTATCATAGATTTCTTTCAGATAGCTGTATAATTTAACTCTGCCCTCGTCAGTGACTATGCTCAGAAGTTTTTCCATAGCGGCAGCCATAAAACGCCTTTGATTTTTCATACGACCTATATCGCCCTCAAGCAATGCCCAGCGGAATCGCACAAACCATTCAGCCTGCTCACCACTCAGAACAGTATCACCTGCCGGAATCCTCTTGTCAGCTTCATACATAATTTCCTCATCAAGAGTAATCGGAATACCTCCAACAAGGTCAACCATTTCCACTATATCGTGACAACCGGTTGTTATATATGCGTCAATTGGTATACCGAAATTTTCCTGTACAGCGTTTACCACACGCTGAATAGGCGGGTGTACATATTTCTGACCCATAGCATATATACTGTTGAATTTGCCTGTAGGACTGCTTGTATAGTCTGGCAGACAAGTATCACGTGGAATCTGTAATATATTAAGTTTTGCGTTTCCTATATCAAACTGACATACCCATATTACATCGGTATTAAATTCTTCCTCATCGAATCCAAGAAAAAGTACAGTATACTGACCCTCGATAAGCTGTGGCAAATCAAGACCGTCAGAAAAATCAACATCTACTATTTCATTGTTTATCTGCAAATCCATAGTATTTTTTTTTAATTCGCCCTCAACAAGTACAAGAGGCTGAAAATTCTTGACAAATTGAATAACGGAAACGTTTCCGGATTCTCCTTTGAGTATCGGCATATTTAGAAGCATAACAAATATTATAACAATACTTGCCGATATGGAAACAAGTTTCACAAGGAAGTCAATCATTGCGGACTTTTTCTTTTTACGACGTTTTTTCCGAATTTTTTTAACCGGTTCAGACGTTTTCTTTGCAGATTTGATTTCAGATTTTTTTTCGGGTTTAATTTCAGATTTCTTTTCGGGTTTGATTTCAGACTTTTTTTCTGATTTTTTAGCTTTTTTCTTTTTAGTAGATTCGGGAGTTTCCGGCAGTTTCCTTATACCACGTATGGGCTGTACGGGATTATCTTCCGGCGGAGTATCAATTGAATACTTTCCGTTATACGTCTCAAAGGAATTTCCGCTGTTGGACTGGTGGCTTTCGGGTTTTGAACTGTCTGCCGAATACTTTCCGTTATAAACATCTTTTGTAACAACGCCTCTTTCGTACTTGCCTTTGTAAGGTCTCGGAGGGTTTGCGTCAAACTGTATTCTGTTTATTTCGCCCAAAGCCTTTTCGTCGTCAAGTTTGCCCTTATAGTGTTCGTGAAAAGAACTTTCCTCATATTTTTCCCTGTAGTCGCCCTGCAAAGGTCTCACCTGATGACGACCGCCGACATTTTTTTGTTTTTTGTTGTCAGCAGACTTTTCTTTTTTTCCGTCAACCTTTGAAATCTTCCTGATAGGTTTTGAGTTGTCGTTTCTGTTGAAATCCTCTGCCATTTGTTGTAGTCCTCTCTCCTAAAGGTTATTTTTTATTTTTTTCTTCCCTGTGAAGCCTCGTATAGAAATTGTACCCCTCCGCCGTGCATATCGGAACAAGTCCGCCTTTTTTCACTACGGATTTCATAGAATATGCAAAAGCCTCCAGCATAGCGGAATTGAGATTAGTATATGAAATTTTCCTCATTCTGTCAACGTCCTTGTAATCCCTGTCCGCTGAAATAAGGTCGCCGAGATAAACAATCTCCTCAAGACGTGTCATTCCTGCACGTCCGACAGTGTGGAAACGTACAGAATTAAGTATATCAATATCTTCCACTCCGAAACGTATCTTTATAAAATACGCTCCGGCAATAGCGTGCCACAAGGATTTTGTTTCAAGCTCCTCACGGCACACAACAAAATTGCTTTTCAGTACATACGCTTTCTGCTTTTCTTCAGGGAGTTCCTTGCATATGTCGTGAAGAAGTCCTGCAAAATATGCTTTGTCAGGGTCTTCACCATACTTGATAGCAAGTTTCTTACACTCTTCCGCAACGTTCAGCGAATGTATATAACGTTTCTGAGATAAATTTTCCTTGAGATACTTTTTCTTTTCCGAAGTGCCATAAAGCATTTTTTTCACCTCACAATTAATTATCACCTGAATATAAATCCTTTAATCTTATATATTGTACTACATTTTCGTCAAGATAGCAAGAGAAATCAGAATTTTCACGTAATTTTTTTCTTATTTCTGTGGACGAAACAATTTCAGGAAGTGCGGAGCTTATGAGAATATTGCCGTATACTGACAATCCGTCAGCTTTTTTTCTGAGACTTTCAAGGTCACCGTTATTCCGTGAAACTACTAAAAGCGTTACTTCTGAGAGGATTTTTTCAAAACAGTACCATTCTTCAAATATCATAAGCATATCACTGCCGACAAGCAGAAATAATTCGTCATCAGGAAACTTCTTTCTGAAATGTTCAACTGTATAAATCGAATAGCTTACCCTATCGCTTTTTAGTTCATAGTCGCTTACATGGAAAAAGTCTTTTCCGGAAATTGCAAGCCGTAACATTTCAAGCCTGTCCTCACCTGAAACGTATTCACTAATTGAACGGTGCGGAGAGATTTTTGACGGTACAAAATAAACAACATCAAGTCCGAAATCATTGACAGCAGTTTCCGCAAGATGTATATGACCGTTATGGACAGGATTGAAACTTCCGCCGTAAATACCTATTTTCATTTCGGTAAATTCTCAATAACAGGGTCTTTTTTGTTACGTTTGAAAAGCACGAATTTTGACCCGATAACCTGTACAACTTCCGAATCAGTAGCGGAAGCTATTGCCTCAGCGGCTTCACGTGCAGTATAACCGGAGTTTTCAAGAACACGCAGTTTTATAAGTTCACGTTTACGGAGAGCCTCGCCGATGTCCTTACACATTGATTCGGTGACACCGCTTTTTCCCACCTGAAATATAGTATCATAAGTTCCTGCAATACCTCTGAGGTACGCTCTTTGTTTGCTTGTAAGCATAAATTATTCACCTTTCCTGTTTTCAAGATATTCGTATAGTTTTTTCAACGCTTCCGACCTGTGACTGATTTTGTTTTTTTCCTCAGAAGTCATTTCCGCAAGAGTTTTTCCGTCTCTCTCAAACACCGGGTCATATCCGAAACCGTTTTCACCTCTTGCGTTGTGTGAGATAGTGCCGTAACATCTTCCTGTCATAAAATCAGTGTTTTCACCGTCAATAAAAGCTATACAACATTCAAAATAAGCACCTCTCAGACCGTCGGGAACGTTTTTCATTTCGTCAAGAAGTTTATCACATTCCTGACCTTTCGGAGCATAACGTGCAGAATATACCGACGGTCTGCCGTCAAGAGCATCAACACAAAGTCCGCTGTCGTCTGCAATAACCGGCACTTTCACCTCATTATAAACAGCCTGAGCTTTTATAATGGCATTTTCCGCAAAAGTAACGCCGTTTTCTTCGGGTTCAACGTTCACGCCTGCTTCCTGCTGTGAGACGACTTCTATTCCGAGCGGATACAGTATTTCACGGACTTCACGGAGTTTGTTTGCGTTATTTGTCGCCATAACAAGTCTATCAATCATTATTATTGTCCTTTCTTGCCGAAAAGTTTAGTGAAGAATCCACGTTTTTTAGGTTTAGCCTGTTCTTTTTCTTCCTGTTCTTCCTCTTCTTCGCTGTCAACGATTTCCACAAATTTCTGTTCTTCTGTTTCCTCAACGTCTTCTATAATTTCTTCGAGTTCTTCGTCAACAACTTCTTCAGATTTTTCTTCAGGCACTTCTTCAGCAATAGCAAATCTGCTGAAAAATCTCTGTTTTCTGTTTTGCTTTTCTTCTTCCAGAGCCTTTAATTTTACGGAATCGTCTTCAGGTTCTTCCTCAGTAGTTTCTTCAACGACTATTTCTTCTGATTCCTCTTCCTCAACGATTTCTTCCACGACTATTTCTTCTGATTCTTCTTCCTCAACAGTTTCTTCCACGACTATTTCTTCTGATTCTTCTTCCTCAACGATTTCTTCAACAACTACTTCTTCTGATTCTTCTTCCTCAACGACTTCTTCAACAACTACTTCTTCTGATTCTTCTTCCTCAACGACTTCTTCAACAACTACTTCTTCTGATTCTTCTTCTTCAACAGTTTCCTTGTTACCGAACAGCTTTTCAAAGAATCCATGTTTTTTGTTATCGGATTCTTCTTCTGTTGTTTCCTTCGAAACTTCAATTTCAGTTTCTTCCTCGATAACTTCTTCATATTCCTGTTTAACTTCTTCAACCGGTGCGGTTTCTTCAACTTCCGTACTGCTGAAAAGTGCTGTAACAAAGTCCCTGCTGTTGAAAGGCTGTAAATCGTCTATTTTTTCGCCGACACCAATAAGTTTCACCGGTATACCGAGTTCGTTTTTAATGGAAATGACTATGCCACCTTTTGCAGTACCGTCCAGTTTTGTGAGAACTATTCCCGAAATGGGAGCGGTTTCACTGAAAAGTTTAGCCTGACTTACTGCATTCTGACCGGTTGTTGCATCGAGAACAAGAAGTACCTCTCTTGAGCTGTCGGGAGCTTTTTTGTCAATAATACGGTTGATTTTCGCAAGCTCTGCCATAAGATTCTTTTTATTATGAAGTCTTCCTGCGGTATCAATTATAACAACGTCGCAATCCCTTGCCTGAGCCGCATCAAGAGCATCATAAACAACTGCACCAGGGTCTGAACCCTCTTCATGTTTCACGATTTCAACGCCTGCACGGTCAGTCCATACTTGCAACTGGTCTATCGCTGCCGCACGGAACGTATCAGCAGCCGCAACAAGCACCTTTTTCTTCTCCTTTTTAAACTGATGACACATTTTGCCGATAGTAGTAGTTTTACCTGCACCGTTGACACCGATAACCATTATAACCGCCGGTGAAACCGTCAAATCAAGTCCGGTATCATCGCCCATAATTTCGCCGATTATTTCCTGAATGAGTTCCATAATCATTTTAGGGTCAGTAATTCCACGTTCCTTGATTTTCTTACGCAGACGGTCACAAATTTCCTCAGACGTTTCCACACCTATATCACTCATAATCATAGTTTCTTCAAGTTCTTCAAAAAGTTCCTCGTCTATGACGGTGAAAGAGTTAAGTATTTTCTGTAATCTTCCCAGAAAAAAATCCTTGGTTTTTCTGAGACCCTCTGCAATTTTCTGAATAATTCCCATTGTATTCCTCCGATACTTTAGTTATTGTATGTCGGCTGTATCCCCCTGAAAGTCCACCTGTTCCATTTTAAGAAGTTTTGAAATACCGTCTTCCTGCATTGTGACACCGTAAAGTACGTTGGCTTCTTCCATAGCACTTCTCCGGTGAGTAACAAGTACAAACTGCGTTGTATCAGTAAACTTCCGGAGATACTGAGCGTATTTTCGGACGTTCACCTCATCAAGAGCGGCATCAATCTCGTCCAGTATACAGAACGGAGCAGGTCGCAGTCTGAGAATCGCAAAATATATCGCAATCGCTACGAAAGACTGTTCACCACCAGAAAGCGATATGAGATTTTTGATAACTTTCCCTGGCGGAGCGACGACTATTTCAATCCCTGAAGTGAGAACGTTTTCGGGGTCAGTGAGAACAAGTTCAGCCTTACCGCCACCGAAAAGCTCCGTAAAGATTTCCTTGAAATTCTCGTTTATTATTCCGAAACTTTCTGTAAAAATACGTTTCATTTCGCTGGTAAGTCCCGAAATAATCTTTTCAAGTTCAGCCTTTGAGTTCTGAATATCCGCAATCTGTTCTGACATAAAAGTATAACGTTCTGAGACTTCCCTGTACTCATCTATTGCGTCAACGTTTACACTTCCGAGAGATTTTATTCCGGACTTTATTTCCGCAAGTTTCTGCTGTGCTTTGAATATATCGTCAATTTTTTCAGCCATTCCGATAGCTTCAGAACGTGTAAGTTCGTAAACTTCAAGGAGTTGTCTTATAATATTGTCGGAATCACGACTGATATTTCCACGCCGTTCTTCAAGTCTCGTGATTTCCGCTAAAAAACGTTCCTTTGCAGTATTTGTCTGTCTGAGACCTTTCTGCAACTCATTTACAAGTTTGTTCTGTTCGGTGTGGACCGACTGATACTGTTTTATCTGATTAAGATAAGTCCCAGTGTTGTCGCTGAAATCTGCAAGTTTTTCACGGATATTATTTATTTCCGACTTCTTTTCAAGTACGGACTGTTTCAGGCTTTCGATATTACGGAGAAGAATTTCTTTATTTTCCGCAAGTCCGTCAAGATTTTTTTCAGTCCGTGAAAAGTCATCATTTTCTGCCTGAATATCCTTTGAAATTTCTGTCTGCCTTATTCTGAGTGCGGAAAGTTTTCCGGAAAGTTCAGTCATAATCCGGCTAAGATTTTCCCTGACTGCCTGCTCCCTCGTCAGTTCATTTTCGGCTACTGAAATCTTCTCAGTAAGTTCAGCAAGCAGACAGTTATATTTTTTGATTTCCTCATTCGCAGAAAATATTTTATTCTCCGCATCTTCAATCAGCTTTATCGTATTGCCCGACTGTGCCGTCATCTGTTCGGAAAGAGTTTTCAGACCGGAAACTTCTGCCGTCAGCCTTACAATTTCGTTTCTGCACGATACAAGCAAAGATTTTATATTTTCATTTTCAACCGCCAGATTTTCCGTCTCTGCACGCAGGATTTCAGTTTTTTCAGCCAGTGAGGCACGTTCCTCAGTAAACTTTTTTATGTCGCTTTCAAGTGAATTTATCTCATTTTTTCGGGTAATTATACCGCTGATTTTCTGTACAGACCCACCAGTGAACGAACCGCTCGAATTAATGACCTGACCGTCTGTTGTGACTATCCTGAAACGATAACCGTATTTTTTGGCGATTTCCGTTGCGGAATCTATATTTTCCGCAATAACGGTACGTCCCAGAAGCGATGACAAAATATCCGAAAATTTCTTGTCACAAACCGTTATTTTGTCCGCAACAGCTATGAATCCTCTGCATTTTTCGAGACCCTGTTCGTTAAGTTCACGACCTTTTATGCAAGTTACCGGCAAAAAAGTGGCACGTCCTGCACGTTTATTTTTCAGAAAACTAATGCACTGTTTTGCGGTATCCTCATTTTCCACAATAATATTCTGCATTGCACCGCCTAAAACTGTTTCTATAGCAACAGCGTATTTCTGGTCAACGCTGATATTCTGTGCAACAGTTCCGCAAACGCCTTTCAGATTACCACGCATAACCGCCTTGACACTACCGGTAAAGCCTTCCATATTATTTTCCAAATCGTGCAGAATCCGACTTCTTTGTTGTCTGTCTTTCAGTTCATATCCGATTCTTTCAAGGTCTTTCGCAGATTTTCTGTAATCTTCCTTTTTTATGTCAAGCAGTTTTTTACTTTCCGAAAGTTGCTTTTCAAGTCCGTCTGATTGTGTGCGGACTCTTTCAAGTTCAGTTTCTGACCCCCGAATTTTTTCAGCATATCCGATAATTTTCCCCTCGTACTCCTGACTGTTTTCACGGAGTTCAGAAAGTCGTTTTGTTTCTTCTGCTATAATCTTTTCCGCTGTAGAAATCCTGAAATTATACTCACTCTGTTTTATATGGAGACCGTTTATATATTCTGAATATTTTTCTGAATTTTCTGTTATACGTAAATTTTCCTGTTCTGTCTGTCTGAATTTTTCCTCAGTAGCAGAAATCGTCTCCTTTATTTCAGACCGTTTTTTTTCGAGTAACTCAATATTTTTCAGTATATTTTTACGCTGTTCATTAAGTAACCGCTTTTTATTTTCGTTCTCTGAAATTTCCCTTTCCGCTGAAATTACCGCATTTTCAGAATGCTTTATATCGTTTTCAAGTACGGCTATTCCGGATTTCATTTCCGAGGAAGTCTGTTCTTCTTCAATCATTTTCCGTCGGATTTCGTCGGAACGTATTGTACATTCCTGCATTTTTCTGTAACCGTTTTCAAGTTTCTGCTCCTGCTGACGAATATCATTTTCTATATTTTCGTACTCTGTCCGACTTACAAGAATTTTTTCCTCAAGCTGTTCAAGAGATTTTTTCATATCGTCAAGCCTGTTTACCCATACAGAAATTTCAAGTTTCTTCTTTTCCTCAGCAAGCAAAAGGAATTTTTCAGCTTTTTTTGACTGTACCCTCAAAGGTTCAATTCTGCTTTCGAGTTCCGCAAGAATATCCGTCAGTCTGAAAAGATTTTCCTGTGCAGAAGTCAGTTTTTTTTCCGCTTCAATTTTTCTGTAACGGAATTTGGAAATACCCGAGGCTTCCTCAAAAATATCACGTCTTTCATTGCTTTTCGCACTGACAATTTCAGAAATACGCCCCTGTCCGATAATGGAATAACCGTCACGTCCGAGACCCGTATCCATAAAAAGCTCGTTTACATCTTTGAGACGGACGTGCTTTCCGTTTATACTGTACTCACTTTCACCACTACGGTACAGTTTTCTAGTGACTGCTACTTCCTCGCCCATTTCCGCAAGTGTTCCGTCGGAATTGTCGATATTCAGCGTGACGGAAGCAAATCCCATAGGTTTGCGTGAAACAGTACCCGAAAAAATAACATCTTCCATTCTGCTTCCTCTGAGAGTTTTTGTAGACTGTTCGCCGAGAACCCAGCGGACTGAATCGCCGATATTACTTTTTCCGCTTCCGTTAGGACCTACAACTGCCGTCAGCCCTTTATCAAAAGTAAGGCTTATTTTGTCAGGAAAAGATTTAAAACCATGTATTTCAAGCGATTTAAGGTACAAACTGTTTCACCTCCACAACCTCATAGACCGGAATATTGCTGTCCCCTGTAAATTTTATTTCCATACCATATTCCCTGAAAAATTCAATATTTGACTTTCCGTGACCAAGTGCTTTACTTATGCACCTGTCGTTGATTCTGAAAACGTACCGACCGGATTTATTTTCGGTTATTTCTGATATTTTCCGACGGTATATACGGCTTTCGCAAAGTTCACGGAATGCAGGGTGATAAAATCCGCCGACCATATCGTTTTCCACAAATTCGCTTGCATGAAGTCCGCATTTTATCACTTTGATTCCAACACTTTCAAAACGCACAATCGCATCAGAACATATTTCAATAACAGTATCCATTTCAAATGGTCTGTACTCACCTGTTTCAAGAAGTTCCGCAAGACGTGTATTTCTGAGAATAACAACCGGATAAATTCTGACTGTATCAGGACGTATTTCAAGAATTTTCTGAATTGTTTCAGATTCATTTTTTTCAGTACTTCCGTAAAGTCCGACCATCATCTGTAAACCGAGTTCAAAACCATAATCACGTATCAGACAGCTTGCACGGAAAACATCTTCCGCTGTATGTCCCCTGTCGTTGAAACGGAGAACATTGTCATTCATTGATTGTGCACCAAGTTCAATAGAAGTAACGCCGTAATTTTTAAGTATTTCAAGGACTTCACTGTCTATGCAGTCGGGACGTGTGGAAATCCTTATACCGTGAAATTTTCCGTCACCGACAAACTGCACAGCCGTTTCAAGCAACTGCAACATATATTCACGTGGAATTGCGGTGAAACTTCCGCCGAAAAAAGCTATTTCAGTATTTTCCGGAGAACGTATTTCAGAAAAGGCTTTTTCGCATATCTGAAAGACTTCCTCAGCAGTCGGGGATTTTTCCGCACCGCTTATTGTGTGCTGATTGCAGAAACTGCATTTATTCGGACAGCCTTTATGTGGTATGAAAATTGAAATATTACTATGCTTCATAACCCATAAGCTCTAACGCTTCTTTGGCGGCAAGCTGTTCAGCTTCCTTTTTGCTTCTGCCCTTGCCCTTGCCGATTACCTGAGAATTGAGACGTACTTCTACAACAAATCGCTTGTTGTGGTCAGGACCTTCCTCGCCTATTAGAACATATTCAACCTTTTCTTCCGGATTTTTCTGCACTATTTCCTGCAAAACGGTCTTGAAATCGCTGAAAGCGGGTTTCTGAGGGTGCTGAACGTCCTCCGGCATAAAACGGAGAATATGTTTTGAAGCCGGTTCAATTCCTCCGTCAAGGTAAACAGCAGCTATTACAGCCTCAAAAGCATCGGCAAGTATCGACGGTCTTTCACGACCACCGGTGTTTTCCTCACCTCTTCCAAGAAAAAGGAAGTCACCTAAATGTATCTGTTTTGCAAAGACGTGAAGCGACTTTTCACACACAAGTGAAGCACGTACTCTTGTCAGCTCGCCCTCTGCAACGTTGAGATTTTTATACAGATAGTCAGAAACAACTATTGAAAGCACGCTGTCGCCCAGAAATTCAAGACGTTCATTACAGCTTGCCGGATTTTTTCTTTCGTTGGCATATGAAGAATGTGTAAGAGCCTGATTTATGAGTTTCTTGTTCCTGAACGTATAACCGATTATTTTCTCAAATTTTTCAATTCTGTCCACTTTTTTCTCACTCCTTTGAAACTTTTGTAACCTGTTCTGCATACTTTTCTATTACACCGGAAACGTCTGTTTCAACGCATTTTTTTGCCTGTCTTACCGCATTGAAAAAAGCAGTACCGTCAGAACTTCCGTGAGCCTTGATAACAGGTTTTCTTATACCAAGAATAACTGAACCGCCGACCTCCTTGTAATCCATCTGCTTACGGAATTTCTTGATTTTTCCGAGTGAAAAAACTGCACCGATTTTACCTGTACCGGAAAAAATCCACTTCATTTTTTTTGCGAAAAAAGCACCCATTCCCTCATAAAGTTTGAGGGCGATATTTCCCGTAAAACCGTCAGTTACAACGACCTGTACTTCACCTTTCGGCATATCACGTGCTTCAATGTTTCCGGTAAAATTAAGACCTGATTTTTCAAGAAGTTTGTAAGATTCTATTTCAAGTTCACGACCTTTTGTTTCCTCAGCACCTATGTTAAGTAACGCCACTTTAGGTTTCCTGATACCCATGACCTTTTCCATATAGGCACTGCCCATTATTCCAAACTGAACAAGCATATCCGGACGACATTCGCTGTTTGCACCGGCATCAAGCAATACGAAACTGCCCTTGTCAGCAGGCAAAACCGGAGCAGGTGCAATACGTTTGATACCTTTGATTCTCTTTACAATGAAAGTCGCACCCATTATCAAAGCACCGGTACTTCCTGCCGAAACAAATGCGTCACCTTTTCCGTCAGCAAGAAGCTGAAGTCCTATAGCCATAGAAGTATTTTTACCTGACTTTATGATTTCCTTAGGTTCTTCGTGAATATCGAAAACATCAGCAGTATGTACTATTTCCACTCCGTCAAGACTTATTTCGTTTTTCTTCGCACATGAACGGATTTTCTTTTCATTTCCGGTGAGTATTATATTAACTCCGAGTTCAGTGACTGCCATTTCACAGCCTTTTAGAACCTCAAGCGGTGCATTATCTCCTCCGAATGCGTCAACTATTATTTTCATAGGCAATCCTTTCCAGTTCGTTTTTAAGCGAATTTACAGCACGCTCCGCATAAACGCCGTACTTTTTCTTTTTGTCCTTTATCCTCACACTGATGTCAGGAAGTATTCCCATATTCGCACCCATAGGCTGAAATTTTCCGTCATTATAAGGGTCGCTGATATAAGCCGTCAACGCACCTGTCATTGTATCGTGCGGAAGTCTCAGCGGTTGAAGATTCTTTATTCTTCTTGCAACGGAAATTCCTGCAACCAGTCCACTCATAGCGGATTCCATATAACCCTCAACGCCTGTTATCTGTCCTGCAAAATATATATCGGGATTCTTCTTCATTGAAAAATCAGAATTAAGAAGTTCCGGACTGTTTATGAAAGTGTTTCTGTGCATTACGCCGTAACGCATAAACTCAGCGTTTTCAAGACCTGTTATCATTGAAAAAACTCTTTTCTGTTCGCCGAATTTCAGATTAGTCTGAAAACCCACAAGATTGAATAATGTACCCTCACGGTTTTCACGTCGCAACTGTACTACAGCATATGGACGTTTTCCTGTTCTTATGTCGGTGATTCCTACAGGTTTCAGCGGTCCGAAACGCATTGTATCAACGCCCCTTGAGGCAAGCACTTCAATAGGCATACAACCCTCGTATACACTGAAAGGGTGTGTTTCAAAGTCTTTAAGCTGTACCTTTTCCGCTGAAACAAGTGCCTCGTAAAATGCCAGATATTCTTCCTTATTCATAGGACAGTTTATATAATCAGCATCTCCCCTGTCGTAACGTGAAGCATAGAAAACTTTTGTCATATTGAGACTTTCAACTGTAACTATAGGTGCAACCGCATCATAGAAACTTAGTCCGTCACCGCAGAGAGATTTTATATTTTCCGCCATAGCTCCGGAAGTCAGCGGACCTGTTGCAATTATTGTGATTCCGTCGGGAATTTCCGTCATCTCAGCGTTTATTACTTCTATAAAAGGGTGATTTTTGATTTTTTCCGTAACGCTGTCAGAAAATTTTTCCCTGTCTACCGCCAATGCTCCGCCTGCCTCAACGGAATTTTCCTTTGCACACGGCACTGTCAGTGAGCCTAAAAGTTCCATTTCGTATTTTAAAAGACCGCCTGCTGATTCCAGACGTGATGCCTTAAGCGAATTTGAACACACGAGTTCCGCAAAACCACTATATTTATGTGCAGGAGAATATTTTTCGGGTTTCATTTCGTACAGACGGACGTTTATTTTGTTTTGTGCAAGAATCCAAGATGCTTCACAACCTGCCAGTCCTGCACCAATTACATTTACTGTCATTTTTTCAACTCTCTTTCATAACCGCAGTCGGTATTTTCACAAATGAGTTTACCATTTTTTCCACCCTTGATAAACAATGTTTTATTGCAGTTCGGACAGACTTCTTTAGACGGCACATTCCAAGTCATGAAATTGCAGTCGGGGAATTTTTCGCAACCATAGAAAGTCCTGCCCTTTTTGGATTTTTTCAGTAACATCTTTCCGTCACAACGTGGACAGTTTCCCTCAGATTCTGTAACAATCTGTTTGGCGTTCTTACAATCGGGAAATCCGGGACAAGCAAGGAATTTTCCGTACTTACTGAATTTTATAACCATATTACGCCCACAAAGTTCGCATATAACATCTGTTTCCTCGTCGGGAATCTTAACACGCTTGCCTTCCATAGCGGTTTCAGCCTTGCGGAGCGTTTCCGAAAAATCGCCGTAAAATTCGTGAAGTGTAGTAACCCAGTCCTTCTGACCGTGTTCAATCTCGTCAAGACTGTTTTCCATATCAGCGGTGAATTTTGCGTCAACTATTTTCTTGAAATGTTCTCTCATAAGTTCAGTGGTTACTTCCCCCAAAGCTGTCGGACGGAGTGATTTTCCGTCACGTTCAACATACTGACGGGTTGTTATTGTGGTGATAGTAGGTGCATACGTACTCGGACGACCTATTCCATTTTCCTCAAGGGTCTTTATCAGCGAGGCTTCTGTATATCTCGGAGGCGGTTGTGTGAAATGCTGGTTTCCGCCTATAGAAACAACCATGAGAATATCGTCATTATTTATAATGGGAAGTTCTTTTTTATTGCCGTCGTCGGAATCGCTTTCGACGTAAAGTACCATAAAGCCGTCAAATTTAACAGAGTACCCCGACGACCTGAATATACAGTTATCGGCTTCAGTTTCTACGGAAGTAGTATTCAGTAAAGCGTTAGCCATCTGACTTGCTATAAAGCGTTCCCATATAAGCTTGTAAAGTTTGTACTGGTCGCTTGTGAGACTGTTTTTCACACGGTCGGGAGTGAGTTCAGGAGTAGACGGTCTTATTGCCTCGTGAGCGTCCTGTGCATTTTTTCCTGACTTGTATTCCCTCGGAATATCCGGCAGATATTCTCTTCCGTAAACAGTATCTATATACTGTTCAGCGGACTTCTGTGCTTCTGCTGAAATTCTCAAACTGTCTGTTCTCATATAAGTTATAAGACCTACAGCACCTATTCCCTCAATATCCACACCCTCATAAAGCTCCTGAGCGGTTTTCATAGTACGCTTTGAACTGAAATTCAGTTTCTTTGAGGCTTCCTGTTGCATAGTGGACGTTATGAATGGCGGAGCAGGCTGTTTTTTTGTAACACGTTTCTTTACCGACTTTACTTTATATTCAGCGTTTTCAAGTCTTTTCAGAATAGCATCAGCCTCTGCTTTACAAGAAATCTGAATCTTCTTGTCATTTTTCTTTCCTGACTGGTCGGGGACTTCAATTTTTTTCCCGTCAACAGATACAAGCGATGCTTCAAAAGTCTTGTCTGACGACGGTGCTTTGAATACCGCATCAATCGACCAGTATTCCATAGGATTGAAATTTTTTATAGCTTCTTCCCTGTCCACTATAAGACTGACCGTTACTGACTGTACACGACCGGCAGAAAGTCCCCTCTTTACCTTTTTCCATAAAAACGGACTTAATTCATAACCGACAAGCCTGTCAAGAATACGTCTTGCCTGCTGAGCGTTCACAAGGTCATTGTTGATTTTATGCGGATTTTTCATTCCGTTCTGAACACCTGTTTTAGTGATTTCGTTGAAAGCCACACGATTATCGGCATTCATATCAAGTTTCAACATCTGTGCAATATGCCACGAAATAGCTTCACCTTCACGGTCAGGGTCGGTTGCAAGGTAAATTTTATCGCATTTTTTGGCATACTTGCGGAGTTCCTTAATAACGTCCCCTTTGCCTTTCATATCAACATAATGTGGTTTAAAATCATTTTCGGTATCAACACCCATTTTTGATTTAGGCAGGTCACGGATATGACCCATTGAAGCAATGACCTCATATCCCGAACCTAAATATTTCTTTATTGTCTTTGCCTTTGCTGGCGACTCAACTATAACTAAATCCGGCATTTAAGCGTTTCCCCTTTCTTTATTCTCCGGAAAGATTTCAGCACTTTCTGAAAATACTGCCTGCTGTTTCCTCGATAACTCCCATAAACTGAAGCTCCATAATTTCCAACATTATTTCAGAAATATCCATATCAAATTTACTTATAATAACATCTATATGAAGTGTGCAGTTATCCAGTAAATCAAGTATTTTCTGCTGTACCGGTGTAAAAGAATGTTCTGATATTTTTCTGTCAGGCATTTTTACAACTGATTCTTCCGATTTGTTCTTTATGGTATCTTTTTCATTTTTAACTGTTTTTAAGTTTCGGACTGCCGGAATTTCCGTACAGTCTTTTATTGTTTCAGTACTGATTACATCTTTCATATTGTAAATTCTGAAAATATCTTCAATACTGTAAAGCGGTTTTGCGTTATCACGTAATAACCTTATATTACCGGCATAACGACTATCAAATATATCAGCCGGAGGCAGACACAACAGTTTTTTATTCTGCCTGACCGCCTCTTCTGCAATACTAAGCGAACCGCTTTTCCCACTGGCTTCAAATACTAAAGTAGTATCACTGAGAGCAACAAGGATTCTGTTTCTTTTCGGAAACTTAAACGGGTGGGACTTTTCAAGCGGTGTATATTCCGAAACAAACAAACCGCCGTTTTCAATAATCTTTTCCCTGTAAGGATAGTTGGATTTGGGATAATTCACGTCAATTCCGCAACCCAGCACACATACTGTCGGACGTTTCATATTTATTGCAGAAAGATTTGCATTTATATCCGAACCCTCTGCAAATCCGCTGACTATCGTGAAACCGTTCTCTGCCAGTTGCATACATAGCCTTGATATTACAGAAACAGTATATTTGCTTGGTTTCCGTGTACCCACACAGGTTATATTTTTTTCGTCTGAAAGACATGATATATTGCCTTTGCAGTACAGCACTAAAGGCGGATATTCAATATTTATAAGTTTTTCCGGATAATTTTCAGAACCGTAACGGATTATATTGACACCTTTTTCCGCACAGTAGGCAACAACTTCCTCTGCCTTTTCAAGTGATGTTTCATTTATCTTTTTCAATTGTCTGTCAGTGAGTTTTATTTTATATTTACCCGATATTATTGAAAAATATGCATTTTCAAGTTTATCATGTGATTTTATAGTCTGCCATATTGAT
Organism: Ruminococcus sp.; assembly: GCA_029060305.1. Taxonomy (GTDB): domain Bacteria; phylum Bacillota; class Clostridia; order Oscillospirales; family Ruminococcaceae; genus Ruminococcus. Next base: position 81,022 of record JAIDUG010000007.1, read on the forward strand.
TTATAGTCATTTGACAGAGCCATATTCAGCCATATAAGATATTTTATATTTTCCAAAAAATCTCCCCAGACATTTTTTATTATCTGCACATTTCCCACATAAGTATTCCTGAAGCCATAGCAACGTTGAGTGAATTTATACTGCCGTTCATGGGAATAGTGACACGGCGGTCACATCTTTCAGAAACGTCAGCAGGCAGACCGTTTCCCTCGTTGCCGACAAAAACCGCCTGTTTTCCGGAAAATTCACAATCAGTAACGCTTTCGTCACCGTTTATCACACTGGCAGAAGTAGTCACTTTGTTACTTTCAAGCATTGAAAATAATTTTTCCGTATCGTTTTCAATAAAGATGTTAGTGCGGAATACTGAACCCATAGTAGAGCGGATAACTTTCGGACTATATAAATCGCACGAACCGGACAGAATAATTCCGTTCATTCCGAGAGCATCTGCTGTACGGATAATCATTCCGACGTTTCCGCAGTCCTGAAGTCCGTAAAGTACGATATATTTTCCGTTTTCACTGAAAACAGGTGTTTTCTGAACAGGTATCCTGCATATTGCGAAAACTCCCTGAGTTGTACTTGTGGAAGCGATTCTGTTTCCAAGTTCATTTGAAATAACAATAGTTCTTGTATCTTTCAAATCAGCCTGAAACAGTTGTGCGGAATATTTCCCGTAGGCGTTTTCAGTAAAAATAAGTTCTGATACATGACCGTCTCTCAGAGCATCTTCCGTTATACGCAGACCCTCCAACACAAACAAGCCGTACTGAATCCTTTCCTTTTTTGAAGAAGAAAGTTTCTGATACAGCTTGATAACGGGATTATCCTTAGATGTGATAATATTTTCCAAAAGTCTTAACACCTCCTGTTTCATATTATTCAAAAACACGCTCCTGATTAGAGAAGCGTGTTTCATAAGCGGAATTAAAGTGCAGCCTTTGCTTTTTCGGCAATAGCAGTGAAACCTGCTGCGTCATTTATAGCAATTTCGGAGAGCATCTTTCTGTTGAGAGAGATACCAGCCTTTTTACAGCCGTTCATAAAAGTAGAATAGTTCATACCGTTGAGCTTAGCAGCAGCGGAAATTCTTGTAATCCAGAGCTGTCTGAACTGTCTCTTCTTCTGTTTTCTTCCGATGTAAGCATAGTTGCCAGACTTCATAACAGCCTGTTTAGCCATTTTGAAGTGCTTGCTCTTTGCACCGAAATAGCCTTTAGCAAGCTTTAAAGTTTTATTTCTTCTCTTGCGAGTCATCATTGCACCTTTAACACGTGCCATAAGTCTTATACCTCCAGTAAATAATTTAATAAAAAAGCGTCAGCGAGTGATTCCTTAATCAAAGATAAGGAACGAGTTTCTTGATAGTAGGAGCGTTAGTGCAATCTGCAACTCCTGCATTACGAGCGATTCTCTTACGCTTTGTGTCTTTCTGGGTAAGTCTGTGTCTCTTGTTTGTGTGCTGATACTTAACCTTACCGCTTCCTGTAATCTTAAAACGCTTTTTAGCACCGGAATGAGTTTTAACCTTAACCTTTGCCATTTTTGTAATCCTCCTTAATTCAGAACAGGTCAGTTCTTACTTTGATGATTTTGAGGCAACGAACATAACAAGACTTCGTCCCTCCATTTTAGCTGGCTTGTCAACGATGCCGACTGCTGAAACTGCCTCTCTGAAACGTTCAAGCAGTTCTTCGCCGAGCTGTGGGTGAGCGATAGCCCTTTTACGGAAACGTACTGAAACCTTGAGTTTATCTCCGCCCTGTAAGAACTTAACAGCCTGATTCACCTTAGTTTCAAAGTCGTGGGTATCGATAGTGGAAAACATCCTGATTTCCTTGACCGAAACGACTTTCTGATTTTTTCTGGCTTCCTTTTCACGCTTCGTCTGTTCAAAACAGTATTTACCGTAATTCATGATACGGCATACCGGCGGTGTAGCCTGCGGAGCGATTTTAACAAGGTCAAGCTCCTGTTCGTCCGCTTTCTGCATAGCCTCATCTGCCGACATTACGCCAAGTTTCTTACCGTCAGCGTCAATCACGAGAATTTCCTTGTCTCTGATTGCTTCATTGATTTGCAGTTCCTGCTTACTAATAGTCAAGCACCTCCAACTATAATTATGAAACAAAAAAATGAGTACAGATATTCCGCACTCACCACAAAAACAGCATAAATACAAAAGTATATTAACTGTAATTATTAACCGTTTCGGACAATCCTGACGGTGAGAATACGGACATTCTGCTTTGTTTGCCCATTCATTATATCACCATAACAGCGGTTTGTCAAGAGAATCTGAAAAAATTGTCATTTTGCACAAAAAATATTTCCTGAAACTGCTTTTTTGCAAAGGATATAAAAACAGACGTGAAAGTAAAAACTCCCACGCCTGATTTGGAAATGCTAACTTTATGATAAAAAATAAAGTTATAATATAATTATATCATATAAAAATTTTTTGTCAAGTGAAAATAAGAATTTCTGCATTCTGCACAAAATCTCAACTGAAAACACTTTTGAGTTTGTCCCATATTGCAAACTTAACTTTATATTTTTTCGGTTTGCGGACTATATCAATTTCCTTTTCGCTGAAAAAAACTGCCATAGTATCCTTGTTTTCCTCGACATCGCAAGCGGCAGGCAGACACAAAGGGGGATACATCACGCACCACCAGTTATGACCGCTTGCACTTCCTATTTTTATGCGGAGAGCTTTGTAATTTCCGGCAGGCATTGTGATATTTCCGTAAACTCTTTCGTCAAAATCCATTTCTGTAATTTCTGCACTTACGGAAAGATTGCAACCGTTTTTTCTGAGGGTATTTTCTGCAATACCGATTATTTCCGGTAAATTTTCACGTGCAGTTTTTTCAGCCTGCTCAAGATTTTCAGAAGCGTCAAGTATTCCGCTTTCAAGAAGTGCATCACGGACTTTCAGTTTCAGATTCTGGTCATAATCGCTGTCTGATTCCGCAAGAATATGTAATCTCAATACACTGTCTCTTAAATCGTCAAGAGCCTGACCGTCCCTTATAAAAGAGCCTATGTTTGAAAATAAGATTGCAAGAACCATTCCGCCGATAAGAATAATATTTTTTTTCATTTTCGTCACCTCACGGAAAATAATTGGAAAAATTTTCGGGATTATTCATTCAGAAATATTTTCCTTGAATTTTTCATTTAGTTTTCACTTTTGTCACAAACTGTGGGTTGTTTTTTGTCTCATTGTGTGGTATAATCCATTACGTAAAGGAGATGATTTTTTGAAAGAACACAAAAACGGCTGGAAACAGCTTGGAATTTTCGGAATTACCTGTGTGGTACTTCTGTTGCTTTTCAATATGTTTGTGATTCCGGCAATTAAAGAAACTCAGATTAAGGAAACTAACTACAGTTTTTTTCTGAAAAAAATTGACGAGGGTGTCGTGGAAAAAGTGGATATTGAAAACTCTGTCATAAAGTTTCAGGTGCAGACCGAAAACGGTAACAAGCAGGTTTATTCTACTGTTAAAATTGAAGACCCCGAACTTGTCTCACGTCTGTACGAAAAGGGCGATATAGATTTTACCGGAAGTATTGAGGAAATCAATCCCATTTTTGAATTTTTCGTATCGTGGATTCTTCCGCTTGTATTTATGATTATTCTTTGGAATGTACTTATTAAAGGTATGAGTAAGCGTATGGGCGGAAACTCTATGTCATTCGGTAAAAGCAACGCTAAAATTTACGTAAAGGCTCAGACCGGAAAGACTTTTTCAGACGTTGCCGGACAGGACGAGGCTAAAGAAGCACTGGTTGAAATAGTTGACTTCCTGCATAATCCGAAAAAATACGCTGAAATCGGTGCAAATCTTCCTAAAGGTGCATTGCTTGTCGGTCCTCCCGGTACTGGTAAGACTTTACTTGCACAGGCTGTCGCCGGTGAAGCAAACGTACCATTCTTTTCTATTTCAGGTTCTGAATTTGTGGAAATGTTCGTCGGAATGGGTGCCGCTAAAGTCCGTGACCTTTTCAAGCAGGCTAACGAAAAAGCACCTTGTATAGTTTTCATTGACGAAATCGATACAATAGGTAAAAAACGTGATGGAAATCTCAACGGCAATGATGAACGTGAACAGACTCTCAATCAGTTGCTTACAGAAATGGACGGTTTCGACGGAAAAAAAGGCGTTGTAATTCTCGCTGCTACCAACCGTCCGGAATCCCTTGACCCTGCTTTATTACGTCCCGGACGTTTCGACAGACGTATTCCTGCTGAACTTCCCGACTTACAGGGGAGAGAATCTATTCTGAAAGTCCACGCACAGAAAGTGAAAACTGACAAAGACATTGATTATAACGCTATTGCAAGAGCTACTGCCGGAGCTTCCGGTGCTGAACTTGCCAACATAATAAATGAAGGTGCTTTGCGTGCAGTAAGAAACGGTCGCAAGACGGTATCGCAGGAAGACCTTGAGGAAAGCGTTGAGGTTGTAATCGCAGGCTATGAACGCAAAAACGCTGTTATATCACAGAAAGAAAAGGAAATTATCGCATATCACGAAATCGGTCACGCACTTGTCGCCGCCATGCAGACTGATTCCGCTCCTGTACATAAGATAACCATTATTCCGAGAACTTCCGGAGCATTAGGTTATACAATGCAGGTTGACGAGGGCGAAAAATTCCTGATGTCAAAAGAAGAAGCCCTTGCACGTATCGCAACACTGACCGGCGGACGTTCTGCCGAGGAACTTATTTTCAATACCTGTACAAGCGGAGCATCAAATGACATCGAAAAGGCTACAAAAATCGCACGTTCAATGGTTACTTGCTACGGAATGAGCGATAAATTCGATATGGTGGCACTTGAAACCGTAAACAACCAGTATTTAGGCGGTGATACTTCCCTTGTATGTTCGCCGGAGACTGCTACTCAGATTGACGAGGAAGTCAAGAAAATCATAAAATCGGCACACGAAAAAGCTATCAGGATTCTTTCCGAAAACTCCGCAAAACTTCACGAACTTGCACATTATCTGCTTGAAAAGGAAACTATTACCGGTGAGGAATTTATGAATATTCTCGGAAAAGAAACTGTTAAAGCTGTCTAATCAACCAAAAAATCCCGTGAAAACTGTAGTTTTCATGGGATTTATGCTGTTTTTTGAAAACCCTACTTGACTATTTTTAAATAATATGCGATAATGTTTCTATCAGACTATGAAAGAGGTTTTTTTATGGGAAAATATATCATTACTTTTTTAATTTCAATGGTACCTATCGTTGAACTTCGTGGCGGTGTGCCTTTCGGTGTACTTAAGGGAATACCATGGTATCAGGCACTGCCACTCTGTATGGTTGGTAATATGATACCTGTTCCGTTTATATTCCTTTTCGCCCGCAAGATTCTCGAATGGGGAAAAGACAAGAAGTTTATAGGAAAATTCTTTACATGGTGTCTCGAAAAAGGCAGTAAAGGCGGTGAAAAACTTCAGGCAAAAGCCGGTAGAGGAATGTTCTGGGCATTGCTTCTTTTTGTCGGAATCCCACTCCCTGGCACTGGTGCGTGGACAGGTACTCTCGCCGCAAGTTTCCTCAAACTCGATTTCAAGAAAAGCGTTATAGCCGTAATGTGCGGTGTACTTCTTGCTGGAATCATTATGACCGTACTCAGCCTGACAGGCGTTGCAGTATTGACATAATTATGTACGTGAAAAGACTTTTTTACGACAAATTATTAAACGGAAAATATTATCCGTTCAATGAAATAGAAAATCCGGAATGGAGCAACGTGAAAGATATTCTGCTGAAACTTGACGGACAGAACGTTTCAGAAATTACTATGGACAACGGTGACGAAGATAGTTATTTATGCGTTGCAGGCGGTAACAATGGTTTGTTTATATTGTATATTGTCCTGAATGATAATTCTGAATTTTATAATCTTCTTAATCCGTCCCCTGAAAACAAGATAAATCGTTTAGTTACCGGCGGACAGTGGGGAGATTTTGAAGACAGATTCTGTAATAATCTTACATCTGTCATTAAAGTCGCCGAAAATTATTTCCGTACCGGTGAAATCTCCGACAAATACAAATGGGAAATCATAAACTGAAAATTTTAAAAACAAAATGAGGAATTTTTAATATGAAAAAATTATTATCAATTTTAACGGTTATGTCCGTTATTTTAACTTTCACAGCCTGTGGCGAAAATACAGACAATTCTTCTCGTTTTGAAATGTCTGAAAATATTGAAGATGAATCTGAACCCGAAACATCAGAAGAATCTGAAACAACTTCTAGAGATATTGAAGAAGCATTGTCGAAAATTGAAAAATCTAAAAAAACTACAACGGAAAATTCTGAAGCTACTACAGAAACTACTACTGAAAACACCACTGACGAATCTGCAACTTCAGAAAGTGATTACAGTGAACAGGAAACAACCGAAAATGAATCCTCTGAATCTGAAAATACACAAAATGAAAACAGCGAATCTGAAACTTCCGACGGTGAAACGGAAAACGTTGCTGACGAAAGTGAAAATACTTCTGATGAAAACGCTGAATCAAGTGAAGATACAACTTCCGCTGATGAATCTGAAGTTTCTGAATCTGCTCCGGTTTTAAATAATACAAAAATGAATTTCATTCTCGATATGGAAACAAACTGTCTTCACGCAGATGCTGAATGTTCGTCTGCAAAAGAAATACTCAAGGCAAATTATGCTGAACTGGAAATTTATGATACTACAATCCCATATTACAAGAATATCTACTGGGCGTGCGACGAATGTTTTCCGGATAATTTAAAAAGTTTACTTCCGAAATTCTGAAATCTGAATAAAAAAGACGGAGTTAATTATCCGTCTTTTTTTTAACCTGTTTGACGTGTTGTGAATATAATGTAATGTGCGGAAAACATCCCTCTGCACGATGTTCTCCGCAAATATGAAAAGGAGGACTTATTATGAATCTGAATCTGTTCGATGATATGGACGGTCTTATTCTCCGTGAACGTGAAAATTCGCTTGATTCACCGGAAACTTTCAGCAGACCAATCCGTCCGCCTCAGAACGATAATTCAAATATCACAACCACACGCTTTCCACAGAACGCACCGCTTGCTATGGCGTATGTACCGTTTCAGGAATGGGGCGAAGTTTACAGCGACGACGTGGCTTTCCCGATAGGAACGCTTTTCCCCGACCTTAATTTCCCTTTTACGAGAGGAGCTGGCGACAATGAATGAAAGACAGTTACTTCTCAACAAGATACAGAAATATGACTTTGCTATAAAAGAACTCAATCTTTACCTTGACACTCACCCGAATTGTCAAAGGGCTTTGGCACTTTTCAACAAATACAACAAGCTCCTGAAAGATGCAGAGGAAGAATTTAGCAGACGTTTCGGACCTATAACACCCGTACAGACAAATGATTCTCAGCACTGGTCGTGGATTGACGAGCCGTGGCCTTGGGAAAGGAGGTAAACTATGTGGCAGTATGAAAAAAAATAAATATATCTATGTTGTACATATTGTTTATAAGAAATCGACCTCAAGTGTAAGGTCTGAAAAACGTTTGTGATTGCACATTCTCTGAGTTTTAGTGTAGTATATTTTCCGGACAGCACTTTTCAGCATAATATTTTTTTCTTCCGGAGTAGCATTTTCAAAGTTATCAATGATATACTGCAACCTTACTTTCAGTTCCCTGACAGGAAGTCTTTCAGGTTCTGTATGGGATTCTATTTCAGATAGTGCAGTTTCAAGAGTTTTTATTTTTTCACCGATTACCTTTGAACGTTCAAGAAAAGTGTTTGCATCATATATTCCCTGTTCGAGCAGGTCGTAAAGTTTATCCTGTTGTTTTTTTACCTTTTCGAGTTCTGAAATAATAGGTTTGCGTTGGTCGGGAGTGACTTCTTTAGGTTTCATCTGTGGAGTATCTGAAATTTCGCTGAGTTTTTCAATTCTGTAACGGAACGCTGATAATATAGCATTGTCGACTTCTTCAAATGATGCACCGACAGTAATTCCTCTGCATTGATTGTATACACATAAAATATGTTCGTGACCGTTGCCAGCAAGAAAACGTCTCTTCATCTGATGACCGCAATTCTTACAATAAAGTATACCGTGATAGTAATTCAGAAGTACGTCATTAGGGTGTAACTGTGCAACAGGATTATTTTTCTTTTTGTCCTGTACCATATTGAACATTTCCTCCGAAATTATGGGTTTATGTTTACCCTGATAAAGAATATCACCGTTTGATTTTGTTTTCCAACCGATTTTGCCACAGTAAAGAGGATTAGCAAGAATTTTCTTAACGCTTGGAGTTTCCCACAAAATGCTTTTTTGTGGTTTAACACCCATACGGTTGAGTTCTGCCGATATGTACTTAGCACCGTGACCGTCAAGATATAACTTGTAAATAAGTTTTACTATTTCCGCTTCTTCCGGAACTATCTCAAGAGTATGTACTTTAGGTTCAGGACTTATTTTTCTGTAACCGTAAGGCGTTCTTGAACATATATAATTACCCTCTTTTACTGCTGACAAACGTCCTGCTTCCAGTCGTCTTCTGATTGTCTTGTACTCACGACGTGACATAAAAAGCGAAAATTCAAAATATTCCTCGTCGATTTCGTTGTTAGGGTCGTAAGTCTTGACTGGTGTTATAATTTTAGTTTCCGACTGCTTGAAAGCCTGTGCAACTATTCCCTGGTCGATAGTGTCGCCACGTGCGAGACGTTCCACTTCAACGACAAGCACACCAGCGTACTTATTCTGTGCAAGGTCTGAAAGAAGCATCTGCATCTGAGGACGTGCAGAAATACTGTCACCGCTTACGACTTCTTTATAAATCTTGACGATATTCAGACCTTGACGTTTTGCAAGTTCCATAAGCACCGCCTGATGACGTGCAAGTGTTTCACCTTCACCTCGTGCTTCTGCATCGAGGTCAATACGTGACTTGCGAAGATACATACAATAATCTTCCATATTTATATTTTTCCTCCTTAAAAATTTATCCGGTATCTTTTATGATTCCGGACTTTTTTTATAATATTTTAATTACAAATCCATATACATCGGAATACAACCATCTGTAAAAAGTTCTGACGATTCAAGCATAAATTTTTCAAATCGTTTAAATCCATTACGTATATAGAAGTTCTCAGCATCAGGCACAGAATACAGAATAACTTCGTCTGCACCGCAAGAATTTTCAGTAAAGTCATAAATAAAGCTTATTACTTCAGAAAAAAGCATATCACTTAAATTAAGATTATCTTCGTCAACATCATCAGAATATTTCATATGCTGATACTTTTCGTCTATGGCAAACATTTTTATTTCAACGGCAGGGTATATAGTAAACTTGTTTGCACTCGATATTACAAACCCACTACAGCATAATGAATAATAACATATTACTTCATTGTTTTCTGTATTGACAACAATAAAAGTCTTTGCTTTTTTGTCAGTAAGAACCTTGCTATGAAGATAACTGTTGATTGCATCATTTCCACAATTAAAACCTTTGGTAATATCATTTTCAGAAAGCGGTTTATGCTTGTTTTTTATGTCCTTACCATACATTAATCTTTTTCCTTTTCTTTTTCTTCGTTTTTAATTCTTTGCAGTTTCATTTTAGCAGCATTTCTCAGAATACGTTCCTTTACTTTCGGGTCAGGTTTCTGTGAAAAAAAATCTTCTGCTTTTTTACCGTCAAGTATAATAGCTGTATCAACAGGTTTTGCAAGTACATTAAACATATATTTTTTTTCCTTTTTCATTTTTCTTCACCACCCTTCAATATATTATATCATATTAAAGGGTAAATTGTTGTTTGTAAAATTTACAAATTGTCATTAAAAAATTTTGTTACACTTCTTGTTCTTTCAATTTTCCAATCATAACGACAATTTTTGAACGTTCCATTAAAGGCAAATCTTTAATCATACGTGCGATTTCAAGAGTATCCTTATCGAATGTTTCAGTGTTTACGGCGACAGTATTAGTGTTGTTGTCGCCTTTGCTACTGAAGTTTACAACATTTGCAGACTTTTCAGGTTCAGGGTTTGTTGTTCTTCCTGCCAGATAGTCAAGTGATACGCCTAAAAAGTTAGCTACTGTAAGCAAATTATCCATTTTCGGAGAACGTTCTCCTTTACGCCAGTAACTTATAAGGCTGTCGGAAATACCCGTTTCCTTACTCATCTGATAATTAGTTATATTCCGGCTTTTCATAGTAGCATCAAGAATTTGTGAAAAACTCATAAAATCCCCTCTTTAAATTTATCGAACTTTTTAGAATTATTTTATTGACATTCAAACAAAATAGTGATATAATACAATTATGCTCTTGCTTTGACATAGAGCAAGAGTGCAGAAAGGTCTTATAAGTACCTTTTTCTTTCCGTCGGAGTTTCTACATTCCTCTGTAGCTGGAACTTCGACATATGGCGGAGTGGAGCAGTTGGTAGCTCGCAAGGTTCATACCCTTGAGGTCGTTGGTTCAAGTCCAACCTCCGCAATCACGGAGACAAAACTCATCATGTGTAAGAACGTCAAAATTTGAGTAACCAGCCTCCGCAATCATGGGGACAAAATACTGTAGTCTGAATTATGATTATTTCAGATTTCGACAATCCCAACAATGAAGATTCCTCCGGTTAAAGAGTTTCATTATCCTTTCTTCTCTTTAACTGGTGTGGATTCTCCTGAAAACTGAGCAGTCTTGTCCGGTTTGCGTTCTACGGTCAGATGTAAGCCGAACAAGACACACACATGGCGATATGGAGAAGCGGTAACTCAACAGGAAATTAAAGCCTGTAATCGTCGGTTCGACTCCGGCTGTCGTCACCACGATTCTTGCATAAGTAAGAATCACCCTTGGTATGGTTGAGGGTCTGTTCGGAACTCTGTTTTTATAAGGTTAGCGGAGTTCCGGCAGGCTCGCACTGAATGTGCTGATTTTCTTTTAAGTACTCCTTTTATTCAGGACAGGTATGACCCGACGTTTAAAGTCGGGTTGCACCTGACTATTTTTTCAGAATAAATCACTGTGAGTACCCATATATGCCAATGTCAAAGTAAGGACATTTTTTTCAATTCTGTATATCAGAAGCCAGTCATTATAAATGTGGCATTCCCGATACCCTATATAATTTCCTTTTAATGCATGGTCTTTATACTGTGCAGGCAATGGAATTTCATTAGCAAGCATATTTATTACTTTTTTAACTTCATTCACATCAATACCACGTTTCAGTGCTTTTCTGTAATCCTTTTTAAACGATTTGTGATACTCAATCTTCAGCATTCAAATCCTCCAGTAAATCGTCAACATTATCAAAAGTTTCTGAAAGATTTCTGCCGTTTTCAATATCGCTTATTCTTGCAGATAAACTGATTTCATAAGGATTTCTGAACATCATTATAAAGCCCTGAAGCTGTTCATCAGACATATTGTCTATTATGTCGTATGCTATATCTTTGGTACTCATAAAATTCCCCTCCATGTTCATAATATCACCTCTGCATTTAGTATACGGTGGTCACACATCTTATATTACAGCAGTTACGATTTGATGATAAGTTTCACCTGACTATTTTTTGAATGAATTATAAAAATATTTTTATTTATTCTTCATACTCTATTGTGACATATACAGAATACTTGCCATTATCATCCTCTTCAATTTCAGAAACATATGCCCTATATTCATCTGATTCTTCAAGTGATTCTAAAAGAGAACTTTTACTTTTTGGAGCATATCCAATTGCAAATGAACAACCGGTTGGACAAATTTCAAATAATTCTTTTTCGTAATCATAACTAAAATAAACTTCATCTTCTTCAGAAACACAATCATCAATAGTTTCCTGAATTTCTTTACTTGATGTTCTTATGAGCTTAAATGTTGTTTCTTTATTAAGTAACTCTCTTTTTTCTTGATAAAATCCTATATTCAAAAAAACGTCATTACCATTGATTTCACAAATAAAACAGAATATTTCTGCGTCTATATCATTGTTAAACCTATTTGCTATATCCTGAACATAGCCTCTGTATAAATAACCAATTTTATCATTTTCGTGATATACAGCAATTGCATTTTTATCATATTGATTTTGAGGTTCAGGCAATAAACTTACTTCTTGTCCCACCTTTAATTTAGAAATATCAGGTTCTTGACCTCTTATTTGGCACAATTTTTCATGTTTATAGTTATAATTGAGAGGAATGCCGTTGATAAATTTAGGTGCTTGATTAGGTGCAGTTATTGCATTAAATTGATTTTCAGATTTGGAGTTATCTTTTGTTGATTGTTGACTTAATTCATTTTTTTCTTTTAATTTTTTATTCAAAAGCAGAAGCGGTTTTACCCACCAACCAAAAATAATCCAGTAAGCAAGTTCAAAGCACCATCCAAAAAGCAACCAATATAAGCAACCTCTTTTTCTTTTATTTTCTTGATTTGTTTTTTTCATTTAATCTCCTAATTTTTGTATTTAGGCATATTTTTCCAGCACTTCAAGTACATCTGCAATAGCACGGTAGCGTGATGCACCTGTAAGTCTGGAAATAATTGTTTCAATTTCGACCATTGCATTGTCATTACTTTGTGTGTCACAGTTTGCCGTGTTATGTTCAATAATCATGCTGTTCTTAATACAGGAGTTAGGATTATCTGTTAATCCAAGAAGATAATCAGTAGAACATTCAAGAAGTTCAGAAATTTTTATAAGGACATCTGCTTTTGGCATAGTTCCATTTTTCCAATGAGTAGCAATTGCATTAGATAACTCTAATTTTTTGCAAACAGCATTGGGAGTAGTGCCTTTTGCTTGGCATATGTTATAAAAGTTATTCCAAAACATAATATCCCTCCTATAAATTATATAAATTCTACAAAAATTAATGTTTGTTTTTGTGATTTAGATAGAACTTCAAAAAGTTAGCAGAAATATATTGACATCTTCAAAAATTTAGATTATAATGTACTTGTGTTCAGGAGAACAAGTGCGAAAAGGTCACCGGAACACAAAGCTGTTGATTGGCAATTTTTCCGTTGGTATGGGAAATTCCCGAAAAATAATGCGTTTTTTGCGGAACGTATTATTTTTTAAGTACCTATGTGCAGAAATGCACATAAACGGATAAAAAAATTTCTGTTTACTTTATTTTATACTAAATCTGAAAATTTGTCAATAGCTTTTTGAATTTTTTTAGGACGGTGTAACAAAAAAATGAATTTTCCTGAAAAATTAAAATTCTTCCGTTTGCAGAATGGTTACTCACAGTCAGAGCTTGCACAGCTTGTCGGAACAGACAGGTCAAGCATTTCCCGATACGAAAACGGCGAGACTGCACCTGACTTATACAAATCTGTGAAAATTGCAACTTTGATGGGTACAACCTGCGAGGAACTTGTAAGCGAGAGGAGGTGTGAATAATGACTGAATACCGCATTTACATTGCCAAGAATTGCTTTGAACTCAACGATGGTATCGAACTTTATAAAATCGTACATACACGTGAGGAAGCAGTCAGATGTTGCGAGGAACATAATAATAGCGAGACATATTCAGGTAAAAAAGAATATTACTGTTACATGAAATGCGAACTTTAAACAGGTTTCTGAACGGTTGAACCTTAAATCAGCCGTATCCCATATCAACAAGCGGACAAGCTTGTGATAATATTAACCCATACCAAAGGAGGAAAAATTTATGGCAGTTTGCAAAACTAAGTTATCCGGAAACTTCACCATGATACCGAATGACCTTATTCGCAACAAAGACTTATCACTTAATGCAAAAATTGTACTCATCACAATGTTATCACTCTCTGCTGAATGTGAAACCACAAAGAAAACAGTCAGGGCAATGTGCGGTCTCGGATATGATGCAGCAACAAACGCTATCAATGCACTTATAAAAGCAGGTTATTGTCGCAAGAGAGACGACAGAAAAAAAGGTCAATTCGCATGTGAATATGATTTTTACAACGTGCCGACTTTCGAGTCGGTAAAAAAAGACTATGTTTCCTTATCCGCTTCGGACGAACCGTCAACCGTTCAGCCGTGCGGTGAAACACCCCCACGGTCTACTATATATAAGAAAGATAAAGCTATAAAAAATGATGCTGGAAATCAGGTAGCAGAAAAAGCCGAGCCTGCCCGCCTGCCTCACGGCAAACATCAGAATGTCTCCTTGACCGATAACGAATACAAAACACTTGTTGAGACTTACGGAAAGGAACAGACCGACTACAGCATTGATACGCTTTCAGACTTCAAGAAAAAATCCGGTAAATGCAAGAAAATGAATGATTTCCGTCAACTTATGGATAAATGGATAAAAAAGGATATTGAATGGGGTAAAGTTCCGAAAACGTATTCTTCCTGTCAGGTATCTTCTTCTCAGCAAAAATCGGAAACTTCCGGAAAAAAGAACGGACTTTCAGCATTAATGTCAGCGGTGCTTGCCGGAGATTATAATGCTATTACCAAAGGTCTAAAGGAGGTGGGTTTCTGATGAACTTCTTTGATATTGTTGTTGAAAATGCTGTTAAAGCTAATCCTGTTCAGACAGATGATTACGTCGGCAGTGACGGTTTGATTTACTGTGGAAACTGTCATACGCCTAAGCAGTCATGGGGTCCAGTGCCGTTAAGTGATAAAAAACATCTTGTTCCTGTTATATGTGCGTGTAGAGAAGCTGAATACAAACGTTTAGATGAGCTGAAAATGCGACAGGAAAACGAAAAAAAACGTTCATTGTGCTTTGTAGACTATGAAATGGCAGAATGGTGTTTTGCCAATGATGACGGCAACAGTGACAATCACGCTATGCAGGTTGCAAGAAACTATGTGAATAACTTTGAAAAGATGAAAAATGACGGTGTCGGACTTTTTATATATGGCGATGTCGGAGTTGGTAAATCATTTATGGCAGCGTGTATCGCAAATGCATTGATTGACAAGGGCGTGACAGTTCAAATGACGGATTTTACAACCATTATTGACGGTTTATGGAACAATGAGGACAGAAATGCTTATCGTAAGAAACTCAATGATGTGGCACTTCTTGTAATTGACGACCTTGGACGTGAAAATGATTCCAAGCATAATAAGGGAATTGTTACATCAGTGCTTGACACACGATGCAGAAGTAAACGTCCGCTTATACTCACTTCCAATTTCTCACTTGAATATCTGCTGAATGTAGAAGATACTGCTCTCAGACGAATTTACAGCCGTATTTTTAAACAGTGTATACCTATAGAGTTCAAGGGAAACGACAGGCGACAAATACAAATGGCACAGAACATACAAAAATATCATGATATTCTCGGACTGTAAAAAAGAAATAAAGACATACACAAACACCATATACTCAATCGAGGTGATAATTTATGACAGGTAAAAACAATCCTACTCCTTATGAACGTGCAGGAATGTATACGGTTCTCAGCAAGGAAGAAACCGAAACTCACTACATAGAAACTATCCGTACATACGATGGTGCAACGGTAATAAATCGCATTCCTAAGCATACCAAAGAAGAACAGTCGGTTATTGACAAGGGCATAGTGAGGGCTTTGGCGAAGTTCGCTAATCCTGACGTTGATATGTCATCGGTTGAGTATATGGAACTCATAATATGAAAGGAAAGAAAAAGATGCTTACAAAGATTAATTCTGACGGCAGATTGAACGTTCAGGAAGCAGACTTCAAAGTAGATATGTACGATACTTTGTGCAAGCTCCGTGATTACGAGAAGTCAGGCTTTGAACCGGACGACCTTGACAGAGTAAAAGAAAACATTCACATAGGTTCTTCAATCAACGGACATATCGTTTTCGGCGTATGGAACGGATTTTGTATTGCTGAACACCCTCATTCTGCATACCCTTATTGTGTATGGAAGATAGCTCCGGACGGCTTTGAAGTATTTTCCGGATATTGTTTCGTGACCAGAGCGGAAGCAGAAAAGAAATTCTTTGAGCTTGCATCAGGTGCAGAACCATGCAAAACTGAGTACTGGAAGAGGTGAGAAAGGTGCAGGAAACTATTATTGAAGCATTCAAGGCAACATATGGAGAAATCTGTAAGGATTTTGAAGAAATCAAAAACAAGTATCCTGTAACTGAAATACTGGACGTATGGCTCAGATACGAGGGCATAGTCGGATACACAAGAGACATCATTGACTTGCTTGGTGAATGCGGAGTTTACATCGAAGAATGAAAAAGGCTTCTGAACGGTTGAGCCTGAATCAGCCGTATCCCACCAAATAATCAAAAAATTTGTTATGGCAGAAACGGAGTGATAACCTTGAAAATCGGTCTTTATGACAGCGAGGCGGAAACCCTTAAAAGAAAGACGTTTCCGAATTATGCTTTAATGAAAATATCGGCATATCACAAATCAATCGGTGACACGGTTGAATGGTGGTATCCGCTCGGAGATTTTGACAGGGTGTATTCAAGCAAGGTTTTTGACTTCACGCCTGAAAATCCCTATTTACCGGAAAATACTATAAAGGGTGGTACTGGATATGATGTAAAGTCCGTACTTCCTGATGAGATAGAAGAAATGTTCCCCGACTATTCGATATATCCTGAATGCGATTACGCAATAGGTTACATAACAAGAGGGTGTCCGAATAAATGCCGTTGGTGTGTTGTTCCGGAAAAAGATGGAAATATCAAGCCTTACAGAACGTGGCAGGAGCTTGTCAGACCCGACAGCAACAAACTTGTACTTATGGACAATAACATTTTAGCTTGTGAGTATGGCATAAGTCAGCTTGAAAGTCTGATTGACAGCGGATATTCCATAGACTTGAATCAGGGTATGGATGCACGACTTGTTACCGACAGCATAGCGGAAATTCTTTCACGGCTAAAATGGATTAGACATATCCGTTTCAGCTGTGACACGACTGCACAAATATCAGCCGTTGAAAATGCCGTCAGACTTCTTGAAATGCACGGTGTAAAGCCTTACAAAGTCTTTATATATCTTCTTGTGACTTCCGATATAGACAACGCTGTACACCGTGTGGAACATCTGAAGAAGTTCAGAGGAATAACGATTTACGCACAGGCAGAAAGAAATGAACGTCTGGGAATTGTGCCTGACAAATTGCAGTTAGAATTTGCACAAAGGTACATCTACAGCGGAATTTTCCGTAAGGAAAAATGGTCTGACTATTGCAAAAGATTAACTATTGAACGAGGTGATAAAACTGGAAGAAAAAATATGCAGATTTGTCGGTACTGGAAAATTCTGTAGGATTCTTGTAGGTGTGAAGTGTACTGGTATTGACAACAAGTGCAAGTTCCGAAAGACTGAAAGACAGTTTCAGGAAGAACATGACAGGGCGATACTTATAAACCGTGCAAAACACAACTGCAATAAATGCAAATATATGAGAACTTCGTGCAGACTGAGTTCAGAAGAAAGAGATGAAGAAAATGCGTGAAATTTTGTTCAGAGGCAAACGTAAAGACACCAGTGAATGGACGGAAGGTCTTACTGTATTCAAGCTTGATAAATATGTGTATATGTGCAAATCTTCAATGTGTGAAATCACATATGATTTGCAATATAACATAAAAGCTATAACAAGCAAAAATCCGTTTTTTGTAGAAGTGATTCCCGAAACTGTCGGACAGT
>JAIDUG010000008.1 GCA_029060305.1 Ruminococcus sp.
GTGCTATCAAACTGTCAAGTGCTTTTCTGCAAAATTTACATTTTGTTCATATCTTTTCCTTAGCTTAATGGTGTTGCCATATCGATGCATTTATAATTACACCTAATGCCACAAATACTGCTATACTTTCCATATTATCAACTCCTTATGTTATAGTGTTTTCTTTGCTTTTTAGTACTGTTAAGTACTAAAATTCATATTGTAACATAAAAATATGCTAAAGTCAATGTATAGCTGTTTTTTTTTATAAAATCAGCATATTCTACAAATGACGGAGGTGATTTTTGTGTATTTTCAACGACTCAGGGATTTGCGTGAAGATATGGATATGAATCAGACAGAGATTGCAGAAATTCTTAATACAAAACAGACTGTCTATTCACGTTATGAACGTGGTTTTCAGACAATTCCCGTTGAACATCTTATTAAACTCGCAGACTTCTACAATGTTTCAACAGACTATATTCTCGGTCGCACAAATGTCAAGGAAGTAAACAAATAGTCACAAAAAAAGGACGTACTTTTATGTACGCCCTTTTGAATAATCAATTATTTAAGTTTATCGGAAGTAGTCGGGAAATCGGAAAGGTTAATCAACTTTGCTTCTAACATCTGAATTGCAAGTGCGTCCATGTTTGTAACACCGTCACCGTCAACAACGTCAGCGTTCTTTTTGCCCTGTTCAGACAATTTATATTCGCTCGGATTGGAAATTGACTGCATAATCAATACAGCATCAGAAATATTTACTGTACCATTTGTATCTGCGTCACCATATTTTATACTGCCTGAAACATTATTATTTGTTGTGGTAGTAGTTGTTGTCGGTCTTGTAGTAGTAGTTGTTGTCTGCTGTGAAGATGTACCGTCTGTATAAACCTTTATTGATTCAATTACAAAGTCCTGACAGTCAACCCACCATGTACCGAACTTCAATTCTCCGCCGTACTGATATTGTGCAACTTCTGCGATATTTGCAGGAACATTCCATGTAATTGTACCTCTGTTTCCTGAAATATTCTGTTCCATATCGTCACCCTGAGCCCAGTATTCCGGAGCCACACTTGTTGAAGTACCGAAAGCACCCTGCCATTTGCCTACGTTTCCGCCGTTCTTTGAAGCAATTGTTATTTCAACTTTCTTTACCTTTTCGGTTGCGGGAATATTGAACTGCGACCACTCAAAACCTACCATTTTATCATCGGAATTTTTATCGTAATTTACAGTCTTGTTAGGTTTGATTTCGTAAGTACCTGCCGAAGTATTATTATTGCCCTGTGCAGTAGTGGTTGTAGTTCCGGACTGGTTAGGCTGTGTAGTTGCTGTTGTACCTGCTGAACCTGAGTAAGCATTTGTATAAACATTGATTTCGTCAATTACAAAATCCTGACAGTCAACCCACCATGTACCGAATTTTAATTCTCCGCCATACTGGAACTGTGCAATATCTGCAATATTTGAAGGTACATTCCATGTAACAGTACCTGAATTACCGGAAATTTCCTGTTGCATATCGTCGCCCTGAGCCCAGTAATCAGGAGCTACACTTGTTGAAGTACCAAAAGCACCCTGCCACTTGCCGACTTTTCCACCATTCTTTGAAGAAATTTTAACTTCAACCTTTGTAACCTTTTCATTAGCCGGAATATTAAACTGTGACCACTCAAAACCTACCATTTTATCGTCAGCATTCTGGTCATAATTAACAGTCTTATTCGGCTTTATTGAATAATGTCCGGAAGAAGATGATGTATTACCGCCTTGTGTTGTAGTTGTAGTAACTAAAGGTCTATTTGTAGTAGTTGTTGTAGTCTGTACAGGAGATGTAACGGAAGGATTTCCGGAAGATACACTGCCCACACCTACAATTGAAGTATCCGGTGTACCGGTCTTATATACAGAATAAAGACCTGCTGATGCACCTACGAGAGTAGCATTATAGTCAAGTGTAACTTCGTTTGATGTATAGTCTTTTACTTCGTCGTGGTATTCGCCTCCCTGACTTACAGGACCGCCAACCAATGCACCTACGAGAACGTGACCTTTAGAGCTTATCTGTGTATTGTCGCCCATTTCGTCAAAACTACTATATCCGGAAGCTGCCCTGTGGTGAGGATTCTTAGCAGAATTATCTGCAAAACCTACAACAAAACATACAGGTGAAGAACCGCCTACGCCCTTGTTACCCATGATGTAGTCCATCTGTCCTTTAGCCCAGTCATTGTAACTTGCCGCACCATGTTTTGTAGCCACGAGAGCTACCATCTGCTGAGATGTGTTATATCTTGCACTGCCCCACTGAGTTTCAAAATAGTAATCGTTTGAGCCTGCTCCGTGACCATTGAGATAATCGGTTACTTTCTTCCAGTCAGCAGAATCGCCTGTTATTTCAGCCTGAAGAATACCTGCACCCATTGAAACGTTATTCCAGCTCATAGTTGAGTAGATACCCCATTTACCGCCGTCCATACCTGATGAACCTGCGTCACTGGTGTTCATATAAGTATTAAGGAAGTCCTTATAGGTATTGTCATTTGTTGCAATATAGAGCCAACCTGCTGCCCATGCCTGGTCGTCATAGTAGTCCCATGAATCATAGAAACCGCCTACGCCGTCTGTAGCTTTCTGATTGTACTTTGTAGAGAAGTTGAAAAGTGCCTTTGCGTATTTAAGGTCTTCAGCATTACCAAAGTTTACATAGTTTACAGCAAGTGCAGCGGCATAAGATGCAGCAATATCACTTGCACCTGATGATGTACTGAAAGTCTTTCTGCTTGAAGCACCCTGAACTTCCGGAGCACACCATTCTGCATGGTCTGCACCGCCGTCACCAACCTGATAAACAAAGTTTGTTACGTTATCACCGCTGAGAGTTGTGCTGTTCTTGAAAAATGTAGCGAAATAGTCTGTAACGGTCTTGAGGTGATTACCCTGACCTGTTCCGGCAAAAGCGTCTTTAAATTCGTAATAGCTCCAGCCGAGAGTAGAAGCGGAATAACCTGCCGGAAGTCCGAATTTAACGTGGTCGCCTGCATCGTGGTAACCGCCGTCAACTTCATCAGATGTGTGGCAGTTGTCACGCCATGTGAGTGCGGAAGTAGAACCAGCCTGCTTACCACACATATTCGCATCATAGAAGTAAAGCGAATACTGTAAAAGTTTTGCGTAATTATCGTTTGCAGCTGAAGCATTCATAACAACCGCTGAAAGCGGTGTTGCCATAGCAGAAACAGCTATTACACTGCTGACTACTGCTGACTTGATTCTTTTCATATTGTTTTTATGCATTAATAGTAACCTCTTTCTTTTAAAATTTGTACAATATGCTGAGTTAATTATACACGGTTTTGTAACAAATTGGGTTACGAAATTATTACTAAAAGATTACAATTTGATTAAAAATTAACATTTTCTTAATATTTCATAAACATACTATATAATTTTTATCGTCAGTTGTACATTTCTACCAAACAAAAAAGACACACTGGAGTGTGCCTTTTAAGTATATCAAATATCAGAAGTTAAGCTGACCGGAAGTAACCGGCAAATCGGAAATCTTCAATAATTTTGCTTCAACCATCTGTATTGCAAGTGCGTCAGCATTTGTAACACCGTCGCCGTCAACAACGTCTGCATTCTTTCTTCCCTGCTCAGATAAATTATATTCGCTCGGATTGGAAATTGACTGCATAATCAATACAGCATCAGAAATATTTACTGTGCCGTCTTCATTAGCATCGCCGTAAACAATATTTCCGTCGACACCAGTAACAGAGGTAGTTGAAGTAGTTGTTGTTGTTTCAGTAGTCGTATCCTCGCCAGTTTCAGTAGTAGTCATTTCTTCTGAAGTTACAGTGGTTGTTGCAGTTGTTTCTGTTGTATTAGATTCTGTCGTTGTTGTCTCAGTGGTTGTTTCTGTAGTTGTCATTTCTGTTGTAGTAGTTGTAGTTGTTTCTTCGGGAATTTCGGGAGTTTTGCCCTGTGCAACAGCGATTTCCTCAGCATAAACAGTAACATCTTCACCGATATTATCAACAACCTGACCAGTACCGTATTCGTGATAGAGACCTACAGCAGCTCCGACAAGTCCCACCTGATAGTCAAGTGCGACCTCGTTTGAAGTAGCATCTTTTGCATTGAGTTTCTGGAATGTTCCGAAATCTTCACTTGTAGGACCACCACAAAGTGCACCATAAAGCGTATGGCTTGTAGGAACATTTGCATAATCACCATTCCAGCTGTTCCATTCTTCCCAGCCGTCACCGACGTAAAGTCCGGAAGCTGCACGGTGATGTGGTGATGTTGCAGAAACATTATTATAGCCTACAACAAGACAAACATTAGCATTATTCTTACCCAGTATCATATCTGTCTGACCTTTACACCATTCAGCAAAGTCAGCACCTGATTTTTCTTTATGTTTTGTTGCAACTAACGCACAGGTCTGCATAAGTGTGTTGTGTCTTGCACTGCCCCATGAGTTCATGACATAAAATCTATTCTGATTCTGATTTACAATATTCTGAATATAGCTTACCGGTTTAGACCAGTTGCCAGTAATTTCAGCATTGATTATAGCTGCACCAAGCCATACACCACCGTAATAGTAATCGTTTACCCAGTCATTTGTATTGCTTGTATCCTTGCTGTTAGCATCGAGATACGGCTGTTCACCGGTTGCAATATAAAGCCAGCCAGCTGCCCACGCAATATCGTCCTCAACGCTTTTGTCGGAATATGTCTGCTGGTCATAAGTCATTTTACGGTTTTTAGAGGCAAAATCATAAAGTGCCTTAGCGTATTTCAATGACTCCTCGTCACCAAAGTTAATATACTGTTGTGCGAGTGCAGCGGCATATTGTGCAGCGGTATTGCTTGCACCGTCTGTAGTGGAATAGTACTCATTGCTGTTTCTTGACATAAGTTCCGGAGCTCTCCACTTGCCATGGTCTGCACCGTCGTCACCGATTTCATAAATGAATCTTGTAACATTTCCGTTACCGTCAAGAGTTGTACAGTTCTTGAAAAACTCTGCAAACTCTGTACTTATATCCTTGAAATGTGCATATGTACCGGTTTTCTGAAATTCGTCCTTGTATTCGTAATAAAGCCAGCCGAGTGTAGAAGCGGTAAAGCCCTCTGTAAGACCGCATATAATTCCGTCGCCTGCATCGTGGAATCCGCCATTAGCTGTTCCGTCCTTGTGACAGTCGTCACGCCAAGA
This sequence comes from Ruminococcus sp., assembly GCA_029060305.1. GTDB lineage: Bacteria > Bacillota > Clostridia > Oscillospirales > Ruminococcaceae > Ruminococcus. The sequence continues at coordinate 5,225 of JAIDUG010000008.1, forward strand.
GAAATGAGACTTTTCACCTGCACCAATGCCACAATAGTTAGCGTCATAGAAATAAAGCGAATACTGCAAAAGTTTTGCATAGTTGTCAAGACCCAAATCGGAATCATCAGCGATTGCCGACGGTACAGCTCCGGCAATTGAACTTACTGCCATTACAGCAGAAGCTCCGAAAGCCATGAGTTTCTTTTTTAATTTTCCTTTGAACATATCAAATTCTCCTCTCAAAGTTAAAAATTTTCTATAACCAATATTAAAACCTATTATAATTATATCATGAATTTCCGGTGATTTGTTAATAAATTATGTACAAATATGAAACAAAATATTTTTTTGGAATAAATATCAAAAATTAACATAGTGTATTGTATAATATAACGATAATATTTTTTCATTCAATCCAAATTTTCATTTAATTTTCACTTGCAAATTATCAGCTTATATGATATAATTATAAAAATACTTTTTTTATGACGGCGGTGAATTTATGCCAAGGTTTTTTGTAAACGAAATTGACGAGGATAATATAACACTTACAGGAAGTGACGCTAATCATATAGGACGTTCCTTGCGAATGAAAAAAGGTGAGGAAATAACTGTATGTTGCAACGGTACTGACTATAACTGCATTATAAACAATATTACTTCTGATACCGTATATCTTGATATGATTTCAAAAAATCCCTGTTCCGCTGAACCTGATATTAATGTAACTCTTTTTCAGGCTGTTCCGAAACTGGACAAACTGGAATATATCATTCAGAAAAGTGTGGAACTCGGTGTATCAAGAATAGTCCCCTTAATTACAAGAAGATGTATTTCACGTCCTGACGAAAAGGATTTTACAAAGAAACTTTCACGTCTTCAAAAAATCGCTGAACAGGCTTCTAAACAATCCGGTCGAGGGATTATTCCGGAAGTCACTCCGATAGTAAGTTACAAAAAAGCTCTTGATATTATGCAAGAACTTGACCGCACAATAATTCTGTATGAAGAAAAAGGCGGTTGCAAATTCAGTGAAGTGAATTTCGACAATGTTAAAACAATAGGTCTTGTTGTCGGAAGTGAGGGAGGTTTTGATTCGGAAGAAGTTCAGAACGCTGTTGACATAGGTGCGGTACGTGTATGGCTCGGAAAAAGAATACTCCGTTGTGAAACTGCACCAATAACTGCTATGTCAATTTTGATGTTTTTAACAAATAATATGTAAAGTATTGAAATTTTTAAAAAAGTATGTTATAATAAATTTATGGTTTATCACTGACGGTTTCCAGACAGTCAGATAAATAAAATTGTACAGAAAAGAGGAAATACAATGAACAGATTTTTAACTGGTGTACTTGTAGTTGGTGCTGTTGTTGCAGTAGGAACAGTTGTAAAACGCCTTCTCAGCGACAATTCATCTGACGATTATGATGATTTTGACGATGACGATTTCTATGATGAAGATGACGATATGGAATTTGAAATTTCTGCTTCTGAAAAAAAAGATGTTGTTGAAGCTGAAACAGAAGAGACCGTCGTAGAAAAAGAAACTGAGGAAGAAATTTCTGAATCTGAAGAAGAAACTGTTGTTGAAGAAGTAACTACAATAAAAGAAGTAACTGAAACTGAAGACAAAACTGACGAAGAATAATTATATTATGCTGTTGCAATACTGTGACAGCATATTTTTTGGTAATTACACACAAATTATATTTTATTTTTTGTGGATAATCACGATTTACGAAATAACTATTGACAAATGCAATTTGCTGTGATATAATATAGAAGCTGTCCGATATGGACAAAATTGAAATGGTTTGTCCGAGGCGTAGCTCAGTTTGGTAGAGTGCTTGGTTTGGGACCAAGATGCCGCAGGTTCGAGTCCTGTCGCCTCGACCACTTGAAAAAATTTTTAAAAAAATTTCAAAAAGTACTTGACAAATTGAAATTTATATGATATAATAAATAAGTCGAGTGAGACGAGTATAAAAAATAATTAAGCTGGTGTAGCTCAGTTGGTAGAGCAGCTGATTTGTAATCAGCAGGTCGGGGGTTCGAGTCCGTCCACCAGCTCCATTTTATCGGATTTTCCGGTACTTTACAACCTATATTATGGGAGAGTTCCCGAGTGGCCAAAGGGGGCAGACTGTAAATCTGTTGCTTTTCAGCTTCGATGGTCCGAATCCATCCTCTCCCACCAACTTCCCCGAAATTTTTTCGGGGTCGTTTTATTTCCAGCCTTGCACTTCTGCAAGGGCTTTTTTATGTCTGAAAAAAAAGTTATTCTGCACGGAAAATCAATCCCATTGTGCATAAATATATTTATTATGCTATGAGGTACAAACATGACTGAAAATTATACCTATTATGACGGCTTCGAGGGTGAACCGGAATATATTTTATGTATTTATGACGAAAATTATATTACAGAAAAATTTCATATATGGGGCGGATATTTTTGTGATATTCTTGATATTATTCCGCCTGATAAAAATGGCTGGACAAGTCTTGCTGAATACTATCAGTTATCTTTAGAGTTTGAAAATAACTACTGGAAAGTCCCCGACATTCATTCTGCTTTATATCAACTCAAAAATATTGATACTTCAAAAATGTATTTTGCTAAAAGTCATGAAGTTCTTGAAATACTTATTAAGATGTTCACAAGAGCCTGTGAAAATAATCTTACTGTATATATTGAATATTTATGAGGTACAAAATGTCTGAAAATCTTTATTGCAAAATATTCGTTGATACTTATTCAGAATATGATGACTTTTTTGAATACATCAGAAATTTTGTAAATGGTCATAAACAAGCCGTATCATTCATAATTTCTGACTGGTGTGACATGAGTATCCGAAGAAACAAGGAATATATTTCCGAAAGTCCTGATTTCCTTTACTGGAAATTCATTATTGATATTGAAAACAAAAACGTCCCCGAAAATACCTATATAAACAACATCAGACAATTTATTTATTTCCTTAAGAAAAATAATTCTGTTGTATGTGCCTGCGATTTTGAGGAACGTTTAATATAAAAAAATAATTCGGAGGAATCTAAAATGATTAGAAACGATTTAAGAAATATTGCTATTATCGCCCACGTTGACCACGGTAAAACTACCCTCGTCGACGAGATGTTAAAACAGGGTGGAGTTTTCCGTGAAAATCAGAACGTTGCAGAAAGAGTTATGGACTCCAACGACATTGAACGTGAAAGAGGTATCACGATACTTGCAAAAAATACTTCCGTTATGTACAACGACATAAAAATAAATATCATTGATACCCCCGGACATGCGGATTTCGGCGGTGAAGTTGAACGTGTTCTCGAAATGGTTGACGGCGTTCTTCTTCTCGTTGACGCTGCCGAAGGTCCTATGCCTCAGACACGTTTCGTACTTTCAAAGGCTCTTGAAATGGGTCTCAAAATTATCGTTGTCGTAAACAAGATTGACCGTCCCGATGCCCGTCTCGATGAAATAGGCGACGAAGTGCTTGAACTTCTTCTTGACCTCGATGCTAACGATGAACAGTTGGAAAGTCCTATCCTTTTCTGTTCCGGACGTAGCGGTACTGCTTCACTCAGTCAGTACGAAACCGGCACAGACCTTAAACCACTTTTCGACACTATCATTAACTACATTGAACCTCCAAAGGGCAACGAAAATGAACCTCTTCAAATGCTTATTTCTTCTATCGACTACAACGACTATGTGGGAAGAATCGGTATCGGTCGTATCGTGCGTGGTAACATAAAAGTTAATCAGCAGATTACAGTCTGCGACTACACAGCTTCAAAGAAAAATTACAACTCCAAAATAGTTTCTCTTTTACAGATTCAGGGTCTTAACCGTGTGCCTGTTCAGGAGGCTACCGTCGGCGATATTGTTTGGATTTCCGGTATTGAAAATATTACTATCGGTGATACTATCTGTTCAACTGATACCCCCGAACCTCTGCCTTTCGTAAAAATAAGCGAACCTACTGTTGAAATGACTTTCTCTGTAAACGACAGTCCTTTCGCAGGAAAAGAGGGAAAATTTGTGACTTCCCGACAGCTCCGTGAAAGACTTTTCAAGGAACTTTTAAAAGACGTTTCGCTCCGTGTTTCAGAAACTGATTCTACTGATTCATTCCATGTTGCCGGACGTGGCGAAATGCACCTCTCTATCCTTATCGAAAATATGCGTCGTGAGGGTTACGAACTCGCTGTATCAACTCCTCGTGTTCTCTACAAAGAGGGAGAAGACGGTCGCAAACTTGAACCTATCGAAAGACTTGTTATTGACGTACCAGATGATTGTGTAGGTTCTGTAATGGAAAAAGTTTGCAGTCGCAAAGGCGAAATGACTAATATGCATCCTCAGGGAAACCGTACAAGAATTGAGTTTCTTATTCCTGCAAGGGGGCTTTTCGGTTACAAGAGCGAATTTCTTACAGACACAAAGGGCGAAGGTATTATGAGCCATGTATTCGACGGTTACGAGCCTTACAAGGGCGATATTGACCGCAGAAAAACAGGTTCTCTTGTATCATTTGAAACTGGTGAGGCTGTAACTTATGGTCTTTTCAACGCTCAGGAACGTGGTCAGCTTTTCATTCCTGCCGGTACTCAGGTATATGAGGGTATGATTGTAGGGGCTTCCCCGAAAACTGATGACCTTGTTGTAAACGTATGCAAGAAAAAACATCTCACAAATACCCGTGCAAGCGGTAGTGACGACGCTCTCCGTCTCGTTCCGCACAGAATACTCAGTCTCGAAGACTGTCTGGAATTTCTTGCTGACGACGAACTTCTTGAAGTTACTCCCGAATCCCTCAGAATCAGAAAAAGAATACTCAACAACTCACAAAGAGCTAAACAGAGAGCTAAATAACTTTTTTCCGGAATTTCACAAAATAACCATTTAATTTACAGGTCAGTGCGTTATTATCTGAATATCATATCTTAATTATGGAGTAGAAACTATGCGAAAATTTTTGGTTTTAATTATGCTATGCTGTTGTTTTCTGACGGCTTGCGGTGACGGTAATAATTCAGAAACAGAAATACCATATGTTGCGGATGGTGAGGTCGGTGAAATAATAACTCCTGACGAAAATGACATTGGCTATGATTTAGGTGAATACAGATACAGTCCGTCAGGAACGAAGTTATATTTCAATGACGAAGAATACTCAAAAGAACTTATTCTCACTCTTGAAAAATATTTCATTTCTTTTGCGGAAAATGATTTTGAAACTTACAAATCTTGTCTCAGCAAGGAATATATTGACGATATGTCAGCTTTTCTTGAGGAAAATTATAACTATGGTCTTGAAACGTCCTTTGAAAATCAACGCAAAGGTCTATCAGAAAAAATGAACGGCGATTTCCATATAACACGTCTTAAAGCTGAAAAAACTACTGAAACTTCTGACGATACTATACAGGAATATTTTTCGGCACTTAACGATTTTTTCGGTAAAGACTTCTATTCGGAAATAAAGGATAATTTTGACAGTTTCTACAATATGACTTTTTATGTAATGGCTGAAAATACTGAAAATGTTGAGTCTTTACTTCTGAGCGAATACGAAATAGTTTTTGCTGAAAAAGACGGATTTTATTATACTTTCGGATAAGGAGTAATATATGAAAAAATTTATAATTCTTGCGTGTGCTGTTATAATAGCTTGCTGTTCGTGCGGTGAAAATAAATCAGATTCGTCATCTGCTGAAAATAAAAACGCACTTGTAAGCGACAACATGGGAAAAGGTGTAAATGTAAATGCTGAAGATATGCCTTTCGGTGCTACTATGACGGATTTATATGCTGATACGGATAAAGTGCCTATCTCAATCTCTTACGAAAACCGCTTTATGACGGAAGAAGAAGCAAAGAAAATTTCTGACTATATTTCCGCTCTGAATACCTGTAATGTGGAACTTATGCAGAATACCTGTTATCCGACCTATCTTGACTACCTGGTTGACCAGTACGAAAATACAGACGTTCAGGACTACCTCGACGAAAGACACAAAACCATTAAAAACAATTACACTAACGGCGATTTTAATTTTGACTACATTATTATAAATTCCCTTATGGACGAAAATGACAGCGACAGCGATACGGGATTCTCAATACTTGACGCAAAAATACATGAGGGTTCACCGGACGCTGAAATAACTTCACGAAAAATGATTGGCATAGACGTTCTTTACACACTCGATGGTGACAATGGAAGTTATTCGTTTTCTGCGAGAAACGGTTCGGATATGATTCTTTATATCTATACTATTGACGGTCAGATTTATATTCTCTGATAAAGTTTCCTTAATTCACATCTCCGGAAAATTGTTTAATATGAACAGTTTTCCGGAGTTTTTTTGTGCATATATACAAATCTGAAATTTATTTTTTCAATATTCAATGGTTTTATGTTGAAAAATACCTCTTTTCAGCCCCCTTATGAACGGTGATTTCGTTCACATACTGAAAGGAGGTTTTTTATTTTTGCCTGTACGTAATTCTAAATCATTCATTTTCTGCTGTTACTATGTCATGCTCGGTGACATTACAGAATCAGCAGTAAGAGCAGGTTTCAAAAGAAGTGAGGCTCTCACTGAGGGTATCAGACTTCTTGAGTCCGATGTCTGCCAGAAAACTATCTCACGCCTGAAAAATACACTTTCAGATTACGGCAATGTTTCAGCAGGTCTTAAACGTCTTGCTTTCGGAAACTGTACCGATGCTGTATATCTTGTATTTGCAGACGAACTTCCTCCGTCGGACGTAATTGAACGTCTCGACCTTTTCAACGTCTCTGAAATAAAACGTGTAAAAGGCGGTGGGGTTGAGGTGAAACTTTTCGACAGATTAAAGGCTCTCGAAAAACTCTTTGAACTTGAAAACTCTTTCTCTGACAGAGACAAGGCTTCTGATTTAATCAGGGCTCTTTCTGAATCGGCTGAGGACGGTGAAATTGTTGACAATTAACAAACTATCTTCAAAACAAAAACTTACTATGAACTGGTGGAAAAATCCTAAATATGCCGATTACGACGCTGTAATATGCGACGGTGCTGTAAGAAGTGGCAAAACTCTCTCAATGTCTCTTGGATTCGTTTTCTGGTCGTCTTCAACGTTTAACGGAAGTGCTTTCGCTGTATGCGGTAAAACTGTCACTTCCCTCCGCAGAAACGTGATTACTCCTCTTATACCTATTCTAAAAGAATACGGATTCACCTGCATTGAAAAAATCAGCAAAAACTACATTGACATATCTTTCTCAGGCAATACAAACCGTTTCTATTTTTTCGGAGGTAAAGACGAAAGCTCTGCTTCACTCATTCAAGGTATGACACTCTCAGGCGTTTTCCTTGACGAAGTTGCTCTGATGCCCCGCTCTTTCGTTGAACAGGCTCTCGCAAGATGTTCTGTAAACGGTTCTAAAATGTGGTTCAACTGCAATCCCGACAACCCAACCCACTGGTTCTATAACGAATGGATTAAAAAATCAAAACAAAAACACGCCCTTTACATTCACTTCACTATGGACGATAATCCGTCTCTTTCCCAAAAACTCAAAAACCGTTACAAACGTCTTTATTCTGGTACTTTCTATGAACGTTTCGTACTCGGAAAATGGACTGCTTCTGAGGGTATTGTATACCCTATGTTCAGCCCTCAAAATCATGTTTACAGCGGTGACATTAAGTGTGAACGTTTCGTTATATCATGCGATTACGGCACGGTTAATCCGTCCTCTTTCGGTCTGTGGGGACTTTGCAACAACGTCTGGTACAGAATAAAGGAATATTATTATTCTTCCAAAAAGACAGGCATTTCCCGTACAGACGAGGAACATTATACCGCTCTTGAAAATCTTGCCGGAAATTATAATATAAGTCGGGTTATCGTTGACCCGTCGGCATCAAGTTTTATTGAGTGTATCCGCAGACACGGTAAATTCAGAGTGGTAAAAGCCAACAACGATGTAATCACTGGTATCCGTCACGTAAGCACGGCTCTTAAACAAAATAAACTTCGTTTCAATGAGAGTTGCAGGGATATTATAAAAGAGTTTTCGCTTTACTGCTGGAATGACAAATCGGACAACGATGTTCCGATAAAAGAAAATGACCACGCTATGGACGATATGCGTTATTTCGTTATGGATACTCTTGTTTCTGATAATACAGATGATTTTTGTGTTATCTCAGTTGCAAGGTAAATATGAATCTTTTCACCGTTCAAATATTTTTTTAAAGGAGGAAAAATGAAACTCTTTAAAAAGAAACCTAAACCGGCAATTGCTACTGAACTTATAACCGCTCAGCGAAATTCAAATCTTGAAATGCGTTTTCCTGACACATTAGACCCTTTTGAAAAAGAACTTTATGACCGTCTGAGAAACGCTGTTCCGATTATTGACTCCGCACTCATGAAAATTATTCGTCTGACAGGTGGTTTCAAGGTTATCTGTTCCGACGAAAATTTACAGCCGGAACTTGACTTCTTTCTTGAAAACGTTCCTGTCGGTATTGCCGGAAAATCTATTAATGTATTTGTCGATAATTTTCTTGACAGTATTCTCACCTATGGAAGTGCTATCGGCGAAATAGTCATCGATTCTTCCGGAAAGTGTATTGCAGGTCTATGGAACGGAGACGTTTCAAAAATCAGTATATCCGCCGGTGAAAATCCTTTCTGTAGAAAATACTATATGAGAGATTCAAACGGCAACGAAAAAATCATTCCGCACCCCGAAAGAATCCTGTACTCTGCACTTACCGGCAACAGACCACTTTTACGTGGAGTGCCTGCCCTGTCAAGTATTCTTATGAGAATTTACGAATGTATCGGACAGAATTTCGACCGTGCAGGTAACGTCCGCTATGCTGTCACATACCAACCGTCTTCCGAAAGCGATTACAATTATTCACATGAACGTGCTATACAGATTGCAAAGGAATGGTCTGACGCTATGAAATCATCTCATAACGGTCAGGTTAAAGATTTTGTTGCAGTCGGTGACGTTGATATTAAAGTTATCGGTGCGGAAAATCAGCTTTTTGATACTAATATTCCTGTACGTCAGTTACTGGAGCAGGTTATCTCAAAACTCTCAATACCGCCTTTTCTGCTTGGTCTCAGCTGGAGCAGTACGGAAAGAATGTCATCACAACAGGCGGATATTCTTACTTCTGAACTGGAATATTATCGTCGTCTGCTTACTCCGGTAATATGCGAAATATCTGAGGCTTTTATATTCTCAACAGGAAGAAAAGCAGTCTGTCGTGTAGAATGGGACAATATTAATTTACAGGACGAATCCGCTCTCGCTGAAGCACGTCTCAAAAATGCACAGGCAAGGGAAATTGAAATGCGTCTCGAAAATCTTAAATAATTTTATTATGGAGGTATATTTTTATGTACAATGATATTAAACTTGAAAAAGGTCTCTACAATCTCAGTGAAAAATCTTTCACTTCAGCCCTTGAGGAACTCGACCCCTCTTCCGCTTACTGCGGTACTCCTATGGAGAAACTTGACGCTTTTGAAAGACAGTTAAAGCGTTTCAACATCAGAATCTCCGGTCAGAGTTGCGACCGTGTTGAAAAATTCTTCACTTCCACTGAAACTGCTGTACTTTTTCCTGAATTTGTTACACGCTGTATCAAAAAGGGTTTTGACGAAACTATTCTTTCATCTGTCTGTGCCACAACTACTGTCAGCGGAAGTTCTCAATATCTCGGTTGTGTTCTCGATGATACCGTTGAATACAGAACTTCTGCTCAGGCTACAGTCCTTCCTACAACTACAGTAAGAGAAAGTGCTACCGCTATAACGCTCTTAAAATACGGAAGACTTATCAACGCTTCTTATGAAGCTGTACGTCAGCAGAGACTTGATGTTTTCGGAGTAATGCTCAGAAGTATAGGCGTTAAACTCGCTGTATCTGTAGTGGAAAACGCTGTTTCCGTTCTTGAAAAAGGTGCGACTACTATCAATGCAACTTCACTTACTTACAACGCTCTCGCTCAACTCTATGGAAATTTTGATTGCTTCAATATGACAACTATTCTCGCTTCTCCGGAGGATTCCTCAAAGATTGTGGCTATGGAACAGCTTTCCGACACTTCCATTGACCCGGACGGTAAAATGATTCTTCCTTTTGGTGCTGAACTCATAAAGACTTCCGCTGTAAACAATAACACCATTATCGGACTTGACAGAAATTTCGCTCTTGAATTTATTACAAGCTCAAATCTCGTTATGGAAACCGATAAACTCATTGACCGTCAGCTCGACCAGATTACAGTTTCCATTACCTGCGGTTTCAGAAAAATCACTCCCGATGCCGTAAAGGTTCTTAAAATAACTGCTTAAATATTTCTTACAAGGGAACGTGTATTTTTTCTATGCGTTCCCTTGAATTTAATGAAAGGATATTTTTTTATGAACAAGGAAATTCTTGACAAAATAAACCAGTTTACTCGCCGACCTTTTACAGAAGAAGAAATCTATACTTTTTCCGTAATCCTTTGCGACAACGATATTGACCGTGATTTTGAACGTTTTTCAGATACCGCACTTGAAACGCTTGCGGAAAACTTTATAGGAAAAACAGGAATTTTTGACCACAATCCTACTACTTCAAATCAAAATGCACGTATTTTTGATACGGAAATAGTTACCGACAATTCACGCAAAACAAAAACCGGTGAGCCTTACAAGTACCTTAAAGCAAGTGCTTATATGGTTCGTACAGCAGACAATGAAACTCTTATTTCAGAAATAGACGGCGGTATTAAAAAAGAAGTCAGTATCTCGTGTAGTGCTTCAAGCCGTAAGTGTTCGATATGCGGTTGCGACAAAGCCATAAACGGTTGTGTTCACACAAAAGGTAAAATGTACAACAACAAAATAAGTTATGTAACTCTTGACAATATAACAGATGTTTACGAATGGAGTTTTGTAGCTGTACCTGCTCAGATTAACGCCGGTGTTACAAAACGCTCTGTAAATTCGGGAAATATTTCAACATATTCCGACGTAAATATAATAAATGCTGACAATGAATTACGTCGTGACATACGCCGTTTAGCTTTCTTTGCGGGCGGAAAATCTGCCGTTGACAATGCTATGATTTCCGCTGAATTTATGAATACAAGTCAGCTTATTGAAATGAAAAAGTCATTTGAAAAATGTATGATGTCAACCAAAATTGAAGTCCAGCTCATACCCGATAAGGAAAATGATTTTTCAGCGGACGATTTTTCAATGAAACAGGAGGTAAAAAATGAATATAGAAGCCGTTAAAACTCTTTTTACTCTTTTTTCGGGAGAAGATTTTTCTGAAAAATATACTCCGCTTATAAATCTGTCTGTTTCGGAAGTCGAAAAAATGTTGCTTCCCGATGCAGACTCTTACGATGTAAGACTTGATTTTCTGTGTGCCTCTGTTGCAAATAACCATTTACAACAGATTAATTCTGCCCGTGAACGTTCTGAGTTTACCGTTGCCGGAAAAATGTTGACTACCTCGCAGAATACTGCTGTTTCGCACTCCGAAAAACTCCTGCGTGATTATATAAATTTATGCTCAGACCTCATAAAACAGAAAACTTTTGTATTTATGAGTTTTGCAGACGTAACGGAGGAATAGTTTATGATTACTTCCATTATTACAGAGATTATTCAGAAACTTTCCAAAAATAATACAATACCGGTTTACAGTGCTTTTGACGCTGTTTCAGCCGAAAGAAAAAACAAAGGTTTTTTTACAATTGTAGGTCTTGATTCCTTTGAACTACAAACGCCTATATATTCGGAATTTACAATATTTGTACCATATAAAGCAAACGTTGATATAAATGTTACCGCTCCCGAAAAATTCCCTATGATGAAATTATACCAGTATTTTTCAGAAAATATAAAACCTGCTGTTATGGAAATATCCGGTATAAACTGTATGATAAAAAAGATTTCAATGAAACACGATACAAATATAAACCGCTTTGTGCTCACCGCAAAACTTTCCGTCAATGGTATGGACAAATTTGAAAGGGGTAATATATGAACATTATAAAACCTTACGAATCAGTTCCTGTAAAGATTGGAAATTTCACCATGTACTGTGAAAAATTCAAATCTTCCGGCAATAAAAGTTTTTCGGAACAGAATACGGTCGCCGGTGATGAGGTTATAACAAATTCCGGAAAAAAAGCTGTAAGAATTATTTTCAGTGGTAGAATAAGCGGTGATAATCCTCTGGACTTCCTTACAAGCGTAAACAATATGATGTACAATAATGAAAATTTCAGCGTACAATATAAAAATATAGTTTTCGGAAAATGTCAGGTACAGGCATTTGTTGTCAACGACGAAAACAATGATTTCATTTCTGCTAATATAACGCTGATTGCCTCGGAAGTCTCAACAAAAAGCGGTGAATCAGTATGAATATAATCGTTACTCTTAAAAATACTGACGGTTCTGAAATGACTTTCGATAAAATTATTTCGTTCATTTTCCGAAAAGACGTTTATCAGTCATATACATCATTCGGAGCAAAATTTTACGGAGATATTCCCACACCTGAAAATGTTTCTGAAATTCTCTTTACCATAGACAATAAAATCATTCATCACGGACTTGCGGACAGTATTTCCGTTACAACGTCCGTTGGTGGTTCGCTTGTTTCTGTATCGTCAAGGAGTTTCACTTCCCTGCTTATTCAGAATCAGATTGAAACAGGTATAAAACCAAATATCTCTATAAACGACCTTATGAACAGTTTCTACACTCTGCCGTATGTTACACACGAAAACAGTGATGTAAAAAGCTACATCTATGTAAAAAGCAATTCAAATATGTGGGACGGTATTGTAAATCTGACTTACAAAACTCACGGTACTTATCCTTATATCAGAGATACTAATCAGATACGAATGACACCTGTTGAAAATCCGTCATCCTTTGAGTATTCTGACAGTGAAATTATTTCAAGAGGAATTGCAATATCAGAAAAAAAATTGATAAGTCATTTCCATATGTCCAATATGAAAGAAGAATTCGGAGAATTTGAACTCGCTGACAATGACGTTATTTCACATAATATTGTACGCCACCGTGTCTTTGAACTCGACAGGCAGTTTCTTTATGAGCCTCAACAGGCTATTGAATACCGTTCAAAATACGCTTCCCGTGGAAGAAAAAAGATTTTCTGTACATACAGCGGTTACAAAGGTGAAGATTTATCCGATTTGGCAACTTTCGGCACTGTTCAGAACAAACGCATAGGAACACTTACAATAACCGGAAACAGTTCCGGAATTACTACAGAAATCGGTATCTATAAAGACAAGTTTCCTGAATGATATTTCAAGCATACATTATATAAAAGGTCTGTGCCTTTTTTTATAAAAAATCAGTCGGGGGCTACTTATGGAAAACCTTACCGGAATGAACACCCTCAAAGAGTGCGAAAAAGGACAGGTTGAAAAAATATTCATCAGCGGAAAAATGCGTAACCGTCTGAATGATTTGGGACTGATAGAGGGTACGTGCATTGAATGTCTCTACAGAAATCACGGTCTTTCTGCCTATCTCATAAGAGGTGCGGTTATTGCCCTGAGAACAGAAGATACCTCTTTTATAAAAGTTACAAAAATAAAAGCTGATACATAATAAAAAGTGTATCAGCTTTTTTGCGTGTATTTTTATTCTGCAATGATAATAAATATCCGAAATGAATACGTTTCTGACGTACTTGACAATTGAATCCATATAGTATATAATATATTAAATTATTTTTTCCGGAGGTGAAAGGTAAATGGACAATGTCCCCGACGGCAGTATTCCGAATAGTTGTGACATACGCTCCGTTAATGAAAAACTGGAGTGAATTTTTTTACTTTTTCAGAAAAATTTTTAATTACGGAGGTTTTTATTATGTCATGGCAGATTATTCTGCAAATCTTATTTATTATTGTATGTGCGGTTCTCACAACTGCGGAATCAGCGTTTATTTCAATCAACGATACACGTCTTGAAAAACTTGCGGAAAACGGCGGAAAAAAAGCAAACCGTTTAAAGAAACTCGCTGACAAACCCTACAACTTTATGTTATCGTCACAGACTGCTGTAAAACTTTTTGAATTTGTCTCAGCAGGAATTGCTTCAGTAAGTTTTTCAGACAGACTTGCAAAAGTATTTTCAGACAGTATTCCGGAAAGTACAGCGGAAATAATTTCTACAATAATCATTATGCTTATAATGACTTTCCTTATGATGACTTTCGGGGAATTTATTCCGAAACGTCTCTCTGCAAAGAATCCTGAAAAACTTGCTCTCAGATTTTCGGGAATACTTTCTGTAGTATCAGTACTGTTTATGCCTTTTTCAAGCCTTATGAACGCTATTTCAAGATGTATACTGAAAACAGCAGGAGTGAATCCCGAAAATGTTGAGGAAATTGTTACAGAAGAGGAAATTTTAATGATGTCAGATGCAGGTGCGGAAACAGGTGCTATTGACGAAGACGAAAACCGCATTATTAAAAATATCTTTGCTTTCGACGATATGACAGCAGGTCAGATTTGCACACACCGTACAGAAGTATTCGTATTATGGGCAGACGACGACGTTTCAGTATGGGAAGAAGTCATTCACCGCACAAGACATTCCGTTTTTCCTGTATGTGGCGAAAGCGTTGACAATGTTATCGGAATCCTTGACGCTAAAGATTATTTCCGCATTGACAACAAGACCCGTGAAAATATTATGGAAAATGCAGTCCGTGAACCGTATTTCGTACATGAAAATATGAAGGCTGACAGACTTTTTGCACATATGAAAAAAAATACTGATGACCATTTCGCAGTTGTTGTTGACGAATACGGCGGTATGAGCGGTATCATAACAGTTACGGACTTGGTAGAAAAACTTGTCGGGGAATTTGCGGACGACGAAGAAGAAACTTTTGAAAAAATTATAAAGACCGGTATTTCCACATGGACGGTACAGGGATATGTTACAATAGGTGAAATATGTGATACTCTCGAAATAGATTTGCCTGCTGACAGAAACGAAACTTTCGGCGGTTACGTAATTGCTGAACTCGGTGATATTCCTAAAAACAACGAAAAAATTTCAATTAATTCAGACGGTCTTAATATTGAAATACTCAAAATAAAACATCATAGAATTGAATTATGCAGAGTGACAACATCTGAAAAAACAAAAAATATTAAAGAAGATTATGAATAATGAAAAAATTTTTAACTATGTTATCGGCGTTTATGATTGTGACTGCTGTTTCATGTAGTGAAGTCAGTACGGTTTCACAGGTGAGTGAAGAACTTCAGGAAGAAAACACGACTACTGAAAACAGTGTTTCCGAAAAGCGTGAAGATGTTACAATCACTATGGCAGTAAAAAACGGCGGAAATGCGTTTATTAATGAAGTTATCAATGACTTCAATAAGGCTGATAATGGTTACAAAATAGTTTTAAAGGACTATATGGAATATTATGACAGCAGTTTTGATACTGAAAAAGGTGCTAATCCGGAATCATTCGCAAAGATAGACACACAGCTCAGTCTTGACATAATTGAAAGCGGAATTGTTGACATTGTGCCGGACGGTGTTTTTTATGACACGGGAAAATATGAATCTCTTATACAACAGGGTGCATTTTCTAACCTTTACGACTTTATGAAGGCTGAAAATTATGACGATACTGCTTTATATAAACATATACTTGAACTCCACGAAACAGACGGAAAACTCTGCTGTATGCCGTTGGCATTCACAATAGATACAGTAGCAGGATATAAACGTTACGTCGGTGACAAGGAAAACTGGACTATTGACGAAATGATTGAACACTGGAACGCTATGCCGGAGGGTTCTACATTCAACGGATATACTACAAAAGACTATGTTTATATGACTATTCTGCGTAATAATATCAGTTCATTCATTAACTTTGAAAATCATACAACGAATTATAATTCTCCGGAATTTATAAAGATACTCGAATTTATAAATTCTTTTGACCCACCCGAAAATTACAAGCAGGATATGAACTGGAATACTCCACATTTTATCATGAATTTTCCGGTAGACAGTTTTGAAGATTTTCACGATTCCTTATGGAATGAACAGAATGAACCTGTAACAGTTGTAGGTTATCCGTCACCTGACGAAAGCGGTATTGTGATTGATACATCAAGGAATAAATATTCAATATGTGAATATTCGTCGCCGGAAGTAAAAAAGGGTGCATGGGAGTTTATCAAAACTCTTGTTTCATATGACTTTCAGTACAAAATGGCAGATTACTTTTTTCCTGTAAACTATGAAGTCTTTAAGAAAAAAGGCGAAGAAGAATATTCAAAGTACGGACAACAGAATATAATCAGTATTCAGTCAACAGAATATGATATAGGTTATCTCAGTCCGGAAGAATATGATTATATTGTATCACTGACAGACAATACAAAAAAAGCTAATGTAAGCATAGAAGAGGATATTACAAAAATAATTGAAGAGGAATTATATTCAATGTTTGCAGGCGAAAAAACTCCCAAAGAAACAGCTGATATGATACAGAACAAAGCCGGTGTACTTATAAGTGAAAGATATTAAAAAACAACCGCTATGCCTGAACACATAGCGGTTATATAATTATTTATTCATTATCTGAATTTTTACGGAAGTAAATGTCAGCTAATATGACCGCTGATTCCTCAGTATCTTCTTCACCTTTCCATGCACATATAAATCTCACTACAGCATCATAAGGCGTATACCCGCTTGAAATATGTTTTTGTACTTCGTTATTGCCTTTTTTCGAAAATTGCAGTACAGGTGACAATTCATTGTTAATTTTCATATAAAGTTTGTTATCTTTCACAATGAGATGGTCTCCGCTCTGAAGACGGAAGATTTTCTGCTTTTTATCCTTAAAGAAATCAAGAAATACATCTCTGTGTGATAATTGTAATATCATTTCAGTCGGTTTTGAATAAAAATTATGGTCTGTTTCAATGTCGGAGGCGTACTTTACAAACTTATCAAATGACTTTCCGGAATAATGAATATGCAACAAATTTTTTGCTCTTGTCATTCCTACATAGAGTTTTCTGATTTCTTCTTCATTGTTTACAGCTGAATTATTCAAGAGCATATAAATGTTATCAAATTCCCTGCCCTTTGATTTATGCATAGTGGAAACTGTTACTACACCCTGTTCATTGGAATAAAAATCCTCAGGCTTTGATTCGTGCAGAAAAATATCAAGGTCAGTGTAGTATTTCTTTTCATTTGAAAGTGAAAAAGTATTCAATATATTAATTACCATAGGCAGACAGGCACTGTTTACATATTTCTGCTTTAACTGTTCAAAAGCATTATTCCATTTCCAATCACTGATTACAGGGGATATTTCATTGTTATCTGACTGAAGTTTTTTTAGGAAATAGCGGATTTCTGCAATATCATATAAATCAAAACCGTCAATGGACTGTATCATTTTTGCAGGAATATTTCTTTTTTTCAGAATACCAAGAATCAGCAATGCTTCCTGATTTGTACTGGTAAGAATACAGGTATCTCCGCTTGAATTTTCAGAAAGCATATCTTCAACAAGTGCATTTTCCATATTGAATGAATCGTGCTTTATGAGTTTTACTTCTCCCTTAACATCAGTAACCGCTGTAATATCTTCCGATTTCATTCTGTCAGGTAATTCCTTGACAAACTGGTTTGCAAACGAAACAACACTTTCACAGCTTCTGTAATTTTCCGTCAGTGAATACTGCTTTGCACCATAATCAGTTATCAGATTTTTCAGATATTTTGAATCAGAACCTCTGAATTTATAAATATTCTGGTCATCGTCACCGACAGCAATCACCCTCATTTCGTCATTATGTTTCATAAGAGCCTCAACAAGCCCATACTCATAACAATCCATATCCTGAGCTTCATCTATTACAAGTACCGTCTTTGTTATCTTTCCCAAATCAACATCACCGTTACGGATAAGTTCACCTGCATCTCTGACGATATTTTCAGATTCTTCAACGTTTCCTATCTTTCCAAGAAGGTCAAAACAATATGAATGGAATGTCTTTATTTCAATGAAATTAACCGCATTGCCAATCAGATTATAAAGTCTCTGCTTGAATTCTATAGCGGCAGCACGTGAAAATGTAAGCACAAGAAGCTGTTCGTGTTTTACGTCCTCAAGAAGAAACAGTGAAGCCAGCTTATGCACAAGTACTCTCGTCTTGCCACTTCCTGGTCCTGCTGAAACAACGATATATTTAGATTCATCATCACGGATAATTTCAAGCTGTCGTGGTGAAAGTGTATCAAACGACTGACGATATTTTGCAGGCGTAATATTCATTTGAATCTGTAAAGCACGTTCACCCGAAAAATAATGTGAAATAAATTTCTTATAATCCATCTGGAAATAATCATTGACGAATTGCAGGGCTTCATTATCATTCCGCACCATCATATGAGCATATTCACCAACAATATGTATCTGCTGTATCTTCTGCTGATAAAATTCATTCAGTTGCTTGTAATCTTCACGCTTGTATCTTATTTTATTATCAAGAACAAGTTTCTTTATACTCATTCCGCTGTAAAGTACAAGGAATCCGCCCTCAAGTTTGAGTGCATCTATCTTAGAGAGGAAAAGCAGAGCCTCTTCTATATCATTTTCTGCAATCTCAATATTGTACTGTTTCTGATATTCTTTCATTAACTCCAATATGGAAAATTCCACTAATACATCATCTTTTGTACCGATATTTGCATTACTGTTTTTGAAAAGATAATTTATTATAAATTCAGCAATCTGATAGCTTTTCATACGATTCTGCCTTATCGTTTCAATACTGAATTTAAGTTCAATTGTAACCCTGTTTGTAGCCTGATTCTGTTCTTTGGTAATATATTTTTTAATTGTCCAGTAATAAAACAAAGTTTTTATCGCATTTACTGAGCTTGACTTTACACCATTCGCAATTGCCGTTTCATTCAGTTCCTTATAGTTCATACAAAGTTTATCATTATTAATATAATTCATAAGAAAAATTTCAAGTGTCTTGAATTTATTCATTACCATTTTTGATTTATTTACAGTATCATTTTTTCTGATATAAGCTGTAAGGTCTTTTGCATCAGCAAGAATACCGTCCTCACGCATTTGCTGAATAGAATTAATAATGCCCTCTTTTCTGATACCCAGTCTGTCAGCAAGGTAATCAACCCTTGATTCTGCATCTGCATTTTTTGCGTCGGAAATACTTTTACTGGAAATAAGAGACTTGATAATTCTTTTTGCCGTTGTTCTTTCCTCATCATTCTGAAATCTTGGTGAACTGTCAATTTTCTGAGAGGCTTCTTTCATATTTTTTACAAGAATACTGTCAGCATATACTCTCGGGACATTCTTGCCACGTTTTACATAGCCCGCATTTTCAAGAGCCTGTACAGCCGTTCTTACTCTTGTTTCAATATCGGAAACACTGTCGTCCCAGCCTGCCTGACGTGCAATTTCCAGTGGTGAACAACATAATTCATGACGGAATCTGGTAAGGCTTTTTATTGCTTTCCATACCTGCTTTATTTCACTGATACTGAGTTTTGTTTGATTAAGAAGTATAAAATGTTTATCCAAATCGCTGTCATTGAAAAGTACATAACACTCTGCCTGTAAAGACTGTTCTCTTCCGGCACGTCCTGCTTCCTGAACATAATTTTCCAGTGAATCAGATATATCATAATGAACAACCAGTTTTACATTAGACTTATCCACACCCATACCAAATGCAGACGTTGCAACAATAATCTGCACTTCGTCATTTATAAAGGCTTCCTGATTTTCCTGTTTTTTACTGCTGTCCATTTTTCCGTGAAATGCCCTTGCATTGAATCCGTCATTTGTCAATTTTTCCGCAATCTGTCTTGCACGTTTTGTCCTTGATACATATACAATAGTCGGACAATTTTTTTCTTCTATCAGTGTACGGAGCGTTTCATACTTTTCCTCGTCGGTCTCCTTATACAAAACTTCATAACGCAGATTAGTACGGGTGGCATTTGTAGTAAATAATTCAAGTTCAATGCCAAGTTTACTCCTGAAATAGTCCTGAATATCACTGATAACTTTTTGCTTCGCTGTTGCAGTAAAACAGGATACAGGAATTTTACAGTTATTTCCTTTCTTTTCCTGAAGTTCCCTGATAAAGTCACCGATATAAAGGTAATCCACACGGAAATCCTGTCCCCATGCAGAAAAACAGTGTGCCTCGTCTATTACAAAGCGGTCAATATCACGTGACAAAAACAGTTTTTCTATTGTTACAGAACGCAACGATTCCGGAGAGATATAAAGTATTGAAGCGATACCCGATTCCACTCTTTCAATTGCCTCTGCTCTTTCAACAGGACTTAATAATCCGTTTATAGTAACAGCTTCCGCAATTCCCTTTTTTTCAAGATTATCAACCTGGTCTTTCATAAGTGACTGTAAAGGAGAAATTACAACTGTCAACGCTCTTTCAGTCTCACCGGAAATAAGTGCCGGTATCTGAAATGTAAGGGATTTTCCACCACCAGTGGGAAATACTGCTAACAACGATTTATGTTCAACAGCAGTATTCACAGCATTTTCCTGCAATGGTTCACCATTATATGTACGAAATTCTGAATATCCAAAGTATTTATTGAGGTATTTTTTCGGGTTAAGATTTGATTTACAGTATCTGCACGTATGGCAAGGAGTATTCCTCAGAAGTCGCAATACAGAATTCACTTTCGGATAATTTATCATTACCCATCTTGGTATAAGTGACTGTTTTTCCTCTGCGGAAATCAAAGCAAGACAATACGCAAGTTCAACGGGTGATTCTGAGATTATACTTTTGATTGGTGCGTTTCTGCAAAGCAATCCTGAAAATCTGATAAGAATAGCTGTTTCAAGGTCACCTTGTACCGAAAAATCAATATAATCAAAAAATGCTGAAAAATACGGATTATCCTTTAAAAGCATATAGTATATCAGTTTCAGCTCGTCGTCAAGTTCATCGAAAGCGTTCACTTCGTCATAAAACAGATTCATTGCTTTTATTGAATCATTCAGAGGATTATTTAATTCTTCTGTCTGTAATTTGTCGTCTTTCAACAATGAATGATAAGGTTTACTCGGAAATATAAGCGGTGACCAATACAAGGTATCAATATATTTTATATTCTCAGAGACTTCAATATACTTTGAATCATGATTTATAATATTATGACCACAAAGATATTCAGAGCCGTCAATAAATGTATGGAATTCATTTAAAGAACCAGTATGTATTTTTTCATTATTTTCGTTTATCACACCAAAATCGTACGCTTTTTTATCAAATTCACTGACCTCAGTATCTATAAAACTGATTTTTTTCATTAATGTCCTCCTATAAATAATTTTTGTGTATTAATAAAAATCTCCCTGCGTGAACAGGGAGATACATATAGTTTGCATCCGCTGACCAGCAGTCTCAAAAGCGGATAATACAAATCGTAAAAACACCGAAACTTCGGGCGTGTGATTATCTCTTTGAGAACTGTGGAGCGCGACGAGCAGCCTTGAGACCGTATTTCTTTCTTTCTTTCATTCTCGGGTCACGAGTGAGGAAACCAGCCTTCTTGAGAACCGGACGGAGTTCAGCATCAAATTCCAGTAAAGCTCTTGAAAGACCGTGTCTGATAGCGCCAGCCTGACCGGTTACGCCACCGCCTGCAACTGTGCAAACGATGTCAAACTTTTCGAGATTATCTGTAAGTGCGAGGGGCTGACGAACGATAAGTTTAAGTGTTTCGAGACCGAAATAATCGTCAATACCTCTGCCGTTGATTGTAACGTTACCTGAACCGGGGTAGATTCTTACTCTTGCAACGGAGTGCTTTCTTCTGCCTGTTCCGTAGTAGTATTTAACTTTTGATTCGTACATTTTCAAAGCACCTCCTGATTAATATTCATAAACAACGGGTTTCTGAGCTGACTGATTGTGTTCAGCACCCTTGTAAGTTCTGAGTCTCTTAAGCTGGTTTCTGCCGAGAGTATTGCTGGGGAGCATACCTTCAACGGCAATCATCATAGCACGGTCAGCCTGTTTTGACATCATATCCTTGTAAGAAATAGACTTGAGACCACCAATCCAGCCTGTATGCCAGTAATACTTCTTCTGTTCGAGCTTCTTTCCTGTGAGAACAGCTTTATCACAGTTAATGATAATAACGTGGTCTCCGCAGTCTACGTTGGGAGTAAAAGTAGGCTTGTGTTTACCTCTGAGAATGTGAGCTGCCTTAGCTGCAACACGACCGAGAGGCTGTCCGGCAGCGTCAAGAATATACCATGTACGCTTTACATCAGCCGGTTTAGTCAGTGTAGTTGACATAGAAAAATCCTCCTATAAAATATTGTATCGGGAAAAAACAAGTTTTCCACGCAATGACAAAATCTATTATACAGCATAAAAATCCATTTGTCAAGAGGTAAAACCACTTTTTTTTAATATATATCATTATAACGCTTTAATTCTCTTATTTTTTCTTGCAATCTCTCATTATCTCGTGTTTCGTTCTGAAATTCATATCAAGGTACTGCATACGGATTTAATCACTCTTATTATTTTTTCCTTATTGACATAGTAAAGTTAAAATGTTATAATAATAGTATAATTTTACAAAAAGGAGTTTTTTCAGACTATGAACAATAAAAACAGTTATGAAAGTCCGTTCTGTACCCGTTATGCCAGTGAAGAAATGCAGTATATCTTTTCAGCAGATAAGAAATTTACCACATGGCGTAAACTCTGGGTTGCTCTTGCAAGGGCTGAAATGAAACTCGGTTTACCGGTTACAGAAGAACAGGTCAGACAGCTTGAAGAACACATTACAGATATTGACTATGATATGGCTGAACAGCGTGAAAAAGTTTGTCGTCATGACGTTATGTCACACGTTTACACTTACGGACAAGCTTGTCCCGACGCTGCCGGAATTATACATCTCGGGGCAACTTCATGCTATGTCGGTGACAATACAGATGTCATAATTATGCGTGATGCTCTTGAGGTCGTAAAAAGAAAACTCGTCAACGTTATGAATAACCTCGCAAAGTTCGCTGAACAATACAAAGATATGCCTTGTTTAGCATATACGCACTTACAACCGGCACAACTTACGACAGTCGGCAAACGTGCTACCTTGTGGCTGAATGAATTGCTTATGGACTTTGAAGACCTTGAATACAGAATATCTTCACTTAAACTTCTCGGCTCTAAAGGTACTACAGGCACACAGGCTTCATTTATGGAACTCTTTGAGGGAGATACTGAAAAAATCAAACAGCTTGAAAAAATGATTGCTGAAGAAATGGGATTTGATTCTGTTGTCCCCGTTTCCGGACAGACCTATTCAAGAAAAATGGATTCACAGGTGCTTGCGGTCCTCAGCGGAATTGCACAGTCATGCAGTAAATTCTCCAATGACATGAGAATTTTGCAGAGTTTCAAGGAAATGGAAGAACCTCGTGAAAAGAAACAGATTGGCTCGTCTGCTATGGCTTACAAGCGTAATCCTATGCGTTGCGAAAGAATAACGTCTCTTGCAAGATATGTAATGATTGACAGTCTCAATCCTGCTTTTACTGCTGGTACACAATGGTTTGAAAGAACTCTCGACGATTCCGCTAACAAGAGAATCTCAGTTGCAGAAGCATTTTTAGGCGTTGACGCTATTCTCAATATTATGATGAATGTTACTGACGGACTTGTTGTATATCCCGAAATTATCCGCCGTCGTGTAATGGCTGAACTTCCTTTTATGGCAAGCGAAAACATTATGATGGACGCTGTAAAAAAAGGCGGTAACCGTCAGGAACTTCACGACAGAATCATGGACTACTCAATGATTGCAGGCGAACAGGTGAAAGTTTACGGAAAAGACAATAACCTTTGCGAACTTATCCTCGCAGACCCACTCTTCATGGTGACTAAGGAAGAGCTTGACGCTGTTCTCAAACCTGAAAGCTATACCGGAAGAAGCTCACAGCAGGTTGAAGAATTCCTCAGAGACTTTATAAATCCTATTCTTGAATCTAACAAAGACGTGCTCGGTGAAAACTTTGAAATGAAAAATTAATCATAAAAATAAAAACCCCCTTGACAATAAACGTCAGGGGGGTTTTCACGTCAAAAAGTGCAAACAGAATTATTCAGCATCAGAATTTTTGTCGATATAGTTTGCAATATCGCCGACAGTCTTGATTTCTTCAACAGCTTCGTCGGGAATAGTGATGTCAAATTCATCTTCGATAGTTGTGATAAGGTCAACAACGTCAAGTGAGTCTGCACCTAAATCGTCCTGAATGTTAGCTGTAAGAGTAACTTCAGATTCTTCAACGCCAAGCTGTTCCACAATAATACCCTTGAGTTTTTCAAAAGTCATGGTCATTTCCTCCTATAATATTTTATATCCGGTATGTAAGCCGGAGTGAAAAACGGTTCATTCAGTGAACTCACCGATTTTTCTAAATTTAGTATAACGTTCTTTCAGCAAAACGTCAATATCTTTTTTACATTTTTCAGGAATTTTGAGTGACAAATATTCCTTGATATTTTCTGAAATTTTGTCTAAATCGTTATGTGCGCCTCCGAGAGGCTCTTCAATAATAGTTTCCGCAATGCCCAAACGCACCATATCTTCGGCAGTAATCATCATTACTTCGCTTGCTTCCTGTTCACGAGAAGCGTCTTTCCAGAGAATACTTGCGAATCCACGTGGCGACAAAACAGAATACTGAGCATTTTCGAGCATAGCCAATTCGTCACATACTCCCAGTGCCAAAGCACCACCGCTTCCTGCCTCGCCTAAAATTATCGAAATGATAGGCGTGCGGATAGTCATAAATTCAGCAATATTTTTAGCGATAGCTTCTCCCTGCCCTCTTTCCTCGTCGGGAACTCCGCACGATGCTCCGGGGGTATCAATGAAACAAATAACAGGTCGGTGGAATTTTTCAGCCTGTCTTGCCAGTCTGAGTGCCTTTCTGTAACCTTCGGGGTGTGGCATTGCAAAGTTGCAAGATTTGTTTTCGTTTATGTCACGACCCTTTACCTGTGCAATTATCGTAACCGGCATATTGTCAAGACGTGCAATTCCACCTATAATAGCCTTATCGTCACCGAAAAGTCTGTCTCCGTGCATTTCATAGAAATCGGTGAATATCAAAGGCAGATAGTCATTGATAGTCGGTCTGCCTTTTGCGTGGACAAGCTGAATGCGTTCCCAAGCAGTTTTCTTGTTTTCCATTACTCAGACCTCCTTTTCCGGTGGATAGTAACCATGAAGTTTAAGAAGATGTGAAAGTGTACTACGCATTTTCTTCCTCTCAACAATCATATCAATAAAACCTTTTTCGTGCTGAAATTCAGCAAGCTGAAAATCGTCCGGAAGTTTCTGTTTTATGGTACTCTCAATAACACGTCTTCCTGCAAATCCTATCAGTACTTTAGGTTCAGCGATTATAATATCGCCAAGAGATGCGAAACTTGCTGTAACACCACCTGTAGTAGGGTCAGTCATTACGGTTATATACAAACCGCCTTTGTCGCTGTGGAGTTTTACAGCACCAGAAGTTTTCGCCATTTGCATAAGCGAAACTATACCCTCCTGCATTCTTGCACCGCCTGAAGCCGTGAACATTACAACAGGAAGTGAATTTTCAGTAGCGTATTCAAAGGCTCGTGCAATCTTTTCACCTGCAACGCTTCCCATTGAAGCCATCATATATCTTGAATCCATTATTCCTATCACAACAGGTGAACCTTTTATAGTAGCCTTTCCGGTAATAACAGAATCCTTAAGACCGGTCTTTTCACGGATTTCTGCCTGTTTTTCGCAATATTCCGGAAAATTTATCGGGTTTCCGCTAATCATATCCACGTCAAATTCCTGAAAACTCCCTTTGTCAACAGTTATTGATAATCTCTCCTTACAAGAAAGTCTGCCGTGATAGTTACAGTTAGGACAAACCCTATGCAATTCCTCATAGCGTTCAAGTAACACATTGGTCTGACATCTTGGACATTTGACTGTCTTATGTTCTTCTTCCTCGCTGTCACTGTTGAAACGTTTCTTTACAACGTTAAAAAAATCTTCAAACATCTCAGCACACCCCCGTTATTTCTTATTGTGTTTTTCCATATACCTGTTGAGGAAACCAATGTCATAATTACCGTTTCTGAAATCAGGGTGTTTTATTATCTCAAGCTGAAAATCTATGTTTGTATCAACGCCGTCAACTATAAATTCCGACAAAGCCCATTTCATTTTTCTTATAGCGTCGTCTCTGTTAGAACCGTGTGCGATAAGTTTGCTAATCATTGAATCGTAATAGGGAGTAATTGTATATCCCTGATAAACTGCTCCGTCAATTCTTATTCCAGGACCTCCGGGCATATAAAGAGCGGTAATCGTTCCCGGAGACGGACGGAAATCAAGTGCAGGATTTTCAGCATTTATTCGGCACTCAATGGCGTGTCCTGAAAGATGTATGTCTTCCTGACTTATTCCGAGAGGTATTCCGTAAGCAATTTCAAGCTGGGCTTTTACAAGGTCGATTCCCGTCACTTCTTCTGTAATGGGGTGTTCAACCTGAATACGTGTATTCATTTCCATAAAGTAGAAATCCCTGTTTTCGTCAACAAGAAATTCAATAGTACCAGCGTTATAATAACCGCACTGTCTGGCAGCAGTAACGGCAGATTCGCCCATTCTCTTACGGAGTTCAGGAGTTACTATAGGACTTGGACATTCTTCAAGTACTTTCTGATTTCTTCTCTGCATAGAACAGTCACGTTCACCCAGATAAACAACATTTCCGTGTTTGTCTGCAAGAATCTGTATTTCAACGTGGTGGGGATTTATCAGGAATTTTTCAATATATACAGCGTCGTCACCGAAATAATTCTTCGCTTCAAGCTGTGCGGACTGCATTTGCGATTCAAGTTCTTCTGGCTTGTCAACACGTCTTATACCACGACCGCCTCCGCCTGCCGACGCTTTTACAAGTACAGGATAACCGGCTTTTTCAGCAATTATCCTCGCTTCCTCAACGGACGAAACAGCACCCTCAGACCCAGGAATGACAGGTACTCCGGCATTTTTCATAGTTTCCTTTGCTGCCGCTTTGTTTCCGAGCATTTCTATAGAATTATAAGAAGGTCCTATGAAAACTATTCCGTTTTTTTCGCAGAGCCGTGCAAAGTCAGCGTTTTCAGACAGAAAACCGAATCCAGGGTGAATAGCCTCTGCACCGCAGTTGAGTGCCGCCTGAACTATTGCGTTCATATTGAGATAACTGTCCTTAGTTGCAGGAGGACCTATGCAAATAGCTTCATCAGCAATCTGTGCGTGAAGTGAATTTCTGTCAGCAGTCGAATAAACAGCAACGCAACGTATACCGAGTTCACGGCAAGCCCTGATGATACGGACGGCAATTTCTCCCCTGTTTGCAATCAAAACTTTTCTGAACATCGTCCGCTCCTTTATTTATCTGCAACAACGCAGGTTATTTCACATGAAACAGCCTTTTCACCGCCGACAGTAGCAAGACCCTTACAAGTTGCAACAGGACCTCTCTGCTTTATAACCTCAACTTCAAGGTCAAGAACGTCTCCGGGAACAACCTGTCTTCTGAATTTTGCCTTGTCGATACCGCCGAAAAGACCTATCTTTCCGCTGAATTCAGGTTTTGAAAGCATACATACAGCACCAGCCTGTGCAAGCATTTCAATCATAAGAACACCAGGGGTTACAGGATAATTCGGAAAATGTCCTTTAAACCAGAAATCATCTTCCTTAATATATTTTCTTGCCTTTACCTTTACACCCACTTCCATTTCGACAATTTCGTCGATTAAAAGAAAAGGGTCACGGTGAGGGATTATTTCCATAATCTGCTCTTTGTTCATAAGTATATCTGACATTTTATTGTCCTCCGTTCCGACTTTATCAAATCATACCAGTTTCTTTTATGTAAGAAACGGCAATATTTACGGTGACAACTCCGTTTTTTCAGGAGAAGTCGCCGTAAAATCTCAGAGAGATGATAAAATCTTCATATTATTATTTTATAATCATGATTGGCTGGTCGTATTCAACCGCCTGTCCGTCTGAAACAAGAATTTTTTCAACAACGCCGTCAAAATCAGACTGTATTTCATTCATAAGTTTCATTGACTCAATAATCATAATAACATCGCCTTTTTTCACCTTGTCGCCGACTTTTACAAATGCGGGCTTGTCCGGTGACGGTGCAACGTAGAAAGTTCCCACGATAGGAGACTTCACAATGTTACCGCTGACTGTATCTGCTGATTTGTCTTCTGCAACAGGTACTGCCGGAGCAGGAGTTGCAGTTATTCCCATTGGTGCAGAAAAAGGCATTGCAGGCGGTGGCGGACATTTCTTTCCCTTTATTGTAACAGACTTTTCACCGTCCTGAATTGTTATTTCAGAAAGTTCACGACTGCTTACAATGTCAGCTATTTTTTCGATAGTATCAATATCTATATTGTAAATTTCACTCATAGATTACACCTCAACTTTTTTGAAACAGAGAGTAGCATTATGACCTCCGAAACCAAGAGAGTTTGATAACGCACATTTTACTTCCTGCTGAATATTTCCCCCTGTACAGTAATTGAGGTCACATTCCTCATCCGGCACTTTATAACCAACAGTCTTATGAATAAATCCCTCCTGAACGGACTTTGCAGTTACAACGGCCTCAACTGCACCTGCTGCACCAAGAAGATGTCCTATCATAGACTTTGTGGAATTTATCTTCACATTATAGGCATCGTCACCGAAAGCAAGTTTTATAGCCGTAGTTTCGTACTTGTCGTTAAGACCCGTTGAAGTACCGTGAGCGTTGATATAGTCAATATCGGACGGTCTGAGACCTGATTCCTGCATTGCGAGAGACATACCCATTCCGGCAGCTTCACCGGTAGGCATAGGAGAAGTCATATGATAAGCATCACAGGTGGCACCATAACCTGCTACTTCAGCGTAAATCTTAGCACCACGAGCCTTAGCGTGTTCGTACTCTTCAAGTACAAGTATTGCACTACCCTCGCCGAGTACAAAACCACTTCTTTCCTTGTCGAAAGGTATGGAAGCACGTTCAAGGTCGTCGGACTTCGTGAGAGCTTTCATATTTGCAAAACCACCGAAAGTAAATTCTTCGTGTGTACTTTCAGTACCGCCTGCAAGACATACGTCAAGATAACCGTCCTTGATTTTTCTGAAAGCCTCACCGATTGAGTGAGTACCAGAAGCACAAGCGGTTGTAACGTCGAAATTAGCACCTCTGAAACCTGTCTTCATAGAAATAGTACCTGCTGCCATATTGCTTATCATCATAGGCACATAGAAAACTGAAATTCTGTTTACACCTTTGTTAAGATATTTGTTGTGTTCGCTGACTGTAAGGTCTATACCTCCGATACCTGAGCCAACAATAACGCCTGCTCTGTAAGGGTCAATATCTGAGAAATCAGTCCCTGCATCTTCGAGGGCTTCGTGTGAGGCAACAACAGCGTATTTCGTAAACATATCCATACGCTTTGCCTCTTTCTTGTCGAAACAACCCTTTACATCATAGTAAGCGGATTCGTCAAAATCACGTACAATACCTGCAATTTTAATTCCTGTATTTGTAGTGTCAAACATATCAATATATGAAATACCTAATTTATTTGCTTTTATTCCTTCCCAAAACTTTTCTACACCAGTTCCAAGAGGAGTAACAGCACCCATTCCGGTAATAACAACTCGTTTACTCATAAATAATCCTTTCCTGAAGTATTTTTTAAAATAATCACATTGAAAGACCGCCGGAAATTTCGATAACCTGTCCGGTAACGTATGAAGCGTTTTCGGAAACAAGGAACGAAACAACAGAAGCGATTTCTTCGGGTTCGCCGTATCTTCTAAGAGCAACAGCTTCAAGCATTTTAGCTTTTAATTCGTCCGAAAGAACATCCGTCATAGGAGTATGGATAAATCCGGGAGCAACGGCATTACAAGTAATATTCTTTCTGCCGTATTCCTTTGCAACAGTCTTTGTCATTCCGATAATTGCAGCCTTTGAAGCAGAATAATTGACTTGTCCTGCGTTTCCGTAAAGACCTGCAACCGACGAAACGTTAACAATACTACCATGTTTCTGTTTCATCATAACAGGACATACGTGTTTCATCATATTATAAACGCTTTTCTGATTTACTGCAATAACAGCATCATAAGCGTCTTCTGTCATTCTTGCAAGAAGACTGTCTTTAGTGATACCTGCATTGTTGACAAGAGCGTCAATTGTACCGAAATCCGCCTTTACTTGTTTTACCATGTTTTCGCAGTCCTCAAACTTTGAAACGTCAGCAGAATAACATTCAGCCTTTACGCTGAAAGCTCTGCACTCCTCTGCAACTGCAAGGGCTTTTTCCTTATCGCTGTCGCTCGGATAGTGATTTATCACAACGTCAAAACCGTCCTTTGCAAGTCTCTTTGCAATACAAGCACCTATTCCCTGAGATGCACCTGTAACAATTGCTGTAGCCATATTTTAATTAATCCTCCGTTTTCATAAATTTTTTATTTTTCGTAATAATTTTATATCCGTCGATTATATTATATTTTCAGTCATAACTTTCTTCGTCGTAATAATCCGTATCATACATAGGAAGCGTGTCATCACTGATTAGATTATATTCTCCTCTGACATAACATTCCGGAAAAATTCTGCCACATCTCTGACAATAACCTGCCTTGTATCCTACGATAAAAGTCTTGTCGGGTTTTCTTAAAAATTTTTTCATGGGATGTTCTTTAATTTCTTCTGTAATTTTATCAGAATAATAACATCCGGAGCATGACCTTGATTCTATTTTTCCAATTTCAAGTTCACCATTGCATATAGGACAGTATCTGAAACTAATATTACTCATAGTTATTCACCTGATTCAAATTCAGCAATAATCCTGTCGCACTTCTTACAGTACCCTGCCGGAATATTCAGTTTACCGGAAGTTTTCTTTTTATATTCAACAGGTATAGTCTTGAATAAACCTATGCACTGATTCAAGCGTTTCACAAAAACACTTTTTTCGG
Source organism: Ruminococcus sp. (assembly GCA_029060305.1). GTDB lineage: Bacteria > Bacillota > Clostridia > Oscillospirales > Ruminococcaceae > Ruminococcus. The sequence goes on from JAIDUG010000008.1 coordinate 36,464, forward strand.
AATACCACCATACATATTTTTTAATTGAATGTCCCTCAGGTATCATAAGTTTTCCGGAAACAAGTTTTTCACTACACAAGGGACAATATCTGAAACTTAATTCACTCATCTGTTAAGAAGTTTTTCAGCCTGTTCCATAATTTCCTTGACAATAGCTTCACAAGGTTTGATTTCGTTTACCATACCTGCTATCGCTCCGCAGAGGAAAGAACCGCTCTCCAAATCGCCGTCAACTACAGCACGTCTCAAAGCTCCGACCGTAAGTTTTTCAAATTCGTCGGGAGTCAATGAACCGTCCTTTTCACCGTTTGCAAGCTGTTTTGCAAACTTTGTCTTGACGTTTCTGCACGGGTGTCCTGTATAACGTCCTGTAACAATGCTGTCTGTATCTTTTGCTTTTATTACAAGGTCTTTGAAAGTCTGGTGAATCTGACATTCTTCAGAAGCAAGGAAACGTGTACCAATCTGAACGCCCTCAGCACCAAGCATAAATGAGGCAGCCATTCCACGACCGTCAGCAATACCACCGGCAGCTATTACAGGAATTGAAACAGCGTCAACAACCTGCGGTACAAGACACATTGTAGTATTTTCACCGATATGTCCGCCTGATTCTGTACCCTCTGCAACAACAGCATCTGCACCGGCTCTTTCCATTCTCTTCGCAAGTGCAACCGACGGTACTACAGGAATAACTTTTACTCCTGCTTCTTTCCATGCGGAAATGTACTTTCCTGGATTGCCAGCACCTGTAGTAACCACGGAAACTCCTTCGTCAATAACAAGCTGTGCCAAATCGTCAGCGTTTGCACTCATAAGCATAATGTTTACGCCGAAAGGTTTATCAGTCTTTTCCTTGCAAAGACGAATCTGCTCACGGAGATAATCGATAGGAGCGTTACCTCCGGCAATAAGTCCGACACCTCCTGCATTTGATACGGCAGAAGCGAGTTTATGTTCCGCAACCCATGCCATTCCACCCTGAATAATCGGGTATTCACAGCCTAAAAGTTCAGTTATTTTTGTTTTCATAATTTTGTTTTCTCCTTTTCGTTTTATATGAAAGCCCTGAAAAAAGAGCCTGAAAACATATTTTCAATCAATATTCAAGTAATACTCCGCCGTAAGTCAGTCCCGCACCGAAACCTATCATTGCAAGTTTCTGACCACGCTTTACAGTACCATTTTCCACTGCTTCACAAAGTGCAAGCGGTATGGAAGCACTGGAAGTATTTCCGTAATGGTCAAGCGTTACGATAAACTTATCCATAGAAACACCTAATTTTTTAGCAGCGGTTTCAATAATTCTTACGTTTGCCTGATGTGGTATGAACCAGTCAACTTCTTCTTTTTTTATTCCTGACTTTTCAGAAAGGATTTCAAAGGATTTAGGCAATACCTGAGTTGCAAACTTATATACTTCCTTGCCGTTCTGATAGAGTTTGTGGAGACCGTTTGTGCGGAAACCGTCGTCAAAATCACTTTCAACCTTTACTTCCGGAGCGATATTCAGAGACCTTGCACAAAGGTGACTTGCTCCGCTACCGTCAGATGCAAGATGTGAAACATAGAGTTTATCACTTTTTTCAACAATCGCTGCCGCTGCACCGTCTCCGAAAAGTATACAGGAAGACCTGTCTTCAAAGTCCAGAAATCTTGAAAGTGCCTCGTTTGCAACAACAAGAACGTATTTCAAATCGTCGTCAGTTTCAAGAAAACGTCTTGCTGTATCAATCGCATAAATAAAACCAGTACAAGCGGCGTTAAGGTCAAAAGCGGCGGCATTTACTGCACCTGTCTTATCCTGTATAACACTTGCCATACTGGGTGTAAGAAAATCGGGAGTAACGCTTGTGGCAATAACAAGACCTATATCTTCCGGAGATATTCCGGCATCTTCAATGGCTCTGAGACCTGCCTGAGTTCCCATATACCAAGTTGGTTCCCAACCTGCCATACGGCGTTCAGTTATACCTGTTCTTGTACGAATCCACTCATCATTTGTTTCAACAAAACGTGCGAAGTCGTCATTAGTAAATTTCTGTTCAGGCACATAACTGCCCATACCCACAATATTAATTCCCATAAGGCGAAACTTCCTCTCAAAAAATAATTCATAATTACAAAATAACGGTTGTAAAATCTGAAAAATTATGTTATAGTATTATTGTATACAAATAAAAGTACACATATCTATTGTAAATCATTTCCGGTTTTTTTGCAATGATATTTTTCCACTTTGGCTATTCCGAAACAAAATATCGTCATTTGTCACAAATAATCACGGTGGAAACTGGTTATTTTTATCAGCATATGTATATATAATAAAGAAAGGAAGTTTATCGATTATGACAATTTCACTTTTTTCCGGACAGGGTTCGCAGTACGTCGGAATGGGAAAAGATTTCGCAGAAATCCCCGAACTCAGAAGTATCATTGATACAGGTTCTGAAATACTCGGACGTGACCTTATGTCCGTACTCACGGAAATTCCGCAGGAGGAACTCAACCTCACCATAAACGCTCAGCCAGCTATTATGACGGTATCGCTTATGGCTCTCCGTGCTTCTGAACAGAAAGGCTTTACATTTGACGGCGTTGCGGGACATTCACTCGGCGAATACGCTTCAATGCAGGCTTCAGGAATGATTACACTTGAAGACGCATTCCGTCTTATCAAGGCTAGGTCTGAAGCTATGGACGAGGCTTCACGCAACAACAAAGGCACTATGTCAGCTATTATGAAAATCGCTCCGGAAACAGTTGCAGAAGTATGCGAAAAAGCTGTAAACTATGTTTCGGCTGTAAACTACAATTCTCCCGTACAGACTGTTATTGCAGGTACTCCGGAAGGCGTTGCAGAAGTATCGGAGATTTTCAAGGAAATGAAGGCAAGAGTTGTACCGCTGAGTGTTGCAGGAGCTTTCCACTCAAAATTAATGCAGTCCGCTGCCGACAAATTCTATGAAACAGCAAAGACAATAACTTTCAGAACACCGGAAGTAAAATACTACTCAAACGTTACAGGCGGAGAACTTACTGATTTTTCAGATATGCCGTCACTGCTTGCACAACATATTGTATCACCTGTCAGATTTACTTCTGAACTCGTTGCAATGAAAAATGACGGTGCTGACAAGTTTGTTGAATTTGGAGCAGGAAAAACTCTTACCGGACTTGTAAAGAAAACACTTAAAGACGTTACAGCGTTCAATATAGAAAATATGGACAATCTCGCAAACTTATAATAAAAAGGAGATTTTTTTATCATGAATAAATATGCTTTAATCGGTCATCCACTGGGACATTCAATGTCACCTCTCATTCACGAAAAACTTTTTGCACTCAGCGGAATCAGCGATTTTTCCTATGAACTCGTTGACATAGCTCCCGAAAAACTTTCAGCAAGCGAGGATTTAATAAAAAGTTTCAAGGGACTTAATGTTACAATCCCTCACAAACAGAACGTTATTCCGTTTATGAACGAACTCGGTGAAAGTGCAAAACGCTACAATTCCGTAAACTGCATAAAAAACGATAACGGAAAACTTACAGGTTACAATACAGACTGCGACGGTTTTCTGATGTCAGCAGAAAAACTTCCGATAAGCGAAAACGTAGCTGTTTTAGGTTGCGGAGGAGTAGGAAGAATGATGGCTATTGAAACAGCTCTGCACGGCGGAAAACTCACTCTTGCAGTAATTCCGCAGGACGTGAAAAACGCTCAGATTCTTATGGCTGAAATTCTCTCAAAATGCAGTGACGCTTCTGTAAGAATTGCTGACATTGCAACGCTTGACGAAAGTTTCGACCTGATTGTAAACGCTACTCCTGTAGGTATGTACCCGAAAACTGACAACTGTGCGATTTCCGACAGTCTCATTGAAAAGTGCGGAAGTGTATTCGATGCTATATATAATCCTACTGAAACGCTTCTCATGAAAAAAGTACGTTCACAGGGCAAGACCGCTGTAGGTGGTGCTTCAATGCTCGTATATCAGGCTGTAAAGGCTCACGAAATATGGTATGGCGGAAAGTTCACAACAGAGGATATTGACCCGATTATAAAAGCTGTTGAAGATTCCGTCAACGCAATGAATAAGTAATGGAAAAGTTTGAAATAAATGAAAATGGTACTCTTACGGCGTACCACAACGATAACAAAGACGTAACGGAAATAATTATCCCTGAGGGAGTAAAATTTATTGAACGTCATGTTTTCAGTGAATATGGTAAAATTTATTCTGTCGTATTTCCTGACAGTCTTGAAAATTTAGACAACTGGGCATTCTGGTGTTGTTTTGAACTTTCAAAGATAACATATCGTGGTATAACTTTTAATCCAAGAGCTGAAATGTTTAAAAAACCTGAAACTGTTGACATGATAGCAAATAAAAACTATTCACACATAATGTCACATAGAATTAAATATCCTGTTATTTTTCAGATTTACTTCAGGGACGGTGACGATGTTACAACGGCATATATAAAAAAACATTTCAAGGAAATTTTCAAGTTTCTTATCAATGCCCTTATCTTTCAGGATTCGTACAAGGATTGTATAACTTCGGAAAATGTTCTGACAATCACGGAAAATCTTATCAAATCAGGAAAATTCATAACCAAACGCAACATAAACACCTACATCAAATTAGCTGACGAAAAAGAATGTTATGAAATTTTCGATATACTTACTGAATACAGAGAGGAGAACTTAAAAAAATGACTATATTTTTGTGTGGATTTATGGGTTGCGGAAAGTCCACTATAGGCGGTCTCTTGGCAAAAAAACTCGGCTGTGGATTCTGCGATACTGACGAACTTGTCGTTAAAAATCAGGGAATGACTATTCCCGAAATATTCGCTCAGAAAGGCGAACCTTATTTCAGACGAATTGAGGCAGAAACTGTAAAGTCACTTTGCGGAAAAAATACTGTTGTTGCGTGCGGAGGCGGTGCAATGCTCAATTCCGATACTGCAACGGCTGTCAAGGAAAACGGCGGTGCAATAGTCTATCTGAATGTACCGTTTGAAGAGTGTTACAGCAGAATAAAAGGCGATACAAACAGACCCATTGTTATGAACAACTCAAAGGAACAGCTTGAGGAAATCTATAACAACCGCCGTGATGTATATATGAAAAATTCAACAGTAATGATTGAGGCCGTCGGAAGTCCAAACGAAATAGCCAAAAACATTACTGATATTATCAGGTAGAACGGAGATAATATGTTAATTTACAATGCTGAAATTTATACAGGCAATGAAATTATTCCTACAGGCTGGATTGAAATAACCGATAAAAAAATATCTGCTGTCGGAAAAGGTATTCCTGACACTATTCCCGAAAATTCCCTTGACGCTCACAAAGGAACGGTTTATGCGGGATTCATAGACGCCCATACACATCTCGGAATAATTGAGGACGGTCTTGACTTCGAGGGCGACGACTGCAACGAATCTACAGACCCTTTCACTCCTCAGATGAGAGCAATCGACGGTATAAACCCTTTTGACAGGTGCTTTGAAGAAGCACGTATGAGAGGTATAACAACGGTTGCATCAAGTCCGGGAAGTGCAAATCCTTGCGGTGGTGAAATATGTGCGATAAAAACTGCCGGAAGATGTATTGACGATATGCTGATAAAAAATGTGGGAATAAAATTCGCACTCGGCGAAAATCCTAAAAATGTATATAACGGTCGTGAGGAAACTCCTATAACACGTATGGCAGTTACTGCAATAATCCGTGAGGGTCTCCATAAATCACAACGTTATACTCACGATATGGACAGCTATTATTCGGACAGCGATAATTATGAGCCTCCTGAATATGACATAAAATGCGAAGCTCTTATGCCTCTTCTCGACCGTAAACAGAAAGCATTTTTCCATTGTCACCGTGCTGACGACATCTGCACCGCTATGAGAATCGCAAAGGAATTTTCGCTTGATATCGTAATCATACACGGTACTGAGGGCTATAAGATTGCCGATATTCTCGCAGAAGAAGAAGTACCTGTAATCTGTGGTCCTGTAATATGCGACCGCTGTAAACCGGAAATGCGTGGTCTCGAACTGAAAAACGCTTCTATAATGCACGAAAACGGCGTTAAGATTGCAATATGTACAGACCATACTGTTATACCAATACAGTATCTGCCATTGTCGGCTCAGGCTACTATAAAAGGCGGTCTGACTTTCGCAGAAGCTATTAAGGCTCTTACAACTACCCCTGCTGAAATTCTCGGCATAAGCGACCGTGTGGGTAGTATTGCGGAAGGTATGGACGCTGATTTACAGATTTACAGAAAAGGTCAGAATCCTCTTGACCTTATGTCAGAACCGTTTTTCGTTATGATAGACGGAAAAACTGTTCGCCGTGAGGAAACATTATGAAAAAAATAACTCTGTTATTTACTGCAACCGCAATGATTTTACAACCTTTTGTAACGTATGCGGAAAATGAACAGTCTTTCAGCGAAACAATAAACGGAAGCATATTCAGTTATACAATTGATAAGAATATGAATGTAACAATAACCGGCTGTTCTTCTGAATCAGAAGAAATAATAATCCCCTCGTCACTGAGGGGACATATGGTTACTTCAATAGGCGACAAGGCTTTTTTCAGTAATATATTTTTTTCTTCCGTTGTGATTCCGGAGGGAATAACCAGTATCGGAAACAATGCCTTTTCCGGCTGTCTCTCACTGAAAAATGTGGAGATTCCCGAAAGCGTTATTTCTATCGGAAAAGAATGTTTCGCAAGCTGTACTTCTCTTGAAAGCGTAAAGTTAAACAATTCTATTTTATCCGTTCCGGAAAGGTGTTTCAGTTCATGCACTTCACTGAATCAGATAACCATTACAGATTCTGTTGTTTTCATAGGAACAGAAGCGTTTTTCGGGTGTGCGGACATATCAGGTATAATTGTACCGCCCACTGTAAATATAATCGGTGAAAATGCTTTCGGAATGCACTACAATGTAAGAAACAACAGTATCGAAAAAATAAATAATTTCCGGATACGTGGCATACCTGAAACTTCCGCTGAAATGTATGCAGAAGATACAGGAATAGAACTATACTGCAAACTCGGCGACGTAAATTCTGACGGTTTTGTTGATGCTGTAGATGCTACATTTGTACTTTCCGAATATGCAAGTGTTTCAACGGGTATGCCGGTTTCATTTAATAATTATCAGCATTTTGTTGCAGATTACAATAAAGACGATTTCGTTGATGCTGTTGACGCTACTTTTATACTTACTGAATATGCACGACTTCAGACGACATCTCCTGATGAACTTTAAAAAGGACGTACTATAAAGTACGTCCCTAAATTTTTTATAAACCTGCTGACATTTCCTGTATTCTGAGAGCGTCAAGAAGTGTTACGCCGTCATTATCAACAACGTCTGCATTAGCCATTCCCTGTATTGAGAGCTGATATATGTGAGGGCTGGATATGGACTGCATTATGAGTACAGCATCGGATATATTTACTACTCCGTCTTCGTTTGCATCGCCTATGAGGGTCGGTTCAGGGAGTTCATTTTCTATGTCTGCCACCTGCACAGACGATTCCTGTATACCCCAATTAGACATCAAACCAGTATTTTCCTTTATGTCTATCAGTATCTGCATTCTGTCATATATATTCATTCCGTTAGGAAATTTAGGGGCAATGTAACTATGGCAACTTGTATACTCAATTTCATAATTTATATTATTATCTGATAAATATTTTTCCATAACAGCAACATCATCTTCATTATCAAATTGATATCCACCATATACCATTGGACAAACTTCACAGACATCATACCATTGGTCTCCTCTTTTCCACACATCGTGACAAGACACCATAACTTTATAAGTTTTTGTACCAATCAAATGTTTAAATTCTTCTTCTCCATGCCATACATAGTCAATCGGTTCTGATATATAAACTTTTAAATTCTCATCATCAAAGTAATCTGTTGCTTCCTGCCATAAATTAAATTTTACGCTTTCTCCATCATCTGAAATACAAAATGAAGTAGTATAGGGAGTCACTGATTTATCAGTAGAAATATATACTGCACCTGCTAAAACAGAAGCCATTGATACGGCACACGTCACCACTGCCGAAACAGTAGCAATCATTCTTTTGAGTTTTTTATTCATAAAAAAACCTCCTTGTAATAATTTTATTTCTAAGTTTTAATGTTTTTTCTTTTTTTAATATTATAGCATATATTTACATAAAAGTCAATAGTCTACAAAAAAATTAATACAACAAGCATTTGTTGTAGAAAGTGACGGTTATTATAAAAAAACTGCTCCGCTGTTTCAGTGAAGCAGTTTTACTATTCTGATTTGTGACAATTATAATATGTTACTTGTCGTCATCGACAATTTTTTTATAATTTTCCTCTTCCTTTTGTTTTTCCTCAAGTTTCCTTGCCTTTTTCACACTTGCGGAAGCACCTTTTTTATTCCTCATCATAAGAATCACCGCAAATACTACTACTGCCACACCAACTCCGACCGCTATAATTATAAAAGCAATCTGTTTTATATTTCTGTCAGCAACACTGTAAGAAAGATGATTTTCCTTTGCATACTTTAAAGCTCCTGAACCGGAATAAACACTCATGCTGAAATTATCCTGTTTTTTAAATTCACGTTCTTCCGTCATCGTATACCCTAAAGCGTTTTCACCGACAGTATTCACACTTTCAGGAATATTTATTTTTGACAGGTTGGAACAGTTAAGAAAAGCACTTGCACCTATTGTCGTAATGCCTTCAGGAATTATGACCTTTGAAAGATTGGTACAGTATGCAAATGCTTCTTCACCTATCTCTGTAACGGTAAGTGGTATGGAAACAGTTTCCAGTCCCGAACAGTACATGAAAGCTCCGGCTTCAAGTACACTGAGACCTTGTTCAAAATCTATTTTTTTGAGTGCAGAACAGTTTGAAAAAGCGTCAGCACCGATAGTTGAAACAGACGACGGAACGAAAAGATTTTCGATTTTTGTACAGCCTGAAAAAGCTCCTGGTTTTATTACTGCAATATTGCTGTCAATGTACAAATCGCCCTCCAAATCCACAGCACCTCTGTAAATTTCCGATTTGGAAGAATTTAAAAGTATACCGTCCTCAAAAACGAATGACGGACATTCAGATGTATCAAATTCCCTGAGAGACCAGCAGTCCGTGAAAGCCTCTGCATTTATAGAAGTAAGCGACGACGGAAGTTTAATACTTTCAATACTTATACATTGTGCAAAAGCGTAATTTCCTATAGTTGTAAGACTGTCAGGAAGTTCCACATCAGTCAGTGCCGTACATCTCATAAACGCACCCGACGAAATTTCCTTTACAGTATCGGGAATAACTATTTTTTTCAGTGATGTACAGCCTACAAAAGCGTTCATTCCTATTGAACGGACTGTATCAGGTATTTCAAGTTCTGTTATACCACTACAGCCTATAAACGCACCGTCACCTATTGCAGTGATAGTATAACCGTTACGTATAGACGGAATACTTTGAATGATAGAACCTGTTTCACAACCTGTTATCGTATATGAACCGTTTACAAGTTCATAGGTGAATGTACCGTCTGTGAGGGTTTCGTCAATATTATAACGTGCTTCTTCTGCCGAAACGTTTAAAGTCACCATGCAGGAAAACGATATTACAGCAGTAAAAGCCGTTACAAAAATTTTTTTAAGATTCATATTATTTACCTTTCTTTTTCACCTTTCTGAATATTCCGAAACATACAAGTCCGGCAACAAGTACACCAACAACTCCGCATACTGCCCACAGAAAACCTTTTACTACATTTTTTCCGAAAATTTCCACGGTACCGCTTACGACTTCAATTTTGCAGGCATTGGCGTACTGATATGCTCTTGAACCGCTTTCCGCATAGATTTTGAAACCGTCAACGGTAATCATATTATCTGTTTCAGAATTGTTTCCGGAATCGTCAAACCTGTAACCAAATGAATAATCACTGATTGTTTCAACGCTTGCAGGAATCCTTATACTGTTCATTGCAGGACAGTCAGCAAAAGCATATATTTCAACTGTCTTCAGACTGTCAGACAAAATCGCTTTCTTAAGATTTTTACTTCCCTCAAAAGCATACGCTCCTATTCTTTCCACTCCGGAAACGTCAACGGTTTCAAGATACTTGTTATTGCAGAACGCTGAAACAGAAATTTCCTTTACACCGGACGGCACTTTAAATTCCTTGTCTGCTTTTGAAGCAGGATATACTAAAAGTACAGTCTTATCCTTGTTGTAAAGAACGCCGTTTTCCGAAGAATAAGCTCCGTCACCGTCAGTAACATCTATATTTTCAAGAAGTGTACACGATATAAAAGGCTCGTCTCCCTCGATAGTCTGACAATTTCCTGAAATAGTAAGGTTTACCAAAGAAACACACATTACAAACGCACTGTCGCCGATAGTTTCAGCACCTTTTATTGTAAGGGTTTTTAATTCAGAACAGTTATAAAAAGCGAGTTTGTCAATAGTCTTTACAGTTTCCGGAATTATTATTTCTTCTGCTGTCGAGTTCTCAAAAGCACTTGTATATATTCTTGTTACAGTCATACCGTTTATTTCGGACGGCACTTCTACAACAGGCAAAATCGAATTACAACCTGTAATTACTGCTTCACCGTCTATAGCTGTATACTCGAAATCTCCGTATATATCTTTATCAAGTGAATCATATTCTGCCTGTTCAGCATAGGCTTCCGGAGTTGTAAACTGAAATTCATTCTTATAACCGTATTCATCATCGGAATCAGTAGAATATATATGTGCTTCCGAATTGTAAGAGCCTATAATCAGAAAATCAGAAACCGGTGTATCTTCGTCTTCATATCCTAAAGCACCGTATCCGATTTCCGTAACTGAATCGGGAACAATAATTTTAGTCAAAGCCGTTCCGGTAAAAGCATACTGTCCGATATATACCAGAGAATCGGGAAGAGTGACATCAGCAAGTGACGAACAATTCATAAAAGCAATTGTTTCAATGTAGACAAGAGTATCAGGCAGAATAATTTCATTCAATGACGTACATTCCGCAAAACCGGCTGTATCAATCACTTCCAATGCAGTACCGCTCATATCTACTGATTTAAGACGTTCATTTCCTCGCAGTCCGAAACGCCTTATATTTTCAAGTGTGGACGGAAATTTTATCTCAGTGAGAGTAGTATTCAATATTGAAGCAATACCGATTTCCTTTACGCCCTCCGGAATACTCAGACTGTTTCCGGTTCTTGCTGACGGATAACAGACTAACAATTCCTTGTTACTTGTATAAAGAACGCCGTCTTCCACGATATAGTTTTCATTGTCCGGACTGACTATTATTTCCCTGAGTGACGGACAATACATAAACGGATTATCTTCAGAAATATATGTAACACTGGCAGGAATACTTATAGTTTCGTAAGGCTGGTCAGGAGTGTTGCCAAAAGCCTTTCCGCTTATTTCTGTAACTGTCATTCCGTCAATAGTATCAGGAATAACAAGGTCTGTTTCCGTACCGCTGTAACCCTCAATACATATGCAATTATCATCTATTACGGAATACTCAAAATCACCGGAATTTATATTTCCACTTTCAGAATCCATAGAGTATAAAGAAATTTCGTCAGTCGTAAAATCTTCCGGTGCAGTCTCGTCACTAACTTCATTGTCGGTTACTGTATCAGAAGTCAATTCAGTTATATCTTCTTCTGCAAAGGTACTCATTGTGGAAACAGTTGCAGAAACACATATCAGCATACTTGCAAGAAATGCTGTAAATTTTTTATATTCAAACATATTTTAAACCTTTCAAAAAAATTTTTACTTCGTACATTATATCACACACCGGATAATAATGCAATGTATTTCACATATTTTTCGTTCAAAAATCAACCTTACAACAAAAAAACCGCTCCCGAAAAAAAGGAACGGTCATAAATAATTACTTTCTGCGAGTCTTGTTTTTTCTGTCAGTATTTCTTTTAATATCACATATACGCTCTTCACTGCTCTGCTTGAAATGTGACATCATATCCTCAAAAGTCATCTCAGACTGCGGAATAGTCTTTTTCGGCTCATAAACGTTTGGCTTATTTCTGCGGTTATCATTCTGTCTTCTTTGTTTCTGCTGAGGAGCAGGATTTTCAACCGCCTTTTTGATTGAAAGACTTACCTTACCGGCTTCGTTTATGCCGATTACCTTTACTTTCACTTCCTGATTTTCCGTAAGGTGTTCACGGATTTCATTTACGAAAGTGTTAGCGATTTCGGAAATATGTACCATACCAGAGCCACCGCCTTCAATATCGACGAAAGCCCCGTACTGAGTGATTCCCTTGACTTTTCCGTTGTAGATTTTTCCTATTTCCAACTGCATAAAAATATATTACTCCTTTTAAATTTAATCCCTTGATGTATCATAGAATCTGCGTTCGTCAGGATATGCGTAACCACGTTCCTCGACAGCAACCTTTTCCATATATTCAGAAAGGTCATCATTTTCCAGCACACGCTGAAGCTCTGTATTTTCAGCTTCATACAAATCAATTTCAGCCTGAAGTGCTGACAGTTCTTTTTCTTTTTCAGCACAATCCTTTTCTGTTGTTGCAATAAGCATAATACAACCGATAAAAACTGCAACAGCAGCAAGATGAACAAGCCCACGGTTAAACAGGCTTCTTGGCTTTGATTTTACTTTTGTCTTTTCCTTTGTCTTTTTCGGCAACGCTATTCACGTTCTTTCTTTTTTTATTTTCTTTTCTATTATACAACAAACGAGTGGGATTTAGCAATAGAAATGAAGATTTTTTATTTCTTTTAACTGAATTTTTGGAACTTCCCACAAATTTATCCGCTTTTTCCTGTAAATTTACATAAACCGACCGGAAAGGACGGAAGATTATTCCAAGTATTTTTATAACGAAAAAATATATTTTTTTCATTGTGCCGATTACAACACTTCCGAGAGTAAAAAAGTATACTATGAATCCGATAGCGTTTCCGACAATATAGTAAAATCTGAGTTCACCTCTCGCACATACGGTAGCAAATGACGACAAAAAAACCGCATATCCTGCCATGAATACAACGTCTTCAATTACGACGAGTACAGTATTATGCGGAAAAAGTATTCTTGCTGTCCTGAAAACGTCATAACACACACCTATTATAACACCGAATAAGCACGAAATCCCGAAAAGAAAAATCTCCTCACTTGTGGAAAAAAAAGTTTCAGGAACATTCATCTGAAAAGTCTCCCTAAAAATGACACAGGAGACTTGCGTTCCTTGTCACCATAGATAATCGACCATATATCACCTGTAATGGTCATATCACCTGTTTCAACACTCATTGAATCAATATGTAATTCCTTACCTTGTATTGTAAGTTCCCCGAGATGTGTGTAAAGACATATTGCCTTTTCATCAAAACTGTCAACATCGGTTATTCCCGAAATGCTGAGATTCCTGCGGTTTTCGAGAATAAGATTCTGATTCTGATTTGGTTTTAAGTTCTTGTCCTGCATAAAATTACCTCCGCTTTTTTTATTAAATTATATTCACGGACGGAATTTTTTATGCAGAAACTCAACACTATATACGGAAATTTTTCTTTATATATTTTCCTTAAAACATATTATTACAGAATGTATTTTTAAGGTGAAAATTTTTATAGTTGCCGTTTTCGCCAAAAGAGACCGCTTTTATACAAAAAACTTCTATATCTGTCTTTTCACAAAAGTCTTGACATAAAACCGAAAAAAGAGTATTATTAAAGATAATAATTTTTGTAAGGAGGAAATTTTTATGCTGACTGACATGAACAGTAAATTTCAGAAAGAGGGTCTGACCTTTGATGATGTACTTCTCATTCCTGCAAAATCAGATGTTACCCCTAACATGATTAAGCTTGGCACTAATCTCACTAAAACTATTCGTCTTAACACTCCGATTATGACTGCTGCTATGGATACCGTTACAGATTCACGTATGGCTATTGCTATTGCCCGTGAAGGTGGTATCGGAATTATCCACAAAAATATGACTATCGAACAGCAGGCAGAAGAAGTTGACAAAGTAAAGCGTTCCGAAAACGGAGTTATTGTTGACCCGTTCTCACTCACTGAAGACCATATCGTTGCTGATGCTGACGAACTTATGGGCAAATACAGAATCTCAGGCGTTCCGATTGTTGACGCAAATAAAAAACTCGTCGGAATTATCACAAACAGAGATATGCGTTTTCTTGTTGATTTCAACGCAAAAATTTCCTCAGTCATGACAAAGGAAAATTTAATCACCGCTCCGGTTGGTACAAATCTTGAGCAGGCTCAGGAAATTCTCCGTTCACACAAAATAGAAAAGCTCCCGATTGTTGACGACGATGGTATTCTCAAAGGTCTTATCACTATCAAGGATATTGAAAAATCCGTGCAGTATCCTAATTCCGCACGTGACAACCGTGGAAGACTTCTCTGCGGTGCAGCTATCGGCGTAACTGCAAACGTTCTTGAACGTGCAAAGGCTCTCATTGACGCACAGGTTGATGTACTTGTCCTTGACTCCGCACACGGTCACAGTGCAAATATTCTCAAGTGTCTCAGTATGGTGAAAGAAGCATATCCCGACATTCCTGTTATTGCCGGAAATATTGCAACAGCAGAAGCTGCTGAAGACCTTATCAAAGCAGGTGCAGACTGCGTTAAAGTCGGTATCGGTCCTGGTTCTATCTGTACAACAAGAGTTGTTGCAGGTATCGGCGTACCTCAGATTACGGCAGTTTATGACGTTGCCTGTGTTGCTAAGAAATACGGTATTCCCGTTATCGCTGACGGCGGTATAAAGTATTCCGGCGACATTGTAAAGGCTCTTGCTGCCGGTGCTGACGTTGTAATGCTTGGTTCACTTCTCGCAGGCTGTGCTGAAGCTCCCGGCGAAACCGAAATCTATCAGGGAAGACAGTTTAAGGTTTATCGTGGCATGGGAAGTCTCGGTGCTATGGCTAACGGTTCAACAGACAGATATTTTCAGGAGGGTGCTAAGAAACTCGTTCCGGAAGGCGTTGAGGGTCGTGTACCTTTCAAGGGTGCTGTTGCTGATACAATCTTCCAGCTTGTCGGCGGTATACGTTCAGGAATGGGCTACTGTGGCTGTGAAACTATTCCCGACCTCCACGAAAAAGCACAGTTTGTAAGAATTACAGGAGCAGGTCTCAAGGAAAGTCACCCACACGATATTTACATTACCAAAGAAGCTCCTAACTATTCCACACATATATAATGAATAAAACTTCTGTTTATATGAAAATTAATTTTCCAGAATAAAAAGAAAACCGGACTTTACGTCCGGTTTTTTATATAATCATTCACGATTAAGCTGGTCAGCAGTAACAGGAAGGTCGGAAAGTTTCAATAACTTTGCTTCAATCATCTGTATTGCAAGAGCATCATTGTTGGTTACACCGTCATTGTCAACAACATCAGCGTTTTTTATTCCCTGCTCGGTCAGTTTATATTCACTTGGATTCGAGATTGACTGCATAATTAATACAGCATCAGAAATATTTACTTTGCCGTCCTCATTAGCGTCACCATATGAAATATTGTTTTCACCGATTACTTCGAATTTCTTCAGACCCATTATATTATGAGTACCGTCGTGACACTGTACCTCAATCGAAACATTACTTCCTACACCGGCAGACTTAAATTTTTCAATAACTTCAGGGTTATATACATTGAACTTTCCGTTTTCCTTAAACGTAATTGTTTCGTCGGTTATATCGGTTATAGTATCTTCAAATGAAAATGTAATATAATGCGGAATGAAAGCTGTTGTTGTTTCAGTAGTAGTCGTTTCTGCGGTAACTGTAGTCTGTGTAGTAGTTGTAGTAGTACCTGTTGATTCAATACCGTCTATAATTGAATAGAATGATTCTTTAGCTGTATAGTCCTCGTTGAAAAGAAGTGGATAACCATAAGCTCTCCAACTCTGGTCGTCAGTCGTTCCCCAGAATACTACAGCGGAAATCTTGTCTTTCTGTGCAACAATAGTGTCCATAATGTCACTGTAATACTGTGCCTGTTCTTTGAAATGGTCTTTGTCGTTTACGGTAACGTCAAGTTCTGTCACCTGAACGTCAAGACCTGTTTCGCAGAATTTGTCAAGTGCCTTTTTGTAGACGTTTACTGACGGGAATGCATCACTTCCGGAACGTGCGTCAAGGTGTGACTGCATACCGATACCGTCAATATAGTGACCGTCGGAATTTATTTCCTCAACCATTTTTATAATAGCGTCCGTCTTCTGAGGCATATATTCATTGAAGTCATTGTAGTAGAGTTTAGTTCCCTCGGGAGCGTACTTCTTTGCAAACTCAAAAGCAGGTTTTATGAAAGAGTTGTCGCCGAAAATCTGTACCCACGGAGAATTTTGTGAACCCTCCTCCTGAGTACCGGCAGGACGTGCAGAACCGTCGTCAAGCCAGCATTCGTTTACAACGTCCCACGCATAGAAATCAACGTCAGAATATTCTTCCTCAACCTTTGCGAAAACATTCTTTATATAGTTTTCCATACGGACAAGCATTTTTTCCTTTGAAACCCATTCGCCGTCAGGGTCATAGTTTTCCTTAAAGAACCATGTGGGTGTCTGCTGATGCCATACAAGAACGTGTCCTCTTACTGGAATATTATTTTCCCTTGCAAAATTGAGAATAGACTTTGCACTGTCAAGATTAACCTGTGGGTCTTCGTCATTTCCTGATGCTGCCATTTCCTGACAAGCCTTCTGGTCAAGAATAGCGTCCGGTTTGAGTTCGTTACCGGCTGTAATGCTGTTAAATTGTTTCAGTATAAGGTCTTTTGTGGACTGCGGAGCAAGTTCCTTTGCAGTTACAGCTGTACCGATTTTGAAATAATCGCTGTACAATTCCTTGAGTGACGGAATATCCTGCTGAATATCGTGAGTAGGAGCTTCTTTCAGTGTGAAATCATCTATATAGATGTTGTCAGTACCGCCCTCAAAATATATCATTACATTGCTTACGTCGTCGGAAAAACTTATCTTTATGTCATTTATTTCCTGCCAACCGTTGCCGTTGAGGTTAGCAAGATTTTCATAATGTTCAGTACCTGAGGCATCTGTATACTGCATACTGAAAGTATTGCTTGTATAGTATTGTCCCATAACCTTTGCACTTATAAGATAAGCTTTACCGGCTTCGCAAATATCGTCAAGTTTCAGTGCCGGACCGTTCCATGTTTTTGTACGTCCGCTTGCACAGAGTGATTTTTTACCGCTTACAGCGTTTTCTTCACTTGCGGATATAACAGTAGTATCACCAGAATTTCTTGCGGTAAAAGCAGAAACGTCGCCGTCCTCAAAATCTGAGGAATAAATGATTTTTCCCTCTGCTGTTGAACCTGTTGCAGAATCTACAGCATATACAGCAGATGCTGTAGAACATATCATTACGGCACTGAGTGTACCGGCAAGAAGATTTTTAAAATGTTTTTTTTTCATTTTTTAACCCTCCATAAATAAAATAGTTTTATTACATATAATGCAATTTTAACATATTATACGGTTTTTGTCAATAGTATTTGAAAAATTTTTCACATTATTTTGAAAATCTGTAATCATATTTTAGTTGCAGTTTTCATGAAAATCTGATATAATAGGATTATCCTACAGGAAAGAGGTAATATCATGAAAAAATTTGCAATTATACTTACTGCCGTCATGTGTATATGTGTATCGTGCGGAGAAAAAAACAATTCGGAAAGTGATTCGGAAGACATACAATCCCCTACTGTTGTAACGGAAATAATTACTGATGTACCGGAAAAAATCGCCGACAGGACAGACGGTTATGACGAGGTTATAAAAAGTTACAGAAAATGTATGGAAAACAACAGTATCGGCAATATGATGAAACTTTCATACCCTGACAAATACTTTGAAATATTCAGTTTTATGGCAGAAATAAGTGATATGACTATTGAAGAAGTAATGGGTACTTTACAGTCGTATTCAGCAAACACAATCCGTATCAATGAAATAATTTCAGATGAAATTGTTGAAAATCCTAATGATATTACAGATATACTCATTCAGAATTACGGCGACTATCAGATTATCAGCGACTATATAGACGAACAGGGCGGTATGGAAAAGGTTGATACAGAAAAATTCAACGAATTTATGGATAACGCTGAATATAATACGGAAAACATAACGCTTTATTTCAAGCCTGAAAACGTTCACCGTCTCAAGTGTAAAATGGAGTCTTATATCAAAGACACGGAAACAGAACCGGAAATTTACGAACAGGACTATATTGTATACTACATTGACGGCGAAGGCTGGAAAATGGATACTTATCTGACAGAGTAATATTAATTACAATAAAAAATCCCCGTCTCTCAGGCGGGGAAAACATACAGGGAGGTGAAAAATTTATGGACAAATATGAAAAATTTAGTTTCTTAAAAGAGTGTATCGGCAAAATTGAAGAAGATATAACAGTTTCAAACAGAAAAGGCTTTGCCGATAAGGAAACTGTTATGAATCGCAATATTCTTGAGTGTCTGAAATATATTTCCGAAATTCTGGAAGAAAATATAACTGAAAGTTTAAACAAAAATTCACAACGCAGAAAGCGTTTCTTTATAACAGCGGAACAGCGTAAACAGTTGAAAATTATGCCAAACGCAATGATAAGCGAAATAGCTAATGAACTAAACAGGGTTACAGCCGAAAACAATATAAAAAAAATACAAGCTGTGTGGATTACAAACTGGCTTATATCTATTGGTATTTTGGAGATAAACAACTTTGAAAAAAGAGTTCCCACTAAGGACGGAAAATCAATTGGAATAACTACTCAATTGAAAAATCGATTTGACGGTACAGTATATTATCAAAACTATTATTCGGCAGAAGCACAGATATTTATATATGACAACATTGACAATATCATTGCATTTCATTACAGTAAAAATTAATAAACAAAAAACTCCCCGATATAAAAATCAGGGAGAAATTTTTAAGGGTGGGAGATGGGATTCGAACCCACGGTCTTCGGGACCACAATCCGACGCTTTAACCAGCTAAGCTACACCCACCATAAATAAAAGGTGGCGCGCCTTGCTGGATTCGAACCAGCGGCTTACTGCTTAGAAGGCAGTTACTCTATCCAGCTGAGTTAAAGGCGC
>JAIDUG010000009.1 GCA_029060305.1 Ruminococcus sp.
CCTTTTCTTAAAAATTGGTATAAAAATAAGACCTTGCGGTCTATATTTTTAAATGGTCTTTAAACACTGTTTAAACGACGTTTAAATGCCCTTTAAAGAGCGTTCTAAAAGTGTTTTAATTTTATGAATATCATTTAGGTATTTCTATTTCAATAGCTTTATCAAGTTCGTCCCAATGGTCAGGTTCAAAATATGCCGTCACTTTACCAGTAGTTTTATTTATTGCAGTAGCAGCAGTTTCAGAAAATTCCTCATTTTCATCCGATTCCCAAAAAATAAATGAATGACCTACATCTACAATAGCACCTATACTTACACCTTTTACATTATCATGAAATATTTCAATAGCTTTATATAAATCAATCATGTTCTGACTCCTTACAACATTCAAAAATCTTATCAGTAAATTCTAAATTATCTATTCTCATAACAAAAGTAGATTCAGGTTTAGCTCTTTTTAAATATTCTGAAACGTTCTTTTTATTAGTTTGAGGGTCAATAAATTTTGTTTTACCATCTATTGTTTCGGATATGAAAACATGACCACCACGTTTCTTCCATTGAACTCTTACAATTGCTCTTGAATTTTCACTAAATGATTTTATAGTATTATTAACATTCTCAATCATTTCCTGCTGTTCATCAGCAGCACAAGATATTAATTCCGGATTTTTATAAACTGCTGTCCAGCCATTTTCCTTATCTGCCATAATGGGAAGTCTATCACTACCATCAAGAATACGTGGCAAAGCTTCAACATCATAACCACGTCTTCTTGCTTCATAAGCATTAACACAACGCTGACAGTTTTTGCTATATTCTTCGGATTCACGAGAATAATTAGGATTTGTATTCCTTAAATCAGATTTTTGAGTATGTTTTCCTTTAATTTTCTTAAATGATAACTCTTTATCAATATCAATTATATCATTATTTTCAATAGAAGTCAATGATGTTTTTTTGAAAATACTTTTAATTTTATCAAGTATTCCATCATCATTATCCAAATTACTTTTTAATTTCCCTTTCGGATAATTCTGTTCCCTGAAATAGTCTCTGTTTTGTCCAGTTTGACGAATGAAATCACGCATTTTTTTCTGTCGTTCTTTGACAAGTGATTTTGCATAATTCAGACTGTCCTGCATGACTTGTAAAAGTTCAGGGTCATCAGCTTCTTCAACGGCGACTTCAAATGCAACCTGTTCACGCTTAGCGGAACGGATTTCACGCTCGTATCGACGTTGAATTTGTGAAATTTCGTACTGATTATAGAGTTTTCCGTTATACTCAATGTTTTTTTCGTCAAGCTGTTCAAGCTGGCGTTTGGAATAGTTCGGCTTGGAATATCCCTCAAAAAAAGGATACCAGTCGTGACGGCAATTCCAACCACCAAAGCCGTCACCAGTACCGTAACCAATATCAGACTTTGACAGATAACCACGCTTTCCGGAAAGCGACACAATTTTTCCCTGCCATTGGGCGTGAGCAGGTCTCGCACCGGAATGGGCGGAAATTTCCATCAAGTCACAATCGCATTCTTCGGCGTTCATAAGACCGATTTCACGGCACGTCTGACCGACACCGGTAAGAACCGCACGTCTAACAGCAACGTCTATCCTGTCCGTATGTCCGGACGGATAAAGCACTTTCACGCCGTCCTGAGCTGTCTTCTGAACCGCCTGTCTGATAGCTTCCTGATATGAAAATGCACCACTTGTAATCTGCATATAAGCCTGATTACAGGCGTTTATGTAAGCCGTCTGCGAGGTGTTTGCGGTAGTCATTGTCAGATTTTTCATGTTGCCGAGAGTTTTTCTGTAACCGGCTTCCAGTGTCTGTCGCATAGCAGAAGACTGTCGTATGTCAACCGGTGTCAGATCATTTTCACGATAAATTCTGTTGTCAAAACGGACAGTCTCAACACCTGCATCTTCAAATAATGCTTTGACGTGCTGAGTTGTTGCATCGGTTTTACTGGCGATAGTTTTCAGAATATCATCATATAAAAGTCCTGTTTCCTGAAGCTGTTCAATCTGATGACGAGCAGTTTCAGTGACTTTTCCGGTTTTTATAATCCTGCGTATAACGTCCGAAATAATGTCGTCTTCAAGTTGCTGATAAAGTCTGACAATATCGTCTGCACAAGTTTCGTAATATTCCAGAAACAGCATTTAAACACCTCCGAAAAGACCGTCAGACTGCGGAATATATTCTCCTGCCCGATTTTCGTCACAATGGAAATACCACGAGATAAACTTTTCTTTAGTGAGGATTCCGGCGTTCACCATCTGCAAACGTCTCTGAAATTCCTTGTCGGTATCTTCAAGAATGCCGTCACCCCATGTACAGGTAATTTCTGCATTTTCTGACGAAATACCACTGATTTTTGCATATACAGATACTGCATAGAACAGGTCATTTATTGCCGATTCAAGATTCCGCTGAATTGCCGAAACTTGTGTGTATGAACGCTGTTTTGACGTTCTGACTTCCTCGGCAGTTTTTTCAACGGTCTGAGGGTCTGAAAGCGTACCATAAGTCAAACCGCAGTTAAATTCAATCCTCTGCAAAATCCTGTTGAAATAATTGAACTGTGCAGAATCACGGATTTCCGGCGAAAAAACGTTGTAGAAATTTCCGTCAAGATTATCAATGTCAAACTTTCTGTAAATTCGGTTTTTCCGCTTAGGTAAGGCGTTTTCTTTAATCATATCCTGACCGACATCAAGTGCGGTTTCTTTGGATTCGTACTCCCATTCAATCCTTGCCCACTGCTCATCAGCCTGCCGAATAAGTTCAACCGCCCTCGCATAGACCGACACTCCAAGCGGTGAATCAAGGTCTATGTCATTTGCTGACGGTACACGAAAGTACGAAAACAGCGGTTTTTCGACGTTTCTGAATACGATTTCAGACACAAGTCCAGACCATTCAGGAACTTCATTAAACGGACATTCCCAGCCGATAATGTCGCTGTTCAGGCTTTTGTATGCCTTGTTTTTTATCGTATGTGTACGGTTTTCGGTATTGAACTCATGATATTCAATCAACGTAAAATAGGCGTTTCCGATAGTTTTCTTGCTTACGAAAATTGCTGATGTCATTGTGTTACCGATAAATGCAACAGGTGCGAAACAATCTGCACGAATCAGGTCAATGAAGATTTTTCCGTGTGACAGATAAGGTTTGAACATCATTCCACCGAATGCCAATGCCGTTTCAAATTCGTCATCAAGACGGTCTGAAAAATCGTCAATAATGGCTTTGTACGGACTGTTTTCATCGGTTGTTATTTCACTTTCGGTGAAAACAAGCCATGACAGTTCCGAAGCAATAGCAGTTGGCAGACGGAGTGAAATAACGTCATTTTTCAGCCAAGGAGCGTTGTTTGTGTAAATATCATGCCATATTTCGCTTGCTGTCTGCATTTCGTGCGAAACGACTGTTTCATTTCTGCCGAAAAATTTATGGATTGCTGATTTCAACAAGCTGAAAAAATTCAAGAATTATCCCTCCTCATGCATTAAAATTCTTCTTAGAACCGTATAGCAAAAATAGCGTATATCGTCCATAGCGTGGTCATTTTCCTTGATAACCGCATCTTTTCCGGACTTTTCGTCCCACCGGTACAAAGAAAATTCACGGATTGTATCTTTGCAGTTATCACAGAAAAAAATCCGGTCATTGTCAAGTAAGGTCATTGTTGTACGTATACCGTTCAGAACGTCATTTCTTGCCTTTCTTACACTGAATTTTCCGTGTTTTTTTATGGTTGTTATGAAACTGGCTGCGGACGGGTCAATAATCACGTTTTTTACCTCAAACCCCTCGGCGAGTTTTTCGAGTGCGGAATAATATTCCTCATCGGTCTTCTGAATACTCTTTTTTCGACCGTCATAGTAATACTCTTTCAGGCGGACAGCTTTGTCTTTTTCAACTGCCCATAGACCCATTGAACACGGATTCAGAGTGCCGTAATCGACCGAAACATAATAAACTGCATTGTCTGACGGAGTATAATT